>CAXTWT010000118.1:0-12958 GCA_964247955.1 uncultured Bryobacteraceae bacterium
CCGTATCAGGCCGCCAATCACCAGCACAGCAAGTAAAGCAATGAGAACAAAAACAATATCAAGAGCGAAAGCGGCTGCCCGCTGCGGGAAGTCTGCTAAGGCTAAGCCGTCCAGTTCCTGCATTCGCTGAGTCTCATGGGCGTGATACTCTCGCATGGCTCATTATAATTGCATAAAACTCGTCGCTTGCGTTCAGGTAGGGAGTTTGGGCTTGTTGGCAAGATCTAATCCAGAACACTTTCAATCAGTGATCTATCAACTTCATTTCACCATGTGGGCGCTCCTTTCCTGGATGGATATGACCAGGACGCAGCTTAACGGCCTAGTTTTACTGAATCCGGTGAACTCCGCTTTTCTCCCGCGCTGCCAGGAACTCGTCGCCTGTGTTCCATGTAGGCAACTTGGGTGTGTTCGCAAAATCCAGCCCGAGTGTCATGCCAAAGTTCGCCATCTGCTCCATACCTGCGAAATCCCAATCATCGTGGTACTCATCCGAGGGCTGATGATAGTGCTGGGCATTGTATTCTTCAAAGATTTTCTTGCCGAAGTCGGACGATTTGCCGAGGTAATCGGAGCCTTGCGAGATCGTGAAGGCAGGAACCCCCACGCGCGCCAGCGAAAAGTGATCGGAACGGTAGTAGTGGCCCTGTTCCGGCTCCGCATCCGGCGTAATCGTCAAGTGAAAGCGCTTAGCGTCGCTTTGCACCAGGGGCCATAACGTGGTTCTCTCGGCGCCCGTAAGGGAAACATCGCGAGTCTTGCCGAACGGGTACAGCGCATCGAAGTTGATGTCGGCAGCCGTTTGTCCCGCCGGTACTTCCGGATGCTCGCCGTAATATTCGGAACCAAGCAGGCCGGATTCTTCCGCTGTGACAAAAACAAATAAGGCGCTCCGTTTCGGCTTCTGCGGCAGCGCGGCCCAAACTCGCGCGATCTCTAAAACTACGCCGCACCCGGTGGCGTTATCCACCGCGCCGTTATAGATTTTGTCGCCGTTGACCGGCACCGCCTCCCCCAGATGATCCCAGTGGGCCGTAAACAGCACTGCTTGCGATTTGAATTGAGGGTCGGCGCCGTCGGCTCGCCCGATCACATTGCGGCTTTGGATGTCACGCAGCTTCACTGGAATGTGCCCTTTCACGCGAATCCCGAGGGGAATGGGCCGGAATGATTGATCATTCGCCAGGACAAGCAGTTGGTCGAGCGTTTTGCCCGTGGACGCAACCAGTCTGGACCCAGCATCCTGCGAAAGCCAGGCGGCCAGCTTTAAACCGTTCTCGCCTGCTTGCAGCTTCAGCTCCGGGCGTTCCTGGCTCCAGGAGCCGCTCACCACGCCCCAGCCATAACCGGCGGTCGGCGTAGTATGAATAATCAGCGCTGCGATAGCGCCGCGCCGGGCGGCTTCCTCAAACTTGTAAACCCAACGTCCATAGTACGTCAGGGCGCGTCCGCCGAAAAACTTCGGGTCGTTTGAGGGAGGTTCGTTCGTGAAATAGACCAGAACTTTTCCTCGCAGGTTCTCGCCTTTATAGTCATCCCAGCCGAACTCCGGCGCGGCAATTCCATGCCCGACAAAGACGGCCTCCGCATCGAAATCGTTGTCGGACTTTTGCGAGAATGCCGTTCCCACGTAGTCCTTCACAAAAGCGAAAGAGACCGGTGATCCTTTTCCGGAAAACGACAGCGTGGCCGAAGGCAGAGTAGTCGAGCCGACCAGAGGAACCTGCTGGAAGTAAGTGTTATTGTCTCCGCCCGGTTTCAGGCCCGCTACCTGCAATTGAGAAGCAATGTAATTCGTCGCCAGCTTTTCGCCGTTCGTGCCGACGCCTCTGCCCGCCAGTTCGTCGCTTGCGAGATACTTGACATGAGCGCGAATCTTCTCGCCGGAGATCCGGCTGTCCTGCGCCGGTACGCAACAGGCTCCGAGCGCAAGGACCAAAAGGGTGCGGCACAACATTCCTTCAGTTTAATGCGCGGAGGATGTAGAGTGTTTGAGGGTGTTGATTACACGGAAACGATGGTAAGTAAAGGCGGCAAGCTAAAGATTTTCTTGGGGTATGCGGCGGGTGTCGGAAAAACGTACCAGATGCTCGAAGAAGCTCAGGCTCTTCGACATAAGGGGATTGATGTCGTTATCGGATATTTCGAGCCGCACGGGCGCAAGGACACTATTGCCAAAACAGAGGGTTTAGAGATGGTGCCGCGCAAAAAGGTGGAGTACCGGGGTTCCTATTTTGAAGAGATGAACGCCGAGGCTATTGTCGCCCGCCACCCTAAAGTAGCCGTTGTGGACGAGTTCCCGCATACGAACGTGCCCGGTTCTCCGCGAGAAAAACGATGGGAGGACGTGCTGTTCATTCTGGAAAACGGTATTGACGTGCTGACTACCATGAACGTTCAGCACCTGGAAAGCCTGAACGATCAGATGGCGCAGATTACCGGCGTGAAGGTTCGGGAAACCATTCCGGATTGGGTCGTCAAGAAAGCGGACGAGGTCGTGATGGTGGACCTGACGCCGCGCGCTCTGCTGAACCGTTTGGAGCGCGGCGTCGTTTATCCGCCCGATAAGGCGCAGCGCGCTTTGCAGAACTTTTTCCGGGAATCGACTCTGGTCGCATTGCGTGAAATGGCCCTGCGCCAGACCGCTCATGAAGTGGAAGAGCGCATTGAGCAGGATGACGCCAATGCCCTGGCAGGACCGGAATCCCCGGTTTCCCCTGGAGGCCGGCGGTTAGATGATGCGGTGATTATTTATGTCAGCGACGATCCGTCCACGGCCATGCTGATCCGGCGCGGAAAGCGAGTGGCCGATGTTACGCATGCCGATTGCTTTGCTGTGTTTGTCGCCGAAAAAGCGGACCTGCAATCGTTGCCGGCTCCCAAACGGGAAGCCGTGGAGCGGCACCTGAACTTTGCGCGTAATCTGCATATTGAGACTCGCGTGCTGAGCGGATCTGACCATGCGCAGGCATTAGTGGATTTTGCCAGAGCGCAAAAGGCGCGCCAAATCTTTCTGCCCAGGCTGGTGGGCAAAGGAATGGAGCGGCTGCGCGGCAAGAGCCTCGTCAATCATGTTGTCAGCCTGGCGGATGACATGGAAGTGACGATTGTGTCGGACCGCAGGCAGGACGATAAATAAAACGGGTAAACAGCGCACTACGGTAAACTGATAGTTTCGGGCCGTGGCGCAGCCTGGCTAGCGCGCTTGCTTGGGGTGCAAGAGGTCCCGGGTTCAAATCCCGGCGGCCCGACCATTTGAGTCTATCGAACGCTTACAGCGTTGGCGAGGGGAAAGACTTCGTTTCTGCGGGAGCCGACAATGTAAGCAGAAATCGTTTTCGGCTTCCACTTTTCTGATATGAATCCAACCCAGCCGAAGGGAGAAGGATTAATAAAAGAGCGGACGGAAAGCGGAAACCCTGCTGGACAATGACTGCCGAAGCCGATAATCCTGCCGGACTCGTCCGTAAGCAGCACCCATCGATAAGGACGCTTCCACTCCGAGAAGTCCGCCCAGCCTACCAATTGCAGTCCTGAATCGACCGGCGTAATTTGTGTAATTGCGCCCGGTATGGCGGCGCTGCGGACCGGCGCGAACAGGCGCACCGGCCAGCCCAGCCAATGACTGTGAGGACGGTAGTAAATGGACAGACCCAATCGCCGCAGGTTGAGAAGCCCGGCGGAAACTGCTGCATCGTCAGGGTAAATTTTAAGCAGAATGTTCTTATCCATCAGACCACTTTCAAGGCTTACCGTTTGCAACTGCTGTTCCGCAAAAAGGTCAGCGGTTACTCCAAGCCAGGGAGTCAGTTTGGGCAAATAGACAAACAGCAACAGTGCAAATCCAAACGCCAGCGCGTTGCCGGTTCGTTTCGAAGAGGTTGTCCACCCAATCCACAAACAAAGGAGTATCAAAGCTCCCCAGCCTATCTGCGGCACGGTCACGTAACGGGCCGCTTTAGCGGCACTGAACAGCCGATCTCCGGGGTCCATGCGCCCTCCGGCGGTTAACAACGCCGTTAATAAAGTAAACACGCTATAGCCAAGAAGAACAACTGCAGGCGGCAAACAGTGAATACGCTGGTGCAGGGCAATTCCCCAAAGCACAGCCATTCCCACGATGCTGAAAAGCCCCACAGTTATGCCGAAGGACGGCGCTCCCGTTCCGCCGAAGGGCATGCTCAGATACGATGCGATATAGCTCAACGCGTAGAAAGGATGAGCGAAAAAGTTCCGGAAGTTCAGCGCGCTTGAAAAGCGGTAATGGACAAAGTACAGGGAAAGCGCCGTAACGGCTGAACCTGCGAGAACGAGCAGTTGAAATCTATTGAGTCTCAGCAGAAAGGCCAGAAGGATGATTAAAGGCCATAGAACGAGCGCATTGCCCGAGGAGTAAGTCGCAACCGTAGCGGCGGCGATAACACCCAGCAGGGGCAACCTGGACACTGATTCCTTCATGCGACTCAGAAACAGGAGCGAACATGCCGTGCCGAACTGCATCATCGTCCATTGCAGAAGAAACGGACTCGCCAGCACATTGGCGCATCCCTGCCAGAACACTGCAATGCCGGCCAGCGCAACCGCCGCAAAGCGTTCGGATTTCGGGAGGCGGTTGTCCAGGCAAACTACCGACGATAGCGCCGCAAACGTCCCGGCATAGCAAAGAAAGCTGACCACCAGCGGGAGACCCAGGCAGCCATGGAACAGCAGCATATCCGCTGCAAAGACCAGTTTCGGGAAAAAGATTCGATGCTCATTGTGCTGCGCCCAGAGAATGCCGAAACGAAAGGATCGATACTCATCCAGGTTGAGTACAATGCGCCAGTAATCCCATGTCGGCAAGGGAGTGTAGTAACTGATGACTCTTTGTATGGTTTCGAAGCAGCCATAACAAAGCCAATACGATAAAAGAACCAGACAGGCTGGCTTTAGATATAACTTTCTTCCTGATTGGATCTGCCCGTAAAGCAATTTGGCTGGAGAATGCCGGTGCTGTACCGTTGTCATGGCGCGCGGCGCGCAATCACGGTACCGTCCTGCATGGCTCCCAGGGCAGCCTGAATCTGCGGATCAATTTTCGCGTGAACTTCGTCCCCCTTCGCCACTCCTTGCGCCTGAGTAACGAGTTCCTCCTTCAAGCGATTGCTGATCCAATTGCGTTCCTGGCTCCACTCCGCCACGCCGGGCTGAATCTGCCTTTCTGCCAGGAATACTTTAAATTCATCAATGGTCTCGGAAGTAACAGAAAAGTTATTCGGCAGCGGCGAGTGTTCCCTGAGGTACTGCGTAGCAAAGGAAGTGACTGCGCCACTTGCATCCAGCACCGTTTCGAGGCGTGTCAAAGAAGGATCGCTGACGCGCACGTCCGGCTGGATACCGCCGCCGCCGGTAACTGTCCGGCCGTTGTCGGTCTTGTAAACCGGACGGTCATTGGAGGGGTGGTCGCTGAAGGTTGTGGAGAGCGCGGAGTTTTGCAAGGGGTGTTGAATCGAACGGCCGCTCGGGGTGTAGTAAAAGGCAGTGGTAATGGCCAGTCCCGCGCCGCCGGACAAAGGCAGCACGCTCTGCACGAGACCTTTGCCGTAGCTCGTTTGCCCCACGATCACCGCGCGATCATGGTCCTGTAACGCGCCGGACAGGATTTCCGATGCGCTCGCCGTTTTTTCGTTGATAAGAACCGCGAGCTTGAATTTGTACGGCGAAGCGGTCGGGGGCACATCGGCTGTCTGCATCTCACTGGTGCGGCCCTTTGCTGTCAAGATTCTTTGTCCCGGCTGCAAAACCATGGAGGCGACTTCCAGCGCCGCAGAAACAACTCCACCGGGATTGTTGCGCAGATCCAGAACCAGACCCGGCAGCGAAGCTCCTCCGAGTTTCTCCGCCGCTTCCCGGAACTGCTTGGCGGTTTGTAGATCCCAGCTTGCGATGCGAATGTATCCGTACCCGCCTCCGAGAAGAAAAGCGCGATCCACGCTGGGAGAATCGACCAGTTCAGGCGTTAGGGAAAACTGCAGGAGCCTTGCAGATCCTTCCCGCCGCACGAACGCCGTGATTTTTTGCTGGCGGGCTTCCGTTAGGAGTTGAATGATCTGCTCCGGCTCCAACGCCCGGATCGCAATGTTACCGATAGCGACCAGTTCGTCTCCGGGCTGAATGCCTGCCTTGCTGGACGGGGTGCCCGGAAATGTTTGCAAGAAGATGACTTGTCCCGGCAAGATAGACACGACACTGCCGAAACCTTTTTGCTCGGACGACTCCATCTGCTTCAGTTGATCAAACTGCCCAGGGTCGAAAAACTGGGTATGCGGGTCAAGCTGGCGAAGCATGGAAGGGATCGCACCGCCGTACAAGGCTTTATCAACGGGCACTCGGTCTGCGCTTTCATTTTGAACCGTTGAAAAAATCTGGGTGAACTGGCGCAACAGCTTTTCCAGTTCCGCCGCCGAACGATCATCGACCGGAGACGGAGCGCGCGGCTTCGGCGGGTTTTGGGGCGCGCCAATGATGGCTTTACTGGCGTTTCTTTCCCCTTGCGCCGCTGCGGCCCCAACCGAAACCAACAAGAGAACAAAAATTTTACGAAGGAGTAACACGCGCTGCTTCAAAAGCTTATTGTCTCTCGGAAGGCAAAACAAAGAAAAAGCCACTCAGGCTTTTAGACCTGAGCGGCTCCAAATGGTTAGATAAATTAAGATTTACTTGCGGGAAGAGATACGGTCCAGTTCATGGATGAACGGCTGTGCTTCAGCAGGGACTTTGGGATTGCTGCTCAGGATTTCCTTGTTGCTGATCTTGCTGCCGTACAGTTCGCGATTCGAATCCTCGTCTTCCGTAACCGCTGATCCGCCGATATCGAGACCGCCAAATACGCCGCGTGAACGGGAGTACGTCAGAATTTCAGCGTTCAAAGCCGCATCCGTCATCGCGGAAGAGTCGCGTCCCACCGGACCGGCAGCAGCGGAAGCCTCTCCGCCAATCTGGAACTTGTCGCTGAGCAAATGAGTCATCCCGTTCTTGTTCATCACAAGCATGATCACATCCGTCTCTTTGCCGCCGATCAACAAGCCGAACTTACCGCCTGACAGCCTGAGAGAGCCGGGCGCGCTCCAGCCTACCCCGCTCGTCTTGCGGCAGGTAAAAAACCCTTTCCCGTACTGCCCGCCGACAATAAAGCCGCCAGCTTTCAGGTTGGGAATTACCACTACACAAGAAGCCTTCGCAATCAGATCCTGCGGAATGCCCTTATCCGATGCATTCATCATTTCCCGTAAATCTGCGGTTGCGGCTTGCAACCGTGCATCTGCGCTCTTTTGGGCCATCGCTGGTAAAGCCATAACTGCTGCCGCCAGTATTCCTGTCAGTATTTTCATTTTCTCCTCCTATTCATTTCGTGAGCTTTACATAGTGCAAGCCCTACCAAATAAGATGTGTTTGGGGGTAAAGAGTAAACAGTTAAGTGCTGCCAAAGCAGTCTGAATTTCGTGAAAATTCTTTCAGAATAGGCTGTGCGCTAAGGATCTTTGCCCGATAGAATATGCGGTTTTCTCCGCGATTCGGACGCAGTCAGGAATCCCTACCCCGTCAAGGTAGTTGGACGCAAAGTGCAACCCCGGCCAGTTTTCCATAAGTGAAAGAATTCGTTCGCAACGCTGCGCGTGTCCCACAAGGTACTGGGGCATGGACTGGGGCCATGGATAAACAGCCGAGCCGACCGGATCGGAAGCAATGCCCATGAGCTGCTTCAAATCGGCCTTTACGGCGGAAATGAGATCGGCTTCGGAGCTTTGCAGGTGGCGAGACGCCTCAGGATCTACGATAAAAGATCGAATGGCGACAAGATCCGGTGCAACGCGGGAAGGAAATTTCGTGTTAATCCACGTTGCCGCCGCTATCGTCCGGCGCTCCGGCTGCGGCACCAGGAAGCCGAACCCGTTCAGCGGGTGAGAAAAGGATTGCTTCCGATATAGCAGAGTTGCCAGGATGGCGGAAGAGTAAGGAATCGACTTTAGTTGGTGGGCCAGCGCCGGGTCTAATTGCCTCAATAGGCGACTGCTGACGTACGCCGGGCAGGCAAGCACCACCGACCCTGCTTCCAACGGTCCGGATGAAGTCTGAAGGCGCCAGCTATCTCCCTCACGCCTGATTTCCTGCACTTCGGCATGAATGGAAGTCACGTCCTCTCCGAAACTCCCTTGTAATGCCTCGGTCAGCGTTTCCATACCGCCGCGAAAGCTCAGGAAGAGGCTTTGCCATTTATCCGTCGCTTTTCGTTCCCGGCGGGCAGCCTTGATCAGACTGCCGGATTGTCTTTCATAATCAACAAATCGCGGCAGAACGCTGCGGGCGCTTAACCGGGCTGCGTCGCCGCCGTACACGCCGGAAAGTAAGGGCTCCGTGGTGTAAGCCAGAGCTTCTTCGCCAAAGTGATCGGCAACCAGATCCCGAACGGAAAAATCGCCGGGCCGTTCGCGAGGCTTGGAAAAAGTCTCCAGCAGAAACCGGCCTTTTGTTTTGAGACTGAACAAGGGCGAGCGGAAAGCCGAGTTCCAGTCCGTGGGAACCATCATGACCATTCCCTTCGGCATTGCCGTAAGCACGCCGTTGCGAACGATGAAGATTTGCCGCTTTTCGTCGTTGGAGCCGATCAACTGGTCTTGCGTTCCCAACTCCGCCGCGAGTTTCGCGACAGCGGGCTTGGTGGAGATGAAGCTGTCAGGCCCAGCTTCCAGATCACATCCCTCGATATGATCGGTTCTGATCAAACCGCCGAAGCGCTCCGCCTTTTCCAGCAGGACGGAGCGAATCCCCTGCTTCTTAAGGTAAAACGCAGTCGAAAGGCCGGAGATACCGCCGCCGACGATAGCAACATCAGTTTTGGTCATGCTTTTTCGTGCTGAACTCCCGAACAATTTGCACGACGGCCTTGACGTTATCGACGGGCGTTTCCGGCAGAATGCCATGTCCGAGGTTAAAAATATGGCCTGGGCGCGTGCCCGTTCGCTTTAAAATATCCGTTACTTTCGTGCGGAGTTCGCCTAAAGGACCGAACAGCGCGACCGGGTCCAGGTTGCCTTGGATGGCTGCGCGATGACCGATCTCCATCCAGGCGTGATCGATGTTCATGCGCCAATCCACGCCGATCACGTCCCCACCGGCGGCGTGCAACTCGCGCAGAAAGCCGCTGGCTCCGGTCCCAAAGTGAATCACCGGAACGCCCGCCCCCCGGATTCTCTCAATCAGCGCCCGCGAGTAAGGCTGAACAAAGCGGACGTAATCTTCCGGGCTTAAAGCGCCTACCCAACTGTCAAACACCTGGATGGCGCGCGCGCCCGCCCCGACCTGAATACCGGCGAAGTCGCCGAGCACGTCAACAATTTTACCCATGAGGCGACGCCACATCGTTTCATCGCCCAGCATGAGTTTTTTCGTTTTGACAAACGTTTTGGAAGCGCCGCCTTCAATCATGTAGCTGGCGAGCGTGAAGGGCGCGCCGACAAAGCCGATCACGGGAACCCGTCCCGCCAAAGCGCGCGTGACAGCTTTAATTGCTTCGCCGACATAGCCGAGATCATCGGTTCGTTCCGTCGATAAGTCGTCAATATCTTCCGGCTCGGTGATGGAGTTCTCGATCAGCGGACCTTCCCCGGTGATGTATTCGAGCTTCAAACCCATCGGCTCGACAGGCAGCAGAAGATCAGCAAAGATGATGGCTGCGTCTACGTCCAGAATTTCAACCGGCTGCAATGTCACAGCAGCAGCCAGTTCCGCATTTTTGCACATCTCGAGGATGCTGTGCTTGCTGCGGATGTCGCGATACGGTTTGAGATAACGTCCGGCTTGCCGCATAAACCAAACAGGACGTAAGTCCGTGCTGCGGCGGCGGCAGGCGTCCAGAAATCTACCGTTTACTGAAGCCATGCGCAGGCAACCCCCGGCTTGTCTTCATACAGCAAAACGCAAAACTCTTTGTGCGTGGATTCATGATGTGACTACCGACTGTACATTCAGTCCCAAAAATTCCTCATAGTTGCCGGAACAAATAATGCGGCCAACAGCGCCATGTGAGAATGCATTCAAACAATCAGTCGCGCGGCCGCCCACGGCGTATCCGCTTCAGCAAATGCTCCATTCTCCCGAGCGAACCGGCGGATACGTCCGCCTCAAAGTGAAGATCCGGCACCCGGAATAAGTTCAGCCGCTCCGCCAGTTTTCGGCGAAGAAAATGCTTGGCTCCGTTCAGTGCTTGCAGCGTATCCTGCTGCGACTGGCCGGGCGTAGGAAAATGCAGCCGGACTTGCGCCTGCTTTTTGTCCGGCGAAACCAGGACTTCCGTGACAACAGCATCCCCTATGCGGGGATCGGAGAGCTCATAAGAGATCATTTCTCCCAACTCTTCCCGTAATGCTTCCGAGACGCGCTCGGCCCGGTGGGTATCCATCTCAGCCTCTGCTTTCAGTGTATGTCCTACCCCGCCGAGGTATCAAACCTTCAAAACGTTTGCGAGATTAAACCTTCAAAATTCCGTGTCGTAGTCAGGGCCTTCTCTCTTTTCAGGAAGCTTGCGGAAGAACTCAATCACGTTTTTGGGTTGAGGTTTTGACCCCTCATTTTTGGCAGGCGCGGCTTTCAAAGCATGCAGCAGCAGGTCTGTCACGGTGTGATAGGGTCCGCTCAGCAGGCGCTCGGTAATCAGAGCTTCCAGTTCGGGTCTGTGAATTTCAATCACCATAAGCGCTTCTCCCTAGCATAGTATCTCCCGCGACAAGCGGCAAGACTTATGAGTGGCCGAGAATACGATGCGGTTTGTACGGTTCTTCCAGCTGTTTGACTTCCTCATCAGACAATTTAACAGCGAGCGCCTTAACGGCTTCTTCCAGGTGATGCATCTTGCTTGCTCCAATAATGGGCGCAGTGATTTCCGGTTTCGCGAGAAGCCACGCCAGAGCGATCTGCATATTGGGAATGCCGCGCCTTTCGGCAATTTGCGAGAGGCGCTCAGCCACGACGAAATCATCATCCTGATAGTAAAGCTGATTAGCGTAGTCGTCGGTCTTCGCTCGGGTGGTTTCTCCTCCGCCTCCTTTGCTGCGATTGCCCGCCAGAAATCCGCGCGCGAGCGGCGACCAGGGAATCAGGCCGATTTTTTGATCGCGGCAAAGAGGGATCATCTCGCGTTCTTCTTCCCGGTAGACGAGATTGTAATGGTTCTGCATGGAAACAAAGCGGGTCCAGTTGCGCAGATCCGAAAGGGAAAGCGACTTGGCGAATTGCCAGGCAAACATGGAAGATGCGCCGATATAGCGGGCGCGCCCGGATTTAACCACATCGTGCAGGGCCTCCATGGTTTCTTCAATGGGCGTGTTGTAGTCCCAGCGATGGATTTGGTAGAGATCGACATAGTCCGTGCCGAGGCGCTTCAAGCTATGATCGATTTCCGTCAGGATAGCTTTGCGCGAAAGACCGCGACCGTTCGGGTCCTTACGCATAGGATTGTAGACCTTGGTAGCAAGAACGATTTCGTCACGCTGGGCAAAATCGCGCAAAGCGCGTCCGACGACTTCCTCGCTAACGCCGTTTGAATACATATTGGCGGTGTCGAAGAAGTTAATGCCGAGTTCGAGAGCGCGTTGGATAAAGGGGCGGCTTTCGTCTTCGTTCAGAACCCATTCCCGCCATTGTTTCGCGCCGTAGGTCATGCAGCCCAGGCACAGGCGGGAAACTTTCAGTCCGGTGTTGCCGAGATTTGTATAGTCCACTCTGCTTTAGGAGATGAAAAGCACGAGAAATTAGAGACAGTAACAGCGCAGGGAAAGAGAATGATAGTGCCTGTTAACGGATCGATTCTGGAGGAAACAAGTCTTCTAAGCGTGTTGCATCCAGAAGACGTACGGCCACTTCATCAATCTCGGAAGCCGAGAGGTTGATCAACCGAGCCTCTGCCCAATCCGGAACAGCGCCGAAGCGTTTTTCGAGTTGCCGTCGGATAATTTCCTGCCGACCTTCCTGCCGACCTTCTTTTAATCCTTGCTGCCGACCTTGTAAAATCGCCGGCCCGATTACTTGATGGTCAAGAATACTGTTCAAAATTGGCATGCGTCTTGCTTCCTCCTTAATAACCGGCTCCAGCCGCCTTAATCCTGATACTATCAGCAATTGGGCAAAGGCGGCACGCCGCGCCGGTTCCTCCAAAGTTCCAATCTGTCTTAGGATCTGCCGAATGGTTGCAGCCTGATTTTGTAATCGGGTCAAAATAGCCAAGATATTGTCTTCCACCTGATTGCTGCTCAGCAGAGCATCGCCGTCGAGGTTACGAAAGTCATCAGCGTGTATCGAAAAACAACCGCTGGATAGGCAGGATCTGGTCCGCTCAAGGTTGCGGTCATGCGCAGCGGCGCTTCCCCTACATACAAAACAATTTGATGAGGGAATCGGCGGAACTGGCGATAGATGCCGAACGAGTATTCGGCCATGCGAAGAGCCATTTCCCCGTCATGTGAGCTTTGCAGCTCAATATGGATCAGTTGATCGTCCGCCGTTGCTCCAAGAAGGTCGGCGCGTCGGGTCCGTACTTCTGAAAACTCAACATTGAGCCAGCGTGCGACCGTGAGGCCGCCTGTAATCTGGCGAAGCACCGAACCAGTGGAAGTTTGCAGCAACAGCTTGAGAGCGGCATCGTACTCCTGCATACGTCCCTCTATTGTCCGCTGCTTCTAACGATTCTTGCTATTTCACCCGTGAGGGCGTATAAACAAATTCCTTTTTGCAATCAGAACGTAATACGTGCTGTTAACTGACCGGTGCGCGAGTTACTGCTATAGAACTGATCAAAACGGCCGAAAAGCGGATTGCCCGCGACCAAGTCGTTGCGGCTGCCGGTATAGCCGTTGGAAGCCACGTCATTGATAAATCCGCCCGTAAACTGCGGATGATTCAGGATGTTAAAAAATTGGCCGCTGAA
>CAXTWT010000119.1:0-12872 GCA_964247955.1 uncultured Bryobacteraceae bacterium
AGCGCCTGAGGTAAACCAAGCAAAATGCCGTTTACACAAAATACTTGACACTTCCAAGAACCTGAAGGTCAACGCTGGAGATGTTATCTGTTTGAGCGAGGCCATATCGATTAGGAACCGGTATTTTACGTCTGTCTGAATCAACTCTCTATCTTGTAAATGCGTGTCAGCGCATCCGGCCTATTGCTCCGGCGCTGCGTGCGCTTTCTCCTCATCCGGTGTTTTCTTCAGTCCTGCCGCGCCCCAATCTTCAGGCTTCGTGGCTCGTCCCTGACCGAACGGAGCCGCCAATTCTTTAATTTGAAAATCCGCAGCGTCCCCGTGTACCGTGACCCGGGTGTGCTGGAAGAACCAACCCTTTTCATACGCGCGCGGGTCGCGCAAGTGTCCTCCCGAACTTGCCATCGAGAGATAGGTCACGCCGTCTAATTCAAACCGCAGCATCTCGTGAATATGACCGCAAACAATGTATTTAACGCCATATCGTAGAGCCAGCTTATGCAGCGGAAAATCTGGATTCTTCAATAACACATTGAAGATCCAGGAGGGACGATGAAAAAACACGAACTTCAGCTTCTGCTTTTCATTCGCTTGGAGATCGCGTTTTAAAAAGGACAGCTCTTCAAAGGGCAGGGAATCGGAACGGCTGTTATCGAGCACAACGAAGTGAGCCTGCCTGTAATTGAAGCTGTAGTGGAGAGGACGTCCCGTATACTTCTGAAAAGCCTGCGCGGAGGCGAGCGACCAAACGTCGTGATTGCCGGGAACGAAGAATAATTTGTACTTCCGGTAGGGCGTTAGCAGTTCCTGTATGTGCCGCCACTCGGGATCGAGCGTTTCATCATTTCCGCCCTGAATCGTGTCGCCGACGTTTATCACAAAATCGGGACGGTCCGCATCCGTTTCTTTCCATGCTTCTTCGTAAGCGCCCGGAAACGCGCCGCCTGTACGGTCGCCTAAAATAGCAAACCGGAAGTTGCCGCTATCTTTCGTTTGCAGAACCAATGCGCCGGAAAAAAACAGCGTAATAGTACACATCGCCCGCAGCAAACGCAACCCGGTCTGTGTGCGAAACATCGAACTAAGCAGCATGTTTGCCCGACGTTGGGCTTTGTCTCTCCTTTTCTTCATGATCTTAAATACTGCAGCAGCTTTTGCGCAGATCCACCCGTCTGGACCCATTCGGGATGTCGAGTATGCGCAGGTCAATGGCGCAAGTCTGCGCCTGGATGCGTGTCTTCCGGCGTCGCCGGTAAAAACAGCAGCCGCCATCATCGTTCACGGGGGTGGTTGGGTCAGGGGTGACCGACGCACTGAAGTGGAACCGCTGTTTGAGCCTTTATCGCAAGCCGGTATTGCCTGGTTCTCGATTGACTACCGCTTAGCCACGGACGTCACTCAATTCGGCGTGGCGATTGACGATGTGCAGTCCGCCATTCGCTATGTCAAAGCCCACGCGGACGAGTATAACATTGACCCGAACCGCATTGCTCTTATTGGCGAGTCGGCGGGAGGTCAATTGGCGGCCATGGCTGTCCTGCGCGGCGGCGCTGATGTGGCAGTAAAGGCAGTAGTAGCCATTTATACTCCGACAGATCTGGTTTCACTCGTAAAGAATTCCAGATACATACCGGCGCAGATGCAGGACGCCATCAAAGGATCACCGTGGGAGAGTTTCATTCTAGCGGGATTGTCGCAGCTTTCACCGATTGAGAATGTACGGCGCAATATGCCGCCGTTCTTATTTATTCACGGAACGTCGGATATACTGGTGCCTTTCGAGCAGTCCCAGCGCATGTGCGACCGCATGCGGAAAGCAGGAGCAAGCTGCGAGATTTACCCGGTTGAAGGCGCAGGTCACGGCATCCGTTGGTGGGACTCCAGCCGGGCGTCAAACACTTTTAAAAGGGCAATGGTTCCTTGGTTGCAAAGGCAGCTTTAAGCTGCCCCGCCATGCTCATAGTACGAGGAAATTTTCTCGTACGTTTCCGCTGGAAACTCCAGTGACTTATACACGTTGCAGGAACCTGGATTTTCAGTATCTTGACAAATCGGAAACTCCTGCTGTTTCATCCACTCTAAAATCCGTTCGCGTTTTGGCGGATTGTAGCCCTTCGCTTCCACTTGTTTAATAAGCAGCCGAGCTTTTTGCTCATCGCAATCCTTGTCTTTCATGAGCTGCTCCGCAATTTCATCGTCGGAAGCAAAGAAACGAGCCACCATAACAAACGTCAGGCGTCCGTAGTGTCCGATGTCTTGGCCCTTATCAAGCGCATCCAGCAAGTGAGCCATCATTTCACTTTGTCGCAAATCTTCTAAAGCCATAGTTGATTCTCCTTCCTTGGACGACGTTTAGCTGAAAGAGTTTCTCCTTTTCTTCGCTGGAAAGCTGTCCAGCGTTTCCTCGCAGAAGGGAGAACGGAAAATGGTCGTCGATTGGATCTTGCTACGATAACCGTTGATATGCCTGCTTCATTGTCTGATCTTGCGCCGATATCGGAGGCCGTAACCCGCCAGATCCGTGTCGAGGTGATGTCACGGCATTCCCCTGAAAACTCAAAGCCGGGCCAGTGGGTATTTGAGTACACGGTCCGCCTGACCAATCTCGGACGTGAAACGGTGCAACTGCTGAGTCGGCATTGGATTATCACCGATGCCCTGGAGCATACCAAAGAGGTCAAAGGACCGGGCGTGATCGGAAAGCAGCCGGTCCTGACAGCGGGCGAGTCCTTCCAGTATTCGTCGTGGTGCCAGCTCCAGACGCCCACCGGCCAGATGCACGGGACGTATCAGATGGTTGGACCGGGCGGAAAGCAGTTCGACATTGAAATTGCGCCGTTCGCGCTGAAAGCTCCTTACACCGTACACTGATCGGACTGTTATTCCCGTAGTGAGAATCAACTTGTGGGTTCAACGGACCAGCCAACTTCAGCCGCCGAGCGGCGCATCCGCATACTGATTACGGGCGGCACTTTCGATAAGGAGTACGACGAAATCAACGGGCAGCTTTTCTTTAAAGATTCTCATCTGCCCGAAATGCTGACTCTAGGACGCTGTAATGTTGCGGTGGACATTCGCACCCTAATGATGGTGGACAGCCTGGAAATGACTGAGGCCGACCGTGATCTCATTGTTGAACAATGCCGCGCCACGCCTTCCTCTCGCATTATCATCACGCACGGGACGGACACGATGGATCTGACCGCGCAAAAACTCTCAGCCGCCATACAGGGAAAAACGGTCGTGTTAACAGGGGCCATGATCCCGTACAAGTTCGGCAGTTCCGACGGTTTGTTTAACCTAGGAAGCGCGCTGGCCTTTGTGCAAACACTTCCGCCGGGCGTCTATGTTGCTATGAACGGTTGTTATTTCCAGGCTGACCGGGTACGGAAAAACCGACGAACCGGCTTTTTTGAAGAGATCGAAGCAGGCACTCACGGCTGAGCCGCACCTTGCTCAGGTGTTTGACGAGATGCAAACGAAATATGGCTTATCGCGTCAGAGCCTGCCTACCCTCTTTCACGCCGGAGCCTTGGCCTTCGCAGCAGGGCCTTTCAGCGCATTCCGCGCCACCGCAAAAAGGCGGCGGGGCTGGGTTTCCGTTGCTGGCCTCGCGCGCAGCGGGCGCTCCTGCAATAGAAGGTCGCTGGCCTGCACCAGCGGCTCTGCGTGAAACCAGCGTTGGAAGGGCGCGCCGTGCAAAACATTGCAAATGGCCGCAAGGCTCATGCCCTGGTGATGGGCCATCCAGCAGCGCACTATCTCGGGCTTTCGCGGAGAAAACCATTTCTTGGGAACGCCGGTAAAATCAAGCGATTCAAAAAATCCATAGTCACCCAGCCATTTGCGCCGTTCCATTCCCAGCAGATTCTTCACAGCGGCAGGAGGGTCCACTAACAAGGCAAGACAACTGGAGTACGGCGAAATAACCAGAGTATCCTCACGAGGAACGCTCAGGGCCAAGCCGGGAACCCCGAACGCATGATACTGATAATTGCCCTCCGCATCGGTCTTGCTGTAAGCCGCTTCCGAGATACCCCAGGGCGCGCGGCGGGCTTTTGCATACGCTTGCTGCACACGGACAGCGGATTGGATGGCCCGATCCAGCAATGTATTGGGATAAGAACGCTCCCAGATCACCGGCATCAGGTATTCAAACATGGTGCCGGTCCAGGAGATGGGAACGCTTTCGCCTTCACAAAGCGTGTGCTGCCGCCCGAGCCGGAACCAGCTATCCTGCACCGTTTCTCCTTTGGCCACGGCAACAAAAGTTGCGGTGCGCGACTCGGAAGCCAGCAGGTCGTAACAGGACTTGTTCAATTCCCCCTTTGCGGTGTCATAGCCGATAGAAAGCAATCGGCGGTCGTGATCGACCAGCATCTGGAAGTTCGTCTCCCGCACTAAGCGGTCCGACTCGTCAGCCAAATTTTGAAGTTGTCGCGCCAAGGCGACCAACCGTTCGCGACAAGCAGGCAACTCGTCCCGAAGTCGGACGGCCGACGGATTTGTACCCAATGCCTGGAGTTGGCGATCCGCCTCCTGGTAAAACTCTTCCGCTTTTCCGGGAATGAGCGAGTTCAGCGGCAGATTGAATCCTGATTGGCCGAGCTTGCGAAGCGGTTCGAACTCGGGCTGAAGCCAGGGAGCAAAATCGCGAACCTCTCCCCGCAAAGCCGAAAGGCGGCGATGGAGTTCCTCCGGCCACCACCCCTGCCTGTCGGAACCGGCATCGATCGGGGAAAGTTCGAACAGCGAAGACAACCACGCAGCAGGATCGCGACCGGCGGAGATGCGGTTAAACTCGGCGGAAGCGTTTTTGTTGCCGACCATCGTGTAATAGTCGCCCAAGCCGGAAAGAGCGTTCTGACGAAATAAAGGCTCACGAAGCAGATGAAGGCATCCCTGCTTCAAACTCCAGAGAGACGCGACGAGATTGCCGCTATCGACACTGGAGATGAAGGGAGGCGGAAGCGGCTGCCGGGTGAGGTTGTCATACCAGTTCAGAAAGTGGCCGCCGTGACGAGGCAGTTGCAAAACGGATTGCAGAGTGTTTTCAGTCTGCGTAACGAACTCGGAAACGGTTAAATAGCCAAACTCAACTGCCGCCTGCCGCGCATTGAAAAGAAATCCCAGATTCGTGGGTGATAACCGCTCGGCCAGCCGGTATGGTGTTTCCTGTACGTTATCCGGGATCAGCCAGTTATTCCCTTCATTGCTGAACTCGGCAAAATAGCGCCAGGTGCGAAGCGCCACGGATCGCAAAAAGCGGTGTTCGCTTTCGCGGAGTTCGGAATCCTCGGAATGGGGAGAACTGTTCAGCCAATTCGAAATCAGCTTGGAGCAGCCCCATGTCAGAATGAACGGCAAAGCGTAAGGAGCTGCTCCCGGCCAGAAATAAAGCGCCGCTACGAGAAGGAGGGCTAGTAACGGCATCCAATCCAAATAAGTGTCAATCGGCGTGCGTTTTCTGATGCCGAGTTCGGCTTCCGTCGCCGTTTCCCATTCCAGCAGCCGGGAATGCGTGATCGTGCTGCGAATGACCGTGCGGATCACGGCGTCCAGCGCCACGAGAGATTGATGCGCCAGAAAGGCAGTGTTCAGGGCAATGCTGACGTGCGAAGTGAGAAAATCACGGAAGGATTCACGAGCTGCATCCCCGTTGCGGTTCAGCGCCGCCCGGAGCAGGGAAAAGGCCAAGCGGAAATAAATAGGTAGGAAGAGCAAGGCCAGCGTGACAAGCGTCCAGAACCCCGGTCCCCCCGGCAAGGCAAACCAGCCGCACACGAGGAGCAGAAAAGTGGCCGGTTCCACCAGACTCCGCCGCAGATTGTCAATAATTTTCCACTTCGAGATCAGAGAGATCGGGTTGGGAACCAGCCTTCCCGATTCATCCGGCACCCGTCCGAAAATCCAGCGCGCGATCTGCCAGTCACCGCGCAGCCAGCGATGCTTGCGGCGATTGTAGGCGCTGTAATGGGAGGGGTAATCGTCAATCACTTCGATATCGGAAATCAGCCCGGCGCGCGCGTAAGCGCCTTCAATCAGGTCATGGCTGAGCAGCGCATTGCGGGGAAAGCGTTTCTCCAGCACTTCGCGAAGAGCATCGACCTCATAGATCCCCTTGCCGGTGAAGATGCCCTCGCCGTAAAGATCCTGATACACGTCGGAAACCGCTCGCGAATAAATATCAAACCCGGTCTGTCCGGAATAGATGCTCGCCAGCCGGGAGCGCGTCGCCGATTGCACGCTGATTCCCACGCGGGGCTGCATAATGCCGTAACCCATTGTGACGATATTCAATTTTGGATCAACTAAGGCGCGATTCAGCGGATGAGCAATTGTGCCTATCAGGCGCGCAGCGGAGCCGCGTGGAAGCTGGGTATCGGAATCAAGCGTAAGCACGTAGCGGATGGGCGGCAACCGCGACAGGTCACCCGTTTTCACCGGAAACGGATCATACGAGTTCCGCAGCATTTGGTTCAGGTCCAGGAGTTTGCCGCGTTTGCGCTCCCAACCCATCCAGGTTCCTTCGCGCGGGTTGTAAACGCTGTGGCGGTGAAACAAGTAGAACCCGCCGTAAGGCTCCTTGCCGTACTTCCGGTTCAGGCCGTCAATCAGGCGGATCGCAAGGTCGACGCGCGCATCCCGCTCGCCCGGAGGCTCCGCGCTGTCGGGAAGATCGGTCAAAAGAGCATAAAAGATGTTGGGATCGCGATTCACCAGGTAGCGGACTTCGAGGTCATCGACCAGTTGATGAATCTGCTTTTCGTTAAGGAGAAGAGTCGGTATGGCGACCACCGTGGCGCACGAAGGATCGACCGCTTTGCTGAAATCGAACTTCGCTAATGGCCGAGGAGTCAGCACCGTCGTCACAAAGTAGTTCATCAGCTCGACAGCCGCTTGCGTCGCCGGTATCAGCAGCAGCAAGGCGCTCGCCATCAGACCGGGAGCGTCGTGATGCTGCACGAGGCTCATAATGAGAGCGACCACCGTAGCCAGCGTGACTAATTCAATGCCGATAATATAGACTTCATCGGGGAAGCGGTGAAACAGCAGTTGAACGGCTCTCGAAAGGGGAGGCCGGTACCCGACAGAAGGCAGAAACTCTCTTCCGCCCGTTTCATCAACAAGATAATAGCCCACGTGCAGCAGCCGGTTGCGAAGCGCCTCGGGCATCGAACGGCTGGTGCTTGCTCCTTGCGCCTTAGCCACCAGGCGTTGGGTAAATTCTATTTCACTGACATCGGAGTGTGGAGCTGCCTTTTCGATAGCCTGACGGTACATCTCGCGGCTTTCAAAGTCCATCCGAGGGTACACGCCTGCCGGGTCAAGGCACAAAATGCGATGGACGAACGACAGCTTTTCAAGAGTTTCCTTCCAGTCGAGGTCGCCAATCAGACGCAAAGCGCTAACCATACGGGTAATTCCATAGGAGGTTGCCTGCCCGCCGCTTTCGCGAAACGTTCTAAGGGCTTTGGGTCCGGCTTCCGTCAGCCTCTCCAGCAGAACCAGCTTTAAAGCAGGCAGCATGCCCCACAGTTCGCCCAAGCGCAGCGGCTCTACTTCCTGGACGGATTCAACGAAGTACGAGAAAACCGGAACTGTTAGTCGATTTCCCGAAGCCAGTAGTAGAGCACGGGCCAAAACAATCGCGCGTGGAATTGCTTCCTCCGCGCCCGTGCGAACTTGTGGGAGCTTGGATAAAAACTTTGTTGAATCCGCCAGATCCCCTATCGCAGTACGGATCAGCCGGGAGTTATCATATAAAGTCTGAAGATCTTCCGGCAGAGTATCGAGCGGCAGTTGGTAAATCTCGCGTTCGAGCTGGTTGTAGTTTTGCGTGCTTTGGCGCAGCAGTTTTTTCGGCCCTGCCGAACGGCCCTTTCCCGGCAGCCATCCTGCCGAGCGGGCGGTGCGGATGGCCGCGCTGCGCAGTTCCCTCTGTTCCGCCTCGCTCAAGTCGCGAAGGTCCAGTTTTATCGGATCGACTTTGATTTGGGTGGAAAGGTCAGGCATTAATCAGGGAGCTGCCTTATCGATAACTCGATGCTTGCAATTCAAACATCTCGGCATACTGTCCGCCGCGAGCCAGCAAGCGGTCATGATTTCCTTCTTCGGCAATGGAGCCGTTCTCCAGTACAATGATCCGCTCGGCCATACGGACGGTAGAGAAGCGGTGTGAGATAAACAAAGCCATCTTGCCGACTGTCAATTCATTAAAGCGTTCGAACACCTCAAATTCAGCACGGGCGTCGAGGGCGGCTGTCGGTTCATCCAATATAAGCACTTGCGCTTCCCGCAGGTAAGCTCGCGCTAAAGCCAGCTTCTGCCACTCGCCCCCCGAAAGATCCACGCCTCCCTCGAACCTTCGGCCTAACATCTGTTCATAACGCTGGGGAAGCCGCCCGATGACGCCGTCGGCAAGGCTCTTTTCAGCGGCGGAAACGATACGGTCCTTGTCTTCAAGATATTGGATGCGACCCACCGCGATGTTTTCCCTGGCTGTCATTTCATACTTCATAAAGTCCTGAAAGATCACGCCGATCTCCCGGCAAAGATCCTCTATGTTGTAGTCGCGCAGGTCCACGCCGTCCAGTAAGATCTGACCGGCGGACGGATCATACAGCCGGGTCATGAGCTTAACGATGGTGGTTTTGCCTTGCCCGTTCTGGCCGATTAACGCGATGCGCTCGCCCGGTTCGAGCCTGAAATTGAGATGACTCAGAACCTTGCGCTCCGTGCCCGGATACTGAAATCCAACATCGCGAAACTCAAACCCTGAAATGATGGGCCGGGGAGCGGGAAGCGCGTTCGGCTTAGAAACAACGGTCGGCTTCATTTCGAAAAACGCCAGCAGATCCGTCAGGAAAAGCGCCTGATCCGCGATGCTCGACAGGGTGGAAAAAATCTGCGAGATATTGCTGGACGCATTCATGATCGTTTGCGTCAGAAAGAACAACTGGCCGATGCTGAGCCGGCCTACGACGGTTTTGTAAATCACCCAGACATACGCGCTGTAGTACCCGCCGGTGCTGAGAAAAGAGAGCAGCGAGGCCGCCGCCAATCGGCTGCGCGAAAGCTGGAGATTCTGATCGAGAATTCCGTTTGAAAGCGTGGTGAATCGGTTTGTCAGGAACGTGTTCAGGCCGAACAGCTTCAGTTCCTTAGCCGCTTCCTTGCTGCCGCCTACTTGCCGTAGGTAATCCAGTTCGCGTTTTACAGGAGTCTGGCGAAAGTTCAAAGCATAATTGAGAAACGCAAAGTGGCTCTCGCCGAGAAACGCCGGAATCAGACAGATAACGAGAAGCAACAGCAGCCAGGGAGAGTACCAAAGGATTGCGATTGACAGCGCCGCCGTTGTCACTACTTGTTGAAACAGGCGGCCAATCGATTGAATCATGCCCAGGCGGTCGGTTGCCTGCACGCGGGCGCGCTCCAGCCGGTCATAGAAGAGTGGATTTTCATAAGTTTGCAGGTCCAGCGCCGAGGCGTGTTCCATCACCTGAATGCTGACGTGCCGCGTGTACCGGTCAGCCAGCACTCTGTCGTAATAGTCAATGGCGCGGCTGAACACATTGCCTGCCATTACGAGGCCGAATTCCAGAGCGACCAGCCACCAAAGGTGCTGTGTCGGCTGCGCCTTCTGCCCGACAATGTTTTTGATCGTATCGACAATCAATCCGGTAACAGCCGCCGTGCTGACCGGCACCAATGAAACAAGAACACGGAAAATCAAGCCCAACGTGACCACGCGAGGGCCCGAATCCCACACGATACGCAGCACGGGCGGGATATTTTTCAAAGCCTGTAGACGCTCTCGCCAGGCGGAAAAAAACGGTTGCTGTTGCCTTTTTGTCACGCTGGATATGGTGAAAGCGCGGAAACGGTTTACGGGGACTGTGATTGCAGTAACCCCTACCTATTCTGTAGATCTACTGGCTCCTGTTTCAGTTACCAACTGTTCTGCCGAATCATCCTGCCGGGGAATGATGTGTGCGCAGCCGCATCCTGCCGATCATCTGTTGCAGAATGGTGCTCGAAACCAGATTGACCCCAGTACCGGGTGCCGGTGCCGTTTAAACCTCCTTTCCCCATTATCTTTTGCGCCGTATTCGAATTGTTTGCAGGCGCGGTTTGGGGCTAGGAAGTGGAACTTTTTGCGGGCGCTCTCCATTCGGCAACTATCCAAGGGCCAACTGTTGTTTGAATGGAGGGTGTAACGTCCAGGAAGATCTCCCTTCTCAGCACTGTAGTGTTCCTCCTGGTAATGGCAAGCGAATTCTTTCAGAACGAGGATAGAACGCTTACACGGCAAGCAGGCGCCGGTAGATTGGGCACAGGAGGTGGAATGGATAAAGTCCGATGATTAATGCCAATCGGGATATGCTGGAGGAGTAATCGTCGCGTCAGTATCCGGCCTCGTCAGAAATGGTGCTCACATTCTTCGATTTCGTGTAGAGATTCTATAATTTTTTAGCATGATACGTGTCCGCTTTGCGCCCTCGCCTACAGGTTACCTTCACATAGGCGGCGCGCGCACTTTCATTTTCAATTGGCTCTATGCGCGCCGTCATGGCGGCGCAATGGTCCTCCGTATTGACGATACGGATGTCGAACGGAATACCCAGACTTCGCTCGATTCCATCTACGAAGGTCTTCGTTGGCTCGAGCTCGGCTGGGATGAGCACTACCGTCAATCCGACCGCCTCGATCTCCATCGTCAAGCCGCCTGGGCCATCTTTGAAAAGGACCTCGCGTATCGCGATTTTACGCCTGCCTCGATGGCGCTGGAAAGTTCGAGCGGCGGATGGCTCTGCAATCCTGACATGCGTCAGCTTTCCCGCGACGAAAGCGAGCGCCGGGCCAAGGCGGGCGAACCTTTCGTCCTGCGCTTCCGCGTGCCGCGCGAAACGCGCCCGGAGGTCGTTGTATCTGATGGAGTCTACGGGACGGTGACCAAGGCGACAAGCGACCTGGAAGATTTCGCGCTGCTGCGTTCGACGGGGGCGCCGACCTACCACATGGCTTCCTGCGCCGATGACGCCGATCTGCGCATCACGGACATCCTGCGTGGTCAGGAACACCTGGCGAACACCTTTAAACATGTACTGATCTTCGAAGCGCTAGGCGTCGACGCGCCGAAGACTGCTCACCTGCCGCTGCTGATGGCGCCCGATGGCGCAAAGCTTTCGAAGCGCATACATGGTCCCGTAGTGAGCGTCACGACGTATCGTGATGCCGGTTTCCTGCCGCATGCGTTCGTGAACTTCCTTTGCCTGCTTGGGTGGTCGCCCAAAAATGATCGTGAAAAGATGTCGCTCGAAGAGCTTGTCGAGTTGTTCTCGCTCGAAGGCATCCACCGCGCCAATGCAGCCATCAACTTCACTGACGAAGATCCCTTCGATCCCAAGGCTGTGTGGCTGAACGCCGAACATTTGCATACGCTCAATCTCGATGAACTCGCGCGGCGCTTGATGCCCTACGCTCAGCAGGCCGGCTTCACAAACGCCACGCCGGAGAAGCTTCGCGCTATTGCTCCGCTGATCCAGGAGCGCATCCGTTTATTGCGCGATGTGGGCACGGTCGCTGATTTCTTTTTCACTGAGGAATTGCCGCCCTACGATCCCACCGAATTGATTCCGCAGAAGGGAGATGCCGCCATGGCTGCGCTGGCGCTCCGCAAAGCCAAAGAAGTTCTGGCCGTCGTGCCCGCTTTCGATCACGGAACACTGGACTCAGCTCTGCGCACTGCCGCTAGTGAACTCAAGCTCAAGGCAGGACAGATGTTCCAACCCATTCGCGTTGCCGTTTGCGGGCGCAAGAATGCGCCGCCGCTTTTCGAAACGCTGGAAGTGCTCGGGCGCGAGACCGTACTGACCCGCCTCGACTCCGCATTAGGAATCTGTCAATGAACGATAACGATTCACACCCTTCGAATTTCATTCGCGATATTATTCTCTCCGACAACGCGACCGGCAAGCATGGCGGACGCGTCCACACGCGCTTTCCGCCGGAACCCAACGGCTATCTGCATGTCGGTCACGCCAAGAGTATTATGCTCAACTTCGGACTCGCCGAGGAGTTCGGGGGCAAGTGCAACCTGCGCTTCGACGACACGAATCCTACCAAGGAAGAGACCGAATACGTTCAATCGATTATTGAAGACGTGAAATGGCTGGGCGGTGATTTCGGCGACCGGCTTTTCTATGCCTCTGACTACTTCCAGCAGTTATACGGTTGGGCCGTTGATCTCATTAAGAAAGGCAAAGCCTACGTCTGCGACCTGACGAGCGACCAGATACGAGAGACGCGCGGCACGCTCACCGAGGCCGGACAGAATAGTCCCTATCGGGACAGAAGCGCCGAAGAAAATCTCGATCTTTTCGCGCGCATGAAGAATGGGGAGTTTCCTGACGGCTCGCGCACGCTGCGCGCCAAAATCGATATGGCGTCGCCGAATCTCAACCTGCGAGATCCCGTGATGTACCGAATTCTGCACGCTGAGCATCATCGCACGGCGAACCATTGGTGTATCTATCCCATGTACGACTGGGCGCACGGCCAATGCGACTGCATCGAAGGCGTCACCCACTCTATTTGCACGCTTGAGTTTGAAAGTCATCGTCCTTTATATGACTGGTTCCTGGAGCAGCTTGGCCGTTTCGGCCCGCAGCAAATCGAGTTCGACCGGTTGAACCTGACGTACACGGTAATGAGTAAGCGCAAGCTGCTCCAACTGGTGCAACAGGGCATGGTGGAAAGCTGGGACGATCCGCGAATGCCCACCATCAGCGGCATGCGTCGGCGCGGTTATTCGCCGGAAGGTTTACGGAATTTCGCGCGCCACCTCGGCGTCTCGAAGACGAACGGCA
>CAXTWT010000120.1:0-10565 GCA_964247955.1 uncultured Bryobacteraceae bacterium
TCAGTACTTATTTGTATCCATCGCCCGTGTCCACGTCGCGCGGCTTCGATGATGTCGCTTTTATCGGCAACAGTGTTTATCTGAGCCAGACCAACCCCGTTTCTGCTTCCGACGCGGTTGTCGTCAAGCTAAACAACTCGAATCCCGCCACGCCGCTCTCCTTTTCTACCGTGCTGACCGGAACCGGCGTTTTAGCGACTGACCCTGATTCGCTCAAATCAACGCCCACTGGAGGACTAATTCTGACAGGAGAAGGGGACGGCGCTCTGACCTTTATCACGAATCCCGGTACCGCCTCTCAGACCGCGACTTCGGTGAAATTAAGCGGCCTGAACGGAGCCGCGATTGGCAGCCCGGATGACGCCATCTACGCCACTGCCGCGTCGGGCACTTTCTATGTGACTGACTCCTCCACCAACACAGTCTATGCGATTGCCGCTTCCGGGCTCGTCGCGAACACATCACTGTTCGTGAGCGTCGGCAATGTGTTCGGCAGCGTTGACCCGGCTACGGGCGTGGTGACGCCAATCATCACTGGAACCGGCCTGCACGGCGCGGAGTTTGTTGCTTCCCCCGAACCTGCCAGCATCGGCATGGCGCTGGCGGGCGTTGGGATTTTAGTATTGGCTGCTTATCGTCGGCGTGCTGCATCACGGCAGTAAACTGGTTATCAAAATTGGCGCATCGCTAGCAGACTGACAGCTATGCGCCTCCATTCACTCGTTCATCGAAACTATTCCTGGGCTGGATCACTGGGCCAGCAAGCATCTATGGACGTGCGGTTACTTTGGCGCGACAATAGGCGCGGTGGATAACCGAGAGCCATTCATGCCATCTCACGAGACAAAGTATCCAATTACTCCGGATGGTCGTTACTTTGTCGTACGTGGTCGTCTATGGCGTTGCTCGAATCCGGCGCTCTCCGCAGAGATGCGGGACCAAGTCGTACGTGAACTGATGGCAGCTAGGAGAGCAAAAGGAATAGCTCTGCAAAGAGGTGATACAGAGGCCCGCGAGAGGGTTCGCCACCAGGTCGAAGCAGCCAAGCAGAAGTTGGGCGAGCGCGGTCCGGTTTGGTGGAGTGACGGATCTCCCGATTGGAATCGCTATTTCGTCAAGAATACCCCCTATGCGAACTGGTGGGCGCAGATAGTTGGTGAATCGAAAGAAGACAACGGAACCTAAACAATAAAGATTGGAAGTAACTTTTGATCGTCTCAAGTTATGGAACCACCGCGATGGGAGCGCGCCAGAAAGCCGCTTTCCCGCCTGCGGGATCGAGCACTGTCAACTGGCAATCGTACCTTCCAAGCGGCACCTGGGCGGGGCTGAACTCCAATTTAATGGGCAGAATTTTTACGGAAGCGCCGAGTGCCTGCCCTGTTTTGACCGGGCGAGTTTCGAAGATTTTATGCTGGCCGTTGTAGAGCGTGAGAATGGTTACTAACGGTTGAATGACTCCCGAAGTTTGCTCGTATGCCTGCAGATAGACCCAGACTGGTCGGGCTTTGCTGAAGACGCGGGTCACGCTGGGAATCAGCTTGACACCGTTCTCGACTAATGGACTGACGTTTTCGCCGTTCACTTTTTTGGCTGCCACGTTGTAAAGAGCTTCGGACATTTTCAGGCGCTGGCTGCTGAGGATCACCGAACTGAGAGGTATGCGTTTCTGTTCCTTATTCAGATTGGGAACAATAAAGCTTGCCTGATAGGTTCCGATGCGCCCGGTTTCATCATCGCGCGCCAGAAACTTAATCGCGTACTTTCCGGGCAGGAGCGTGAATCCTGTGTCGTACTCGATAGGCCGCTTATTGAGTTCCCCTGCCGTTTCGTCGCTCAGCTTGATATTGACTTTGTCCCGCACGTTGGTTCGCGTAACGCCGTAAGCGTCTTTGATCTCGCCGATAAAGTCGATGACGGTGCGTTCAGCGCCTCTGCGTTTCGCCAACGCCAGTTCGTGACCGGGTATTTTGACAATGACCGGGACAAAGTACTCCGCCCGATTCAATTGAAAGTAGTCCACTTCCATCGCAATGGTGAGTTCCGTGATGGGGTTGGGCAGCCTGAGCGCGTCTTCCAACTGGCGTTCCCGATCCTCGGCGTTGAACCGGCTGAACTCTTTTTCGGCGTAATAGCCTTGGCGATAATCGAGCTTCGCGGCGAGGTCCCGATTCAGCGTAATTTTGACGCGTCGGAAGTGTCCGTCGCGTGTTGCCTGCGTGGTGTAGTAGCCCAGGACGTAGTAATCGGACATGGCATGCTGAGCGTTGACGATTCCTTTGTTGAGATCGTTGTAGTCGAGCAATGCTTTACCGCCGGTGTCGCTTCCGAGCGCGTATAAGGTGTCTTGTGAGAGGTCCCGGTTAGTGGTGACGGCCTGCGCGGAGGCTCCGGAGTACATGCCGGCTGTGCCGGGTGATCCCTGCGTGGCGTCGCCCATGGGCGGTTCTGCTATCAGGCCGCGTGCGTCGATGGGCCAGAAAGAGACTCCGGCGCGAATGGCAGCGTTCACCGTGGCATGCAGTTGAGCCTGGTTATTCATCCCGTTCAGCCGAAGACCGCTGGCGAAGTAGAGCAAAGATTTCTTTTCGTGGAGTTGACCCAGCATGGCGGCAGCAGTCTGCAGTGCCGCTAGTTGGCGGTCGGTGTTGAAAATGTTGAACTCGCCGTCGTCTTGACCGAAGGCAAAGCCAGCATCAGGAGTCCCAGCGTCGTTTCCGCTTTCGGTGAAGCCCGCTCCTGTGCCAAGTTCTCCTACGATCATGGTTTGCAGGATGCTGAGAAGGCGGTCACGACTAGCCGTAAAATCCTGCAGAACATTTACGGCGGCCCCGGAGTAGCGCATGACGGCGACGAGATCAGCGGTTGCCATCTGAGTCCGAACGAATTTCTGTGCAGCCTGCAGGGAGCGGAGTTGATCCGCGCGCGGCATGGAGGTCATATCGAAGTAGAGAGCCAGGAGCCGATGGCCGCTGTATTGATTGACTCCGGGTAGTTCCGCCATGATCTGGGTGGGCGTGAGCTTGTCGTAGAGGGTGATCTTTTCGGGGCTGGAACGATCAACCGGAGCACTGGATACTTCGCCGAGTTTCTGTTCTTCGAAAAAGCGGATCTGTTGCGGAATACCGTTTTCGGTGAGCGTGAAATCTTTGGCAGTGAGACCTTCGACCGGGTTGCCGGATTTGTCAGTAACGCTAACCGTTTCGACCACTAGTTGCGTAGTGGTCGTAAAAGTGGGCTGCTGCGCCCGAAGCGCCACGATACACAGGAATAAAGCCGGTATGCGCATCTCAGAACCTCAAGTGGAGTACAGTTTGCACTCTTCGCATCGAATTGGCGCTGACCGGTAATCCGAACTGCGCATTGTTGATAATAGTGTTCCAACTGGTGTAGGTGACGTGATTGAAAGCGTTAGTGGCATCGAAACGCAGATCGAGATTGAGGCGGTCTCGCAGCCGAAAAGTGCGGCCCAGGGTGGCGTTGAGCGTGAACTGCGATGGGCCGGTGATGATGTTGCGCCCTGCGTTCCCCCACTGGCCCGTGACCGGTGCCGCGAAGGCAGCAGGATTCAAGGCGAGGCCGGACGGCCCTTCATAAAGA
The DNA here is from genome assembly GCA_964247955.1 of uncultured Bryobacteraceae bacterium. Classification (GTDB taxonomy): domain Bacteria; phylum Acidobacteriota; class Terriglobia; order Bryobacterales; family Bryobacteraceae; genus Bog-105. The sequence goes on from CAXTWT010000120.1 coordinate 3,601, forward strand.
GAGGCTCCGGTGTAAATGGGCCGGATCGTACCGGTGAAGCCGGTGCTGGGCACGGCGGCCAAATAGATGGGATTTAACGGGAGTCCCGTACCGGCAGTGATGAGACCTGCTAAGGTCCATTCTCTCAGCAGCGCTCCTTTCCAACCGTTCAATAAGGCTCCTCCCCTGATTCCCATGCCGCTGGTGTACTGGAATTGGAGTGATAAAAGATGGCGCTGATCGAAGGTGGAACGCCCTCGTTCGGCGCTCAGATCCAGCCAGTTTTGCGCGATGGCTGGAGTTTCGGAGGCGGCGCCCGCCGTGCTGGTTTGGTTGGACTCCGGCGCGGGATTGCGGGCCGTCGGATTGGAGGTGGTGGAGGAAGATGGTGCGACCGGGCTTTGTCCGCCCAGGACCGCTACGTTGTCCAGGGACTTCGAGAAGATGTATTGAACCGTGGCCGTGAATCCACTGTGCAGCCGACGACGCAGTTGGATCTGGACGGCTTCTCGCGTGGAGTTGCCGTTGGAGGTCAGATACGTGTAGCCTACCGAGCAAGCGGGGCAAGGATTGATCGCGCCAATTGGGAAGGTGTTCGGTAGAAATTCCTGCAATCCTCGTGTTCCTTTGATGCCCGAGTAGGTGGCGAGCAGCACGAGAGATCCAGGTAAGTCGCGCTGCACCGACAACTGCCAGTTTTGCGCGTAGCCGACACGGAAATTCGGATCGATGGCGAAAGTATTCGGAATCGTGAGGGGAGAGGCGCTGAATCCGTTCGCCAAGGTGAGCGGATCGGCGGAAGTGTTGCCGACAGTCAGGGTTTTTGATAATGGGGGCTGCTGGGCGAGTTGCACAGCAATATTTTGATAGACCGAGGTATTGGCATAGACGCCGTATCCGGCACGGATCACCAGAGCCGACCCGGACAGAGCGCGCCAGGCAAGGCCGACACGCGGCTCCCACTTCGATTTGTCCGGGCGCATCAGGGATTGGGGTAAACGCCCGCCGGTGAGCGGACTTACCGGATCGCCTGCGAGAATTGGGGCCGCGTGCGTGAAGCCGGGAGCGACATCCAGGTTCACCAGACGGTTATAAAGCTCCGTGATGGGCGCGCTGTATTCCCAGCGCAAACCGGCGTTGAGCGTAAAGGATGAGTTCACGCGCCAGTCATCATTGGCGTAGCCGTCATACACCGGCTGACGAAAGTATTTGTCGGCATTGCCGAAGGCAATAGAACTTGTATTGGGCGTGCCCAGGAGAAAATCCGCGAAGTCAGAGCCGGTTGTCGCGCCGGTGAAGTTGAATGTGCCTCGGGGGTTCTGCTGGGACAAGTAGTTAAACTGTTCCCGGCGATAATCGCCGCCCACTGTAATGGTCTGCGTGCGGTGGTTCCATTCGAGAGAAAGCAATTCGGAACTGGTTTGATTGTGGTTCGAGGCCGGAAGGGCGTCGGTCAGGCTGGCGATGCCGCTCGAAAAGACCAGGGTGGGCGGTCCCCAGTTGACGGGGTCCTGATTGTTGCCTTGAATTCCGGCATTGCCGGAGATGTTCACGCGGTTTGCAAAAAACGGAGTCGTGTGCGTCGAGAAGCGGCTCCATTGATAACCGAGGTTCAGGAAGAGGCCCGGACTGAGGCGATGGGTCCAGTTCACGCGGCTGTTGATGCCCAGGATGCTGCTGCTGTCAGAGTAGCCGAGGACGTTGGGTGAGTCGCTGCGGACGCTTTGAAAGGCAAATGAGCCGGAAAGCTGATTCTTGCCGTTGATCATTTTGTCGAGACGTGATTGCAAGGCGTCCTGATGAGTAGCGGCGACGGCGGGAACCTGATAGTTGTAGCGTGAGTTGCCGGTGAAGTTCGGCAGAGGATAGAGCGAAAGCAAGGCCCGCGCCTGTGCGCTGATCCGGTTTTGGGGAACGGTATTTGCGGGGAAATTCGTTCCGGTGAGCGGATCGAAAACAGGAGCAGAAAAAAGGTCGCTACGCTGACCGGCATTTGGGACAAGCGCCGTTTGCGTAACGGCGTTGCGGTCTCTGGTGGTTTGATAACCGACGAAAAAGTTGGGTCCGTTTCTCACCAGACGAGGAATTTTGAAAGGACCACCGAAGTTAAGCAAACCGGTCAGGTTGTTATAGGAAGGTTTGGGAGTGTTCTGGCCGGTGAGCGAAAACGGCGCGGCGTCCAGGGCGGAGTTATCAAAGACCAAGCCGATACCGCCGGTGTAGAGCGCAGACGTGCGGCGGCGATTGTTGTTGCCGAAAGCGGCATCCTGGGTGAAGCGGGAAGCAGATCCATTGTTGACGCTGCCGTTCACCAGCAGTCCTTCCTGGGTATCCTGCTGTAGATCAGAATCGGGCGGAATGGGCTGCTCAACTTGGTTGGGCTCAGACTCAGGCGGCGCAGCTTGGCTCATGATCCCGTCAACGGAAAGCAAGGCGAGATCCCACTTGCCGGGCGGAGTAGCAGATGTGACCGTGACGTTCTGTGCGGCGCGGGAGAAACCGGTGATTGTTACTTCGACCGCCCAGCTTCCGTCAGACAGATCGGGGAATGAGTAAGCGCCGCCTTCATCCGTGATGGCCGTGAGCTTTGTGCCGCCCTTCGTTGCTGCTACCGAGGCGCCGGGAACGGGCAGTCCGTTAAAAAGCACTTGCCCGTGATACTCCGCCGCCGAGAGCAGACCAGGAATAGCCAGCCAGAGAACGCTTTCTACTACGCGCCGTCTTGCCATGGATTTTTGTAAGCGCTAATTTTCGGACGGCTTTTCGACGTGGTCAATCACCAGAACATCGACCGAGGATTTGGTGGAATCCAGCTTCAGGCCGAGTTGTTCCTGTACGGCGGCAAACAGGTTAGGCGGTGCATCCGCCGCATTGCTCGGAGGCGGCACCTTGATGCCCAATCCTTCGAACTGGGACTCGTCCGGAGTCCATTTCAGCGGGAAATTATAACGACCCTGCAAGCCGGTTCGATCCACCACGGGACGGTCCAGCACCGCTCCCTGCATCAAGCCGGCGAAGTCCGCCATGCTTGCGTTTACGCAAGATAACTGGCCGAGACCACGGAACCCCATGCCGGGAAGGCCATCAGGGTTCTCGTCATTCTTGGTCAGCTTCGCCCCACCTTTAATAACAACTAGAGCATAAACAGGAAGCTCTCTTTGTTCATGATGAAAGGTGAGCTTAAAGCGGTCCGCCAGCAGCTTCTGGAGCATAGACTTGAGCTGTTTATCATTAGGCGCCCCTTCGAGATCGGGTTCGGCTTTTAAATCGAATTTGTCTGTACTGATCCACGACGGTCCGCCCACGACCTGCCGCGATTGAATCCCGTAAGCAAATTTGAGGAGATCCGTTAGCGTTGTGTTGATCGTGCTGAACTGATGTCCTTGCATCAGATAATTCTTGCCCTGGGCATCCGGCTTGCTGGGCTTGACCGTTGCCACGTCGAAGACGGGCTTAGCATCCGCCGCCATCGGCTTCATGCGGGCGGGAGCTTCGGGTATGTTCCATTCGGTTCCCGGCGTGGCGCGCTTGAACTCCAGCGGAAGCGGGTGGCCGCCGCCCTGCGTCCAGGTTCCTGCGATGGTGTTGCCGTCAGGGCTTAGTTTGCCTTCGTAGCTGCCGTCAATCATCATGATCGAGTACTTGACAGTCGATCCTTGCAGAGTGACGGAGGAAACCGGCATAGCGCCCGGTCCCTGATCGATACTGTACATCTCAGCCTTCCAGGTATTGCCGTTCCCCTTTGTCACTTTCAGGACCGTGCGGAGATCTTTGCCGGCGTGCAACGTGCCTTGCCAAGTTCCGGAGAGATCCGAAGCCGCGCTGTCCTGAGCCCGCACTTGCACCACATGCAGCAGACCTAGCGTAACGGGAGCCGCAACAGCCAGAAGACCGACAGCGCTTAACAGAAGCTTTCTACCGAGATCAAGCGGGCGAGCAGCCTGCCGGGTGACGATGCGGACGATACGCTTTTTGAGATCCGCTCCGGTGACTCCCGAGACACAAGGCAAGGGAGATTCGAGATAAAGCTTGCAAACGTTGAGAATGCCCTCCGCATAGGTGTCGGCGGGATTGCCTGCCTGCACAACCGCTTCATCACAGGCGCGCTCGCGTTCATCGACCAGCCGTGTTCCGATCCACCAGACCAGCGGGTGAAACCAGAAAACGGCTTCCATCAGCATGTGCAGAGCGGCGACAAGATTGTCGCGGCGGCGCACATGGCAAAGCTCATGAGCAATCACAGCGCTGAATTGAGCCGGGGTCAGCCGTTCTTGGATGCCTTCCGGGACGACCAGTTTCGGGTTGACGATGCCGAAGACGCCGGGTTCCAACAGCGACGGGGAAGACAGTACGGGAATGTTCTCGATGGAGGCAATACGGTTTGCTTCGCGGACGGCTCGGCAGATTCTTCGCCACTTGCGCCACCAGGAGAAGAGAACAACCAGAACTCCCGCAAGCCAGATCGCGGCGACCGCAAGCTGCAAGGTATTCCCGTAAGGCGCAGGCGCTTCGAGCGGTGTCAATCCTGTTTCATCCAGAGTATGAGTGAGGCGTTTCGTGGAAGACGGACGGGAGAACGGTTCCGTCACCTGACTCAGCACGACCGACACGGCGGGACCGGTTGCCGGTTGCGGCGCAGTCGGCCTGAGATAAGCGCCGAGAACAATCAACAGCGATAGAGGGACCAGAAATTTAAATGAGGCAACGGTCCAGAGCCAGTAGCGGACCCGCGCCGGATTGCGCCGCAGGGCCAAGGTCAGAAGCCCGACACAGGCCGCTGTTGCGGTGGATTGCCATAAGTGATTTGCCAGAGCGGATACGAGGTAAGCAGATATCATCGCGATTGATTCTCCTTTGAAATCTTGCGGAGCGCTTTCTCTGCTTCTTTGACATCTTCGAGAGTAAGCTTTCCGGATTGGACCAAGTGTGCCATCACAGGCTGCGTGCGGCCGCCGAAGAAGCTTAAGAGCTCATCAATCAACCGGCGCTGCGCTGCATTTTGCGAAAGAACGGCTTCAAAGATGTGCGCATTGCTGATCTTTTTGACACGACGCACTGCCTGCTTTTTCTCCAGGCGGTAGACCGTGGTTTGAACCGTTGTGTAGGAAGGATGGTCTTCGTCGGGAAAGGCTTCCTGCACTTCCCGGATGGAAATAGGTCCACGATCCCACAGGATCTGCATGATGCGCAGTTCGAGTTTGGTCAGTTTACGAGTGCTCATGCAGTTCTACTATCGTTGTTTGCAATGCTACTACAACAATGTGTTTTACGCAAGAGTTTTTTTAGGACATAATTTGGCGCGGCGGCAGCTATCGCCGAGCGACAAGATAGAACGAGGCGGGAACGGTTCCGGTTTCAGTCACTTGGAAACCTGCTTCCTGCATTCTGGCCTCCCACCAGGCTGCGCCGCGAAAGCCGCCATGCGCCAACAGCGGTCCGAAGGCGAAGCGCATCCAGGGATCGTGGCCGTTGATGATTACCAGAAGAAATTCACCGTTTAGTTTCAGAACCCGTGCCGCTTCCGCCAGCGTCTGCTTCACTCCGTCCCGGCCTAAATGATCCACCGCATAGGAGCTGACAATGCCGTCGAACGTGGCGTTCTCAAACGGCAGCCGGCGCATGTCGCTCGTAACAACTGAGGCCCTCCGGTCCACACCCACCGCCTTCAGGTTGGCGAACAGCCGTTGCTGAGGAGTTTCGCTGTGGCCGAAGTGCCGGTCAAAGGAGTCGCCGAACAGGTCAAGAGCGACGAGTGTCGCCTTTGGCCGCGCTGACAGGAGCATGAGGGAGGATCGCCCGGTGCCGGCACCCAAGTCCAACACCTTGCCGGTTCCCGCGCGCAGGAAATTTTCTGTCGGCAGGGCAGGGACCGAGTTGATATTGACACCGAATCGGATCAGCAGGAAAGCGCTTCCCGCCCATAGCGCGAACACGCCTAGGAGAAGGAGAGACCACTGGGACCATCTCCGTGAATAGCCCCATAGCAAAAGCGCTCCCAGCGCGGCGGCCAGCGCCAAGTGCCCGTAGCTTAACCACCACGGATATCCAAAATCAAGAGAAGCAGTCATAGCGATAATGACCCATCATCTATTCATTGGCCTGAACGGCGCCTGAATGGCTCGTTCAGGCGCCGTTCATCTCGTTGCGCTATAACGGTCTCATTGCGAGTTTTGGTGGTCGAGGACGAGATTCCCATCGCGCGGCAATTGGTGAAGGCGCTGGGCGAGGCTGGCTATGCAGTCGATGCGGCGGCTGATGGAGAACAAGCGGACTTCCTGGCGCATGCCGGCCCGTACGATGCCGTGATTCTTGACTTGGGCTTGCCCAAAACGAACGGCCTCACGCTTCTCCGGCGCTGGAGAAACGCCGGCATCCAATGCCCCGTGCTGATTCTGACGGCGCGCGGAAGTTGGCACGAAAAGGTCGAAGGAATCGACAGCGGAGCCGACGATTATGTAGCCAAACCGTTTCGAATTGAGGAGGTGTTGGCGCGCATCCGCGCGCTGATCCGGCGGGCCAGCGGCATTAGATCTGTCCAACTGAGCTGCGGCGCGCTCACGCTGGATGTGCGGACTTCCCGCGTGACGCTTGCCGGGGAACCCGTGAGCCTGACGAGCCACGAGTTTCGCGTCCTTTCCTATCTGCTGCATCATCGCGGGCGGGTCGTCTCCCGCACTGAACTGATCGAACACATCTATGCGCAGGATTTTGACCGCGACTCCAACACCATTGAGGTGTTCATCGCTCGGCTGCGCCGGAAGCTGGGCCCGAGTTGCATTGAAACCGTGCGCGGACTCGGCTACCGGAGCGGAGCCGCCTGACGGTGCTGCGGTCGCTGCGCTCCCGATTGATCCTCGCCTCGGTCTTATGGACGAGCGGACTCCTGCTGGTCATGCACATGCTGTCGCTGCATGTGATCCATTTCTTTCCCATGATTCGTGGAGTCCATGCGGTCCTGGCCGTACTGGTGGGTCTGGGTTTCCTGG
>CAXTWT010000120.1:10665-12730 GCA_964247955.1 uncultured Bryobacteraceae bacterium
TTCAGCGGAGGGACTGATCCGAACTCTCCGCAAACTTTACGCGGCACGGACGCTGGAAATCACATCCTGTATCGACGCCGGGCTGATTGCTCGTCTGCAACGCGAGGATCTGGACGAGATTCTGGGAAATCTGCTTGATAATGCCTGTAAATGGACAATTTCGCGCATTGCTTTGGCGGCATCACAGTCGGCTGGTGTTTTCACCCTGACGGTCGATGATGATGGCCTCGGCTTGCCGGCCGAACTGCGCAGCACCATGTGGGAGCGCGGCGTGAGGGCCGACCAAGCCGCACCCGGCTCGGGCTTGGGGCTGGCCATTGTGCGGGACCTGGTTGAGTTGTACGGCGGATCAGTGGCGCTCGAAACTTCTCCTTGGGGTGGTCTACGGGCGCGCTTAACGCTTCCTGCTTCCGAACGCGCTCCGAGCCAGTTCACAGGCTCTACTTAGTTTTGCGCCAAGATCGTCATTTGCCGGCCGCTGCCGTTTTCAAGTCATTGAAGTTCAGCAGCGTATTAAATAGCATTCGGAACTCGCCCACGTTTTGCCAGCGGTAGCAGGGATTGGTTGTAAACAGCACAATCCGGCCCTGGCCGACCGGTATGTCGAGAATCGCCGGGCTGTTGCGGATCTCATTCGCTCCCTTCATGAATCCGCTCAGCACCGAAGCATCACCTCCGGGAAAGCGCATCAAGATTTGCTGGCGATCCGTTTGCGGAAGGCTCAGCAAAGGACCGCCGGCCCAACGAACAGGCAGTTTCTTTTCGTTGTACCCATAAAAAATAGGGTGTTCCGGATGCAAAATCTCCGCTTCCACAATCGGTCCCGGAGCGTAAAATTGCGCTGACGTGCTGCCCGCTTCTACGCGCCGCGTCAGGCCGAAACTGGGCGGAAAACTGCTCGCCGTGCCGAGCGTAATCAAAAGACCACCCTCTTCGACAAACTTCTGAAGTTGCTCTATCCCCTGTAATCCCATGCCTCCGGTAATGTCCGGCGATGATCCGTAATCGCCCAAGCTCTTGAACTGATCTGACTTCTCGTAAGCCAGAGGCTGTTTCTTGGGATCAAGATCAAACACTAAGCCTTTTGCAGTGCGGCCTTGATTGGGAATGACGATGACATCATATGCCGCGCGCAGATTTCCCCCTTTCACGCGTTCTTTGAAGATCAGGTCATACGAAATCTGGTACTGGTCAAAGGCGTACCGGACCCATCCGACATCTTGTGTGCTGCCCCAGGTGGAATACATAGCCAGGCGCGGCAGGTCTCCCTCATGGGTGGGAATCGAAGGAGCGCCGGCGAGCGCGACGGCTTGGAGTCCCAGGGGCTGCACCGCGCGCGCCAGCTTGCCATAGGCAGATCCGGGAACAATAAAAGAGCCGGCAGTTAAGTTTCTGCCGCCTTCCTTGAACGGCTGCTCCGCAATGCGAACAGGAACGTCTTTCAATTGATAACGCAAGGTGATCATGTTGGGCGAACCGTGATCCTCGACGGCATACCAGGAAGCGGACGAGCCGCCGGTGACGCTTCCCTGCGGTTCGAATTTGTCAACCGTTTCCACGGGAACATCGAGCAGGGAACGGTCTACGCTTTCGACCGTTTTGATATGCGCCATCAAGCCCATGGTCCAAGCCGCATCATCATAGGTGCGCAAATTCGGATCAGGATACATCTGCTTTTCCAGCAGAATTTTGACTAGCCGCCCATACGGTTGATCGCGTTTCACGATCAGCGATCCGGCAGGAAACGTTCCCTCCTTTAGTTTGACTTCCGATGCAGCGCGGCCTATCTCGATTCCCTGCAAGCGAAGAATATGCACGACGAAGGCGACTCGCGTCAGGTCCTCTTGGTCGGCAGGAATGATATAGCCGAACGGCGCATCTTTCTTTCCTGATTCAACGGAATTACGGCTTTTCCGGTAAAAATCGTCCAGAACCACCTGCGGAAAGCCGGCAGTCAGTTCTAAGGCGGTAAGAACGCCGGTTTCCATGTAGTTCGTGTTGTTTCGCATCGACCAATCGACTTCTTTATAGGGCGGCAGCGGGCGATACCATTCCCGTTCGGTCA
>CAXTWT010000121.1:0-12686 GCA_964247955.1 uncultured Bryobacteraceae bacterium
AAAGAGAGCAATCATCAACCTATCTTGTCCTCTTTCGAAATTTCGCAACACAACCGACGTAGCTGCTCAGGATTCCTAACGGGAATCGTTTTCCAGAGCACGGCTTCCATCAGCGTGAAAATGGCCGTGTTGGCGCCGATCCCGAGGGCAAGTGACAGGATGGCAACGATTGTAAAGGCGGGGGATTGCCGCAACATGCGAGAGGCGTATCTGCAGTCGGCGAGTAGGTCGTCAAACAGCCACAGTCCGAGCGCCTCCCGGCATTCATCTTTACGCGCCTCGATGACTCCAAATTCGGCGCGCGCCCGGCGGTGCGCTTCCGCTGTCGAGAAACCACGGCGGATCAGATCTTCCGCGTATTGTTCGACGTGGAACCGAATCTCTTCATCCATTTGACGTTCCATGCGTGAGCGTAGGAAACTGGCGCGCAACCAGGAGCTTAGACGAGCAACGCTTTTCATATCTCCCCCGGTGCCGTATTCAGAATTCCAGCAATCGTCTCCGTCATACGCCTCCAGTCGCGCGCCTCTTCCTTAAGCTGTTTCTGACCAGCCGTTGTTAGCGAGTAATATTTCGCTTTTCGATTGTTTTCCGACTCGCCCCATTCGCTCGCAATTAATCCTTGATGCTCTAGACGGTACAGGGCAGGATACAGGGACCCTTGCGGGACGGTGAGTCGATCTCCCGAGATCTGCTGGATTCGTAGAAGAACGCCGTATCCATGCATTGACCCGAGTGAGACGGCTTTCAGGATGAGCATGTCGAGCGTACCCTGTAGCAGATCCAGCCGTTTTGCCATGAACGTTTCCTCCTAGAGGCACTAGGAGTATCATACGCCATCTCTCCCAAGTGGATCAATGATGCAACACGGATCTGTCGTACTGCGAAACGGCCATTTTTGCAGCCTTCGGTTTTTCCAACAAATTGCCGTTTACCGCGCACTGGGCGGGTGTGAAGGCGTTCGTCAGGAAAGATTAAGAAGAGTGTGACGATTTAACCAAGATCCTTACCGCTACCCTGATAGACGTGGCCGGACGGCAGTTCATGAAAGTAGATCCAGGTGGTGCTTTTCACAAACGGCGACGCTGGCAGCTTTTCGCAATCCAGGGCTATGTTTGTGAGTTCTTCAGCCAGAGTGTCGCGTACCGCATGCGACAGCATGCCGGTGGGATAAGTGATATAGATTAACGGCATAGTAGGACACCTCTGGACGCATACTCTCTCCCTGTCTCGTTTAGATCCCTTGGCCGCCGGACACTTCGATGCGCTGGGCGTTCACCCAATGGTTGTCCTCCGACAGTAGGCTCGCGATCATCGGCCCGATGTCGTCCGGCAGGCCGACGCGGCCGAGAGCGGTCATATCGGCGAAAAACTTGTTGAACTCCGGGGTGTCGCGGACAGCGCCGCCGAAAAAGTCCGTCTCAATCGCGCCCGGCGCCACTGTGTTAACCGCAATCCGGCGGCTCCCCAATTCTTTCGCCATGTATACGGTGAGCACCTCGACGGCCCCCTTCACAGCCGCATAAGCAGACCAGCCGGGAGCAGAAACTCGGGTCAGGCCGGTAGACAGGTTCACAATGCGGCCACCATCCGCTAGCAGCGGCAGCAGCGTATGCGTGAGAAAGAATACGCCTTTGAAGTGGACGTTAACCAGCTTGTCAAACTGCGCTTCGGTTGTCTTTTCGAGGAGAGCATAATCGCCGTGTCCGGCATTATTGACAAGGTAATCGAAGCTTTCGCGTTGCCAAGTCTCGTGCAGCGCCGTCCGCAGACGCTTGGCGAACGGTGCGAAGCTAGCGATGTGGCCCGTGTCGAGTGGAAAGGCGATCGCCTTGCGACCCATGGCCTCCATCTCTGCCACAACCGCCTGAGCGTCTTCGCTACGGCTATGGTAAGTCAGAATAACGTCGCCGCCGTGGCGGGCAATGTTCAAAGCAGTGTTTCGGCCGAGCCCACGACTGGCACCGGTCACGAGAGCAATCTTTGTCATAGTGTTGTCACCCCTATGGTGTGGATGGCCTCTGCTAGGCCGTCTCTGAAAACAATGTAGCGGTTTGAAGGCTTAGCAGTCGTGCCCAAACCTCGCTGTATTTTGCCTATTCCTCCAACAAAGCTGGTATAGCAGTCAAAGATAAGTTAGGATCATGGCATGACCGACACGCTGCTCAAGGCGATTCGCCATTACGTGGAGGTGCATGCCAACCCGTCTGGCCTTGCCCAGACTCCCGTTCCTGGTCTGACGATCATCCGTTCCACCGCGCCCAGCGGCTTGGTCCACGCGATTTCTCGGCCGCTCGTCTGTCTCGTACTGCAGGGAAGCAAGCAGGTGACAATGGGAACTCAGACCTTTACGTTCAACGCCGGCGATTCGCTGCTGATCACGGCGGACGTGCCGACCGTAAATCAGATCACGCGTGCGAGCGTTGCAACACCCTACCTATCGCTTGTCTTAGACCTGGACTCAGGGGTAATCACAGAACTGACCATGCAAATGGGAACGTTGCCGGTTGCTGACGGTGCTCCCGTGTGTGCCGATTCGACCGATGCTGAGGTCGCCGACGCGGCACTACGGTTGATGCGCCTGTTGGAGCGCCCGGCAGCGGTACCGGTGCTGCATACACAGTTAATACGCGAACTGCATTACTGGCTCCTGGCTGGTCGGCATGGGGCGGCGATTCGTCGGCTGGGCTGGCCGGAGGGTCATACCCAGCGTGTGGCGCGTGCGGTCGCGGTTCTTCGGGCCGAGTTCATGCGGCCACTGTCGGTCGATTGCTTGGCGGCAACGGCTGGCATGAGCCCATCGTCGTTCCATCATTACTTTCGTGCCGTGACTTCGCTCTCGCCGCTGCAATTCCAGAAACAGTTGCGCCTCATCGAGGCGAGACGGCTGATGCTGTCAGAGGGAGCGACCCCGAGCAGCGCGGCTTTGGCTGTTGGGTATGAGAGTGTGTCGCAGTTCACCCGAGAATACCGCCGGATGTTCGGCTTGCCGCCCGCACGCGAAACGAAGGCGGCTAGGAGCAGGACGGAAGCGGCGGCGTAAGTCGAGCAGGCAATTCGCCTCATCGTTGCGACGATTGTATATTCATGGCGGACTGCTAAGTCGAGCTGTCGCCAGCGCTGGTTGAGTGGAGCAGGCATCCGGCTCTATCCAATCGCGCATGGAAAAGCGCAGCTTGGGAGGCAGTCAGGAGCAAATTGATGAGTCCTGAGCCTAAAATGCCGCCCCAGAACACGCAACACAGAATGCGGTTCCCAAAGCGCTCACAATACTTACAAGCAGCATTTCCAGAAACTGGCCAACACGTTGCTTGCACTACCGTTTAGAACCTGCGGTTCACGTAACGCTCACGATGTGATCATGTAGCGCAAAATAATAGGACAGAAATGAAGTAAGGAGTGCAAAGGGCAATGTGCTGAAGTGCGACAAGATCCTTGCTTGTACTCCTAGGCGACCTGCTACAAACTGTAACGTTCAGATGTCAAATGTTCTCTGATGAGTTGGATAAAGCAGGGATTTTAAAGGCGGCTCACTACACTGAAAGCAGAGGAGAAGAGCACTGCATAGCTCTTCGGAAGAATGATGTCACATACAGCTCCTATGCAGATCCAGCGCCACAAAACAGCTCTTCGACGATTCGATTACTCCCGCCCGATTGCGCTGGCAATGACCCACGGTATCATATCCACTTCTGTTTCCATCTTCGATTACGGTTGTGGTCGCGGACAGGACGTCGAGTTGCTCAATGAGGCTGGTTTCCGAGCGAGTGGCTGGGACCCTCATTTCCGCCCAGGAGCGACAATCAAGCAAGCCGATTGCATCAACTTAGGATACGTTCTCAATGTGATCGAAGATTTGGTGGAGCGTCAGGACACGTTGCGTAGAGCGTATGATCTTGCTCAAAAAGTTCTGATTGTTTCGGTTCGCGTGGACCAAGCTCTTCACGAGGCAGTCGAATTTGGGGACGGATACCTGACGAAAGTCGGCTCCTTTCAAAAGCTATACGCTCAATCGGAGTTTAAAGACTACTTATATGCAGTACTGGGACGCAAGCCTCATATGGCAAGTCTAGGAATCGCGTATGTATTCAAGGACGACCAGGCGGAAGCGGAATACCTCGCTCGCCTTTCCCTATATCGCCCTCAGAACGTCCGTCAACAGGCCATTGAACAGTTTGCGGCAGACCGTATTGCGAAACAATTCGTTTCCCTCAGTCGGGAACTAGGGCGTCTCCCTTTATCCACAGAGTTCAAACCTTATTCAAAGCTCATCGATCGCTTCGGATCACCGCAACGAGTTGAGCGACTTACAACAGGGTTGCTGGACTGGAACACTGTCTCCGAACGCCGTGAACGGAAACGTGAGAATTTTCTCACTTATATGGCCATGCTGTCCTTGCAAGCCATAAAATCACCACCGCTCCGCACGTTACCAGCGGAAGTGCAAGCTGACATCAAGATGCTTTGGCCTTCCTATGCAGCAGCCGTTGAGGAGTCACAGAGATTTTTGTTTCAACTCGGGAATCCAGAAATTGTCAAGCAACACTGCCATTCGGCTTCTGTCGGCAAGAAACTGCCAGAAGATCTGTATGTGCATCGATCGGCAGAGGAACAACTGTCAGCGTTACTACGGCTCGTTATTTTTGCCGCTAAGCAAATTGTTGGCGATGTCGAATACGACATTATCAAAATGGCAGTGGATGGTCGGAAACTTTCGTTTTTGAAGTACGGTAACTTTGATGAGGTTGGCCACCCTGAGCTGCAGCACAGCATTCGCGTGTTCTTGCCCAAAGCAACCTATTCCGTTCGGAATTACAACGATTCCTCTAATCCACCTATTCTTCACAGGAAGGAAGCCTTCATCGATCCACTGCACCCACGATATGCAGAGTTCGCCGCGCTCAGTTTGAAAGAGGAAGAGAGAGGTCTACTGTCGCGTACCGATATTGGTACTAGGAACGGATGGGCTGCTGCCTTGGCTGAGGCACATTTGAGAGTACAAGGTCACTCTCTGGTCGAAAGCAGTACCTCGCTGAATATTTAGCACAGAAGCGGTCCCGGATCGTGAACCGCAAACAACAATACCGTTCGTAGGGATGCTGGCGATACCTAACTGGCTCCGTTCCGCTAATCTGGTCCGCTCACGTCGATGCTCTTGAACGCCATTTTGACCACATGGAGCCATCCACATTTACGAGAAGGAAGACTAGGAGAAGAAGATGACCGATTACAAGCAGTACTCACCGGGTCCCGCTAGCGGGGCGCAGGTACGAAAGAACGGAGAAAAGTGGACGCTTATTCTTGTCAGAGAGCTGCGCCACTCGCTGAAAACAGTCTGGCAGGCGCTCACCGACCCGGCGTATCTGCGCGAGTGGGCCCCTTTCGACGCCGATGAAAGCTTGGCCGCTGTAAGACCGGTGAAGCTCACCTGGGTGGGGGCGCCCACGCCGCAGGTAACAACCGTGACGCGAGCCGACGCCCCCCACGTGCTGGAGTACAACAATCTCCGGTGGGAACTCAAAGCTTTGGGCGGCGGCACGCGCCTAACATTGTGGTACAACATCGATCGTCGCTTCCTCTCCATGGGTGCTGCCGGGTGGCACATTTGCTTCGATGTTTTGGATCGCCTTCTCAGCGGAACTCCTATCGGCCGCATTGTTGGCGGCGAGGCAATCAAGTTCGGCGGCTGGCAGCGGCTCAACGCGGAGTACGCCCAGCAGTTCGGCTTGGAAATGACCCACTGTCCGCCTCAGGCGGCTCAAAACTCGTGAATCGAGGGGATTGCGCCAATTATGGATGTTGCCACCAAACATTCGATTCTTCGCTGAATTTACCTTGTCTTTGGCATTCCGATACTCGGCTATATTGTGAGCGCTCACGATATTACTGGTATCGGGTAGCACCTGACGGGCACTGACGGCAGGAGACCCAGGATCAGCAGACCCAAATTCAGGTTCATACTCGTATTTGGTAATAAGGTGATGTCAGGAGCCATGCAGGTTAACACGACGGGCCGCTCAAAAAAGAAAGTACTTTGTATGTTCTGTGGAAGGAGAGAGTCAAAAGCCGAAGAGCATGGATTCGCAAGGCAGCAATTCGAGCCTCTGGGCATGACCAACGAAGAGCTTGTGTTTAACAAATGGATTTTCGGAAGCGACACGTTGGTCCATGTGCTTTCCTATAAGGTCTCCCGATTTGTTTACGAAAAGGTTTGTTCTGACTGCAATAACGTCTGGATGAATGACCTGGAGAAAGCCGTTACGCCGTGGCTTCAGGAAGTCTGGAGCACCAAAAATGTTCGCTTGCTGCTGGATGAATCGAAACGGTTAAGCTTCGCCCGCTGGGCCGTCAAAAGCGCCTGTGTCTTTGATCGTTTGTTGGGGATGAATGAGATTGCTCCAGAGATCCCACGTCAGCTTGAAGCGGACAGGAACAGTGTCCCATCAGGCATATCCGTTCTCGTAGGCTGGCACCCGGTGCAGTTCCCAGAGTACTTGTTCACTGTTCAAAAGAACGCTTGGACCAAGCGAGAGTTCCGTGAATCACCGCAACCTTGTCCCGACATAACCTGCGAACAGGGGTCCTGGTTCAAGGTGGCATTTCGTGTGTATGGATTGATGGTCGTAGTTGCCAGCGTGCCGCCGCATTGGGAGCTAGTGACGGCCACCCATCAGTGGCTCTGGCCAACCACCAAACAGGGTCTCGGCTTCTGCAGCATCTGGGAGCGAACGGAGCACTTAGAAGCGGAAGAAGCTCTGACCATGTTTAGTGATTCATTGAAAGTCGCCCACCGCTTGCTCTGACCGCTAAAGGTCTTGAAGCGATGTCGGGCGCAAAACGCGCCTACTGTCGCCAACCGCTATCAGCATCCTCGGCTTCGTCCCATTCACCGCTTTGGCTCTTGCCATGGTTACTGATCCACCCCTTGACTCCTCGTTCGTCAAAGTGCCAGGCTCTCCGTTTATCTTTCGTTTTGTAGTGCTGCCATCCCATCAATCCGAAAGCGCCGCTATAAACGATGAACTGAACCACTAGGATGGTCAGAGTGGTGTCCTGGAGAAGGTAGGCCAAGCCGACGACCATTCCGGTCAGCACGGCGATCACGGTCCAGCCCAGCAAGATGAATTTGAGAATGTAGGCGAGTTTTCTTCGATCCGCCACGACTTTATTCTCGCTCCTCACGGGATACGGGCAGGAGCAGGGCAATTAGCGCCCGTTCGACATCGCCAGCCTCAATCGTCAGCAGCTCGTTACGGGTGGGTTCCATGACCTCGGCAAGCCGGTTGGCCTGCTCCTGCTGGACATGCTCCAGCAGGTTCCGCGCCAGACGGGCATTGCCGAAGTGCTCGTCCCGGTTCTCGTGCAGTTGGCTCATCGCACGTTCCATTGCCCAATGCGCCCCTTCCGTTGCCCGATACTGTCCTTTGTCGAGCATGTAGTCGAAGATGCGCGCCATCTCCGGCACCGTGTAGTCCCCAAAGTGGATGAACTTATTGAAACGAGACTTCAGCCCTGGGTTACTTTCCAAAAAGGCCGCCATGCGGTCGGTGTAACCGGCCACAATCACGATGAGCCGGTCCCGGTAGTCTTCCATCAGCTTCAGCAGCGTGTTGATGGCCTCCGGCCCGTAGTCTTTGCCTTCGCCCATGAGCGCATATGCTTCATCAATGAACAGCACGCCATCGAGCGCGCGTTTGACGACTTCTTTAGTTTTGAGAGCGGTATGGCCGACGTAGCCGGCGACCAGTCCTGATCGATCCACTTCGACCAGATGCCCTTTTGCTAAAACTCCTAATGCTCGATAGGCACGCGCCAGAAGACGCGCCACCGTCGTTTTGCCGGTGCCCGGATTGCCCGTAAAGACCAGATGCAGCGTCATGGCTTCCGTGCTGAGTTCCTGCTGCTGGCGGAGCTGCCGAACGCGCAACAGGTTCGATAGGGAGAGGACCTCCTTTTTGACCGGCTCCAAACCAATGAGGCCCATCAACTCCTTTTTGATGTCTTCCAGCGTTCCTTGCGGGGTCAGTTCTTCTATCAATGTCACTTTGTCTGTGGTCGGCTCTGTTCCTTTCGGAGAAGGCGAGTTGGCGGCCCGCTCCCGCTCTGTGTCCACGAGCCAGCGAAGATGCAAGCCGATGCGCTTGGCTATATTGGCGCGATGCCCGCGCTTATCGCCGTACACGCGCCCCGTGTTCTCGGCAATGGTTTCGATCTGCCGGAGGATCGAATCGCAGGGATCGTAGCTGCGGAACTCCTCAGCCGCTTTGCGCCGGAGCAGTTCGGGAAAGATCGCATCCAATTCGGCAGGCGGCCGGGACCGCAGCTCGGCGCTAATCTGGTGGAGGCTGGCGGCTTCGACACGAAACCCCAGCACCTGCTCCAGGCAGGCACGGTCGATTTCGGCCAGTTCGCGCCTTTGTCCGCCGATAATCCGCCCACAGGCGAACAGGCAATAGCGGCGCAGATCAGCTTCGCAATTTCGGGCCGAGGCGTCCGCATCCGCATCCAGCAGACGAGCTTCGCGCCGCAGGCTGCGGACCGCATCGCGAACGCGGGTGATTTCATGTAGATTGTCATTGTTCGCAAACAGGTCGGGGACCTCGGACGAGGGTTTCGGCGCAGAGGCCTCCTTCGGGGTTTGTTTTCCCGGCCTTCGCTCCAAGGCTCGCAGGAGCCGATCCATGCCTGGCGTGCCTTTCCACATTCAGGAGGCCGCGTCTTCGGAGCTGTCCTTTTGGGCTTTCCGGTTCAGGCGCTGCAACTTCTCTCGCATTTCATCCAGTGAATCGGGCTCGATCTCCTCCTTGATTTCGACCACGGGGGCGAGCTTCATAAAATCTTTAATCGCTATGGGTTCAAACTTTGTCCCTTGATAGTGAATGATCAGATGAAACCCGTCCGTCTCCCGGCTGATCCTCACCGTTTCGTTGTCCGGTTCGGGGTACAGCTCCGCCTCGGTGTGGACGTAGGTAGAGAGATCCGCCCGGTCGATTTCCACATCGGTCCACGAAATGTATCCAACCCCGCCGACCGGCAGACTGGAGAGAGTCTTCGGAGGCGAATCGATCCGGGACCGCATCATCTTGGCAGCCATAACTCCACCCTATCCCGAATAAGAAAATGAGGGTAGTTCTGCCAGTAATGGAGCAAGATGCACTGTTCCACCAGTTGAGTGACCCGGAGGACTCCGCGCTGAACGCTCGTTATCTGGGTCGGCGGCGACAGCAGTCCTGTTCCCAGCGGTCTTTCGCTTAAGCCTTCGCTCGGGATGGCCAGTACCTAGCGGCCTTCAGCGATGCCGCTTGGCTGCTTGTCGCGCCTGCGCCGGGCTGAGCGGATGGTCCGTATGGAAGTATTTTCTGTACGCCGCGATCCAGTCGGTCGCGATCTCCTGCTGCGCCTGGCTCAAGGGAACGGTGCCGTGACAAGCGAGCTGATGCAAGCGATTTTCCAGTTCGTCTTTGATGCGCGCGTTCCATTCGATGCTGTACGACTCGGGCCACAAGTTTTTGATGGAATTGGAGCCGCCCAGTTCTAAAGGAATCAGGTGATCGACTTCGTACGCGCCCGGCGTGTTGACGGCGTGATACTCGGCGTAGACTTGGCGCTTCACAGCGGCAGGCACGTTGCGGACTTTCTTCGTGTAGCCGGAAACACAAATGTCAGCGATAGTGACGTCCAGTGTCGCGCCAGGTGTCAATTGTGGATCAGGCCGGGGCTGGTCCGGCGCAGCGGCAAAACCAACCGTGCTCATCAGAAGAGTAACCGTGAGCAAGAAGGAGCGAGGCAAAGAGTTCATGAAATGCTGAGAACTGTCACTACTCTTGTGGCTCTTCGCGCTGACCGAGCAAACGGTTCTTGAGTTCCTTACTGGGCCGGAAGGTGGCGCGGCGGCTGGCCGGAATCTCGATGGTCTCGCCGGTCGCCGGATTACGGCCTTTGCGCGCTTTGGTTGCTTTCGCTTCGAAGATGCCGAAGCCGCGCAAATCCACGCGCTCGCCCGCTGTCAAAGCATTCGCCAGGCGATCCAGGAAGGCTTCCAGCGTTCGCTCTGTTTCTGTTTTGGTTTGACTTGTGGCGGCCGCGACGGATTCAATCAGTTCTGATTTGGTCATCTCGCGCCAGCATAACAAGCAACGGTTTTCTCTCCTCCGAAAGTTCCGCTGCTTGATGCCTTGCGGCCATCCTCTCTCCCGTTTTTTATCCCCTCCGGGTGGTCCAGACAGCACACGCCGGTGATCCACCAGCTCTCACGCGAGAGCGTAAGCCTCTTCTAAAATTTCGGCCATTTTGGAGTGCGCCACGTAGTGGAACGGAATGGCAAAGGCGATGGGATTCGCTCCGGCGTTGTACTTGAAGCTCCAGGAAGGCTCGATGCTGAGCGGAGTAAGCTGTTCCCTCACTTTGGCGAAAAAGTCGCTCGGTTGATCCGGCGCACCACCAGGACCACCGGGAATATACACGTACGCCCCGTCTCTGCGCGGCCACATCGGCAACCAAGCACGCTTGCCCTTTTTCAGCGCGATGTAGCTCTTAGCCGAGAAGTCAATCGTGCTCGGACCGATCTTCTCCGTGCAGAGTTTATGCATCTCGCGCGCAAACTTCGTAAACTCCGGCTTGGCCGTCTGCCAGCTCGCTTCATCGTTCGGCACACCCAGTCTTTCATCCGTCTCCGGTTCGTCTGCCGGTCGTAAGACAAAGTCATCCGGTTGGGCGAAAATGACGGGAAAGGTGGTGGCCATCGGCGGAACTACGTGAATCAACAAGGTTCGCATCTCGATGGCAATCAACGGTAACTGCTGCGCCAGCGTTTCAATGACGGTTCGATAGCGACCGGAAAGATCTTCAGCGACAATGACCGCCACGTGACGCGCGTTCGGGTTGCGCACCCGCTCCCGAGCCCAATAGTCTAACGCTCGAAACCCGTGATCGGCATCGCACTCGCCCAGCATCACTTCCACCTCATAATAAGTGTCCAGGGCGGCATCATAGGCGAGAATGTCGAGTCGTCCTCCGCGCCCCCCATACTGCCGCAGTTCCTTGGCTTTGATCGTGATTGGTCCCAGCCCTAACCGGGTGGGATCGGCGACGAGCCAATCCTGCAGCCAGTACTCATCACAGCCGACGGCTTTCAGCGTGGTGGCCGTGCTGGGGTAAAGAACGGGTTGTGTTCGTGTCGGTTGTTCCATCCCGCGCTCTCCCATGCTAGCGTTGACTCCCTCCGTGCCGGACGATTCATGGTGGGCCGGTTCCAGAACTTGCACAGTGTAGTACCGGGTGAAATCAGAATTTCGCCTTTTTTTCGCCACTTATGGTATAAAGCAACTACGATGGTTCTGCCCGCATGAAGGCGGTACAACTGGGCGCTGTTCCCGACTCTCTGTGGTGCGAACTGCGCTATATCGAAGGCTTTGTGCCAGCGGGGTTTCCATCCCCAGCGTCCGATTATGAAGCCCGCGAATTAGATCTCGTCGAGCATCTTATCCGCAACCGGGCGGCGACGTTTCTGATGCGCGCTGTGGGGCACAGTATGCAGGAAGCGGGCATTTTCGACGGCGACCTGCTCGTGGTGGATCGGTCGGTGACGCCACGCTCCGGCTCGATTGTCATTGTGGCCATTGATGGCGAGTACACCGTGAAGCGTCTGAAGCGCGAACGCGGCGCGGTATGGCTCGAAGCCGCCAACCCGGAGTACCCGCCCATTTATTTCAGTGCCGAAGTGCAGGTGCATGTGTTCGGTGTCGTCCTCCATGCCATTCACACTCTGGTATAGGCCATGACCGGCGAAGTGTTCGGCCTGATCGACGCTAACAGTTTTTACGCTTCGTGTGAGCAGGTCTTCCGGCCCGATTTGTGGGGCAAACCGGTGATTGTTTTATCGAATAACGATGCGTGTGCCGTCGCCCGCAGCGCCTCGGCGAAACGGCTCGGCATCCCGGCCACGGCTCCGGTCTTCGAATACCAGGACCTAATTAAGCGCGAAAACGTGGCCGTCTTCTCCAGTAATTATGAATTGTATTCGAGTTTTCAGCGAAAAATATTGGCGGCCCTCGGCAGCTTAGTACCGGACGTCGAAGTCTATAGTATCGATGAAAACTTCCTGCGCCTGACCCAATTTGCCGCCTCCGATCTCGCGCCGTTTTGTCAACAGATCCGGAAGCGCGTGAAGCGCTGGACCGGCATTCCGACGTGCGTGGGTTTAGGTCCCACGAAGACACTGGCGAAAGTCGCCAATGGGATCGCCAAGAAACGGCCTGAGTTCACGGGCGTCTGCGATCTGCGCGATCCGCAGGCACAGGCCGAGCTGCTGCCCACGGTCCCGCTCGAAGAAGTGTGGGGCATCGGCAAAGCCTCCGTCGAGAAGTTGAAGGAGTTTGAGGTCGTGACAGCGGCGGACTTAGCCGCGTTTGATCCCAGCCGGGCGCGGCGTCTGCTCACCGTCGTGGGCGCGCGCGTCGTATATGAATTACGGGGCATCTCGTGCTTGCCCTTGGAAATGCTTGCGCCTCAGAAAAAGGGCTTGGCCGTGACGCGCAGCTTCGGGCGTCCGATCACGGAATGGCGTGAAATGAGCGAAGCGTTGGTGACGTATGCGATGCGCGCCGGCGAGAAACTGCGTGAGCATCGCGTGGCGGCGAATTACCTGACGGTCTTTTTCCATACGAGCGCGTTTGCCGACGATCCCT
>CAXTWT010000122.1:0-12650 GCA_964247955.1 uncultured Bryobacteraceae bacterium
TCCTGGGACTGGAGCCGCTGCGCGGGCGCGCCTTTCGCGTCGAGGAGGACTCGCCCGGCGGCGCGCCGGTCGTGATGATCAGCGCCGCGCTTTGGGAGCGGCGGTTCGCGGCAGATCCGCAAATTCTCGGTAAGACAGCAACTCTGGCGGGAACCCCGTACACCATTATTGGCGTTCTTCCGCCCCGCTTTTCGTTTCCTTTTCCTGACCTGGACGTGTGGATGACAGCGCCTGCCGAACCGTCGCTTACCCCTTCGAAAACGAGAGCCTTAAGTCCGGTTTTAACGATATTCGGTCGTCTGAAGCCGGGAGCGACCCTCGGAGAAGCAACAGCGGAAGCGAAGGTAATTCATCGGCAGTACGCCATGGCGCACCCCGCCATGCTCGACGCCAAGCCGAAAAGACCGGAGAACGTAACGGCCATGAAGGATAACCTGGTGGCCGATGTGCGCTCGATGCTTTGGACCTTGCTGGGCGCAGTGGGTTTTGTCCTGCTGATTGCTTGCGCGAACGTGGCTGGCCTCCTGCTGGCGCGAGCGAGTTCGCGGACGCGCGAAATGGCTGTGCGGTCGGCGCTCGGAGCCGCCCGTATCCGGCTCATCGGGCAACTCATCGGGGAAAGCGTTGTTTTGTCGCTTGCGGGCGGGCTGCTCGGCGTTCTGTTCGCCCAATGGAGTCTGCGCGCGATAGGTGGCATCACTGCTTTCGAGCTGCCGAGGGCGGGAGAAATTCATTTGGATTGGACAGTGCTCGGGTTTGCTGCGGTCCTCTCGACGGTAACCGGCGTACTCTTCGGACTCGTGCCTGCCATGGGAACGTCCCGGCCCGATCTTATGCGCGTGTTGCGGGCCAGCGGGGAGGCGGCTGTCGGCGGGGCGAACCGAAGAACCATGTCCGGGCTGAGCGTGCGCGGGCTATTACTGGTGGCGCAAATCGCGCTCTCGATTGTGCTGCTCATCGGCACGGCCTTGCTGGTGGAAAGCATCATGCGGATGCGCGGCGTCACTCTTGGTTTCAATGCTGCCCATCTGTTGACTGCCCACATTTCCTTGGCTCCGTCGCGTTATGACACGAACCGGAAAAAGGCGCTCTTCTTTCAGGATTTGCTCCGGGGCTTGGAATCATCGCCGGGTATTCGCAGCGCGGCAGCCTCCATGGTCCTGCCGATGATGGGCTATCCCGGAACGCCCGTGCAGGATGCCGCCCAACCACTTTTGCGTTTAAATGAACGCCCGATTGCGATGTTCATGGTTGTCACGCCGGGCTACTTTCGCACGCTCCAAATTCCGTTGCGGCGCGGCAGGGATTTTATCGAAAGAGATAGGGAAGATGCGGGGCGTGTGGCCATTATTGATGAAGCTTTGGCGCGGCGGTTCTGGCCTGCCTATCCGTATGGGCAGAACCCCATAGGCCGGCATCTTTGGGTCGGCGGCGTAAATCCGAAGCCCGCCGAAATCGTGGGGATCGTCGCGGAGGTGAAGCAAGCCCTCGAAAAAAGCGCCTGGCCCGAAACTGTTTACGTTTCTTTCGCCCAAAACCCACCAGCGTTCGCGACTCTCGCCGTGCGGACCGAGGCCGACCCGCTCGGCTTTGTCGGCGCCCTGCGCAAACAGGTGCGGGCCTTGGATCAAAATCAATCGGTTTCGGGCGTTCGCACGATGGAAGACTTGGTGGACGAGCAAATCGGTCAGCGGCGCTTGCTGGTGATCCTGTTGGGATCTTTCGCCGCGATGGCGCTGCTGCTGGTTTTGATGGGAATTTACGGCATTGTTGCGTACTCCGTAGCGCAGCGTACGCAGGAGATGGGCATCCGGCGCGCGCTGGGGGCGCAGGGAGGCGACATTCTGCGGCTGGTCGTGGGACAAAGCTTTCGCCTGGCTTTGGCGGGAACAGCAATCGGCATCGCGGGAGCTTTTGGCTTAACCCGCCTGATGGAAAGCTTCTTGTTTCACGTCAGCGCGACTGATCCTGCCATCTTCGTTACCGTCGCGATCCTGTTTCTATGCGCGGCGCTTGCCGCCGGCTATCTTCCGGCGCGTCGCGCCGCCCGAATCGATCCGGCTACAGCGCTGCGAACCTGAGTCGTTTCACTCGCGGGAGCATGCCCGAACCATTGCAGCACTTTTGCTTCAAACTCTTTCGGAGCCGTTCCATACGCGCCTGTGTGCTTGGCCCCCGGAACGAGCCAAAGTTCCGTAAACGCCGGATTTGCCTTCGCCAGCCGCTCCGAATGTTCAGGGCTGGTTTCGTGATCCGCTGTCCCGTGAATCAGTAGAATCGGCACGTGAGCGTGCCGGATGGCGAGATCGGGCCTTGCGTCCGACAGGTGTACGCCATAACGCAGATTCGTATAGAGCAGACCTTCTTTGACCAGAACGGTCGCAACAACGGGTGATATGAAGCGCCCGACGCGCTCGTCAGCCACGGCTTCAAAGGAAGAGTAAGAGCATTCGACGGCTAATGCCCGAAAATCCGCGCCGTGCGACAAAGATTGCAGCAGGATGGCTCCGCCCAGCGACTCGCCGAACCCGAAGACGCCCTTTACGCCTTGGCTTTTGGTCCAGTTGAGCCAGCGGAGGGTGTCGTCGGCCTCCAGTATGCCATAAGTGACATAGCCGCGACTTTCCCCATGCCCTCGGCTTTCGGGCGCCAGCACCGAGTAGCCGTTTCTTAAAAACAGCAGCGCGTAGCTCATGGCTCCAAAGGCGGAGTCAGCTACCCCGTGGCAGGCGATCACCGCCTTCCCGCTCGGCTTTGCAGGCGAAAGCCACCACCCATCGAGAACCGTGCCGTCCTCCGCACGAATTCTGACCTGCTGTGCTGTGCCGCCGGAAGCGTTCGCAATGCTGTACGCGAGCGCCGCTGTGTCGCTGGCATGCCGTCGTACAAAGGGGTGCAAGGCTACCTCGGTCAAGACAGCCGCAGGGAGGAAACTCAGGCCCAGCAAAGCCGCTACGAGGGAAGCCAGTCCCAGCAGCCAACGCCGTCTTCGTCCGCTCATGCTATGCCGCCAACGCCATCTGCCGGACTGCGCGCAGATCCACTTTGCCGGTTCCTAACATCGGCAGCGTTTCTACAGAGTGAATATCGTCCGCTTTCGGAATCCAAAGCTTCGGCAATCCCGAGGCCATTAACTGCCGCCAGATTTCCTCCGGCATGCTGTGGTTGCCTGCGATGAAAGCCACCAGCCGTTCTCCTTTGCGCTCGTCCGCCACGGCTGTTACCACGCACGGAACGCCGGGAACAATGGATTGCAGAACTTCCTCCACCTTCCCATGCGGGACCATTTCCCCGCCAATCTTGCTGAAGCGGGATTGGCGATCCACAATCCGAATAAACCCATCCTCGTCCATCACGACAATATCTCCCGTGACGTACCATCCATCCCGTAAAACTGCTTCCGTTTCCTGAGGCCGGTGCAGATAGCCCAGGGTGCGATTGGGACCTTTGACTAACAGTAATCCTTCCGCGCCGCTCTTCAGGGTTTCACCGGTTTCACGACCCACAACTTTCGCGGCGACTCCCGGAATCGGTTGACCGACCGTGCCGGGACGCAGGCCGATCTGCTTGATGCCCGCGAGTTCGCGGTCCGGAACGTTGACGGAGATCACGGGCGACATTTCAGTTGCGCCGTAACCTTCGAGCAGTGGCAGCCCAAACTTTTCTTTGAACGCTTCCGCCAAAGCGGGCGACAGCTTTTCCGCGCCCACCAGTACATGCCGCATGGAGGCAAACTGTTCCGGCGTGCATCCACGCAGATAAGCTCCGCAGAAAGTAGGCGGGGCAGGCAGAAAGGTCGCTTTAGACCTTTGCACCAGTTCGCCCAATCCTTTCGCGTCGAGCGGCTGCGCATGGTAAGCGGCGCTTGCGCCATAGAGCAGCGGGAACCAAAGCGTGTAGGTAAAACCGAACGAGTGAAAAAACGGCAGCACGCCCGCAATCGTGTCGGTTTGATCAATCTGGAATAGATGATTGACGGATTGCGTATTCGAGAGCAGGTTGCGGTGCGACAGCATGATGCCTTTCGGGGCGCCGGTGCTTCCGCTTGAAAAGAGAACGGCGGCGAGATCATCTGCATTAATAGATGAGCTAGTCAGGAAGCGGCTCGGGAGCAGGCGCGCCCGCAGAAACGCCATCAGTTTCGCCGGTTTTCCGAACGTCAGAAGATCTTCAGCGAAGACCATCTCGCGGCGCTTCTCGATCTTTGCTTTTGCCAGAAACTGTTTGGAGGTGATAATCGTGCGCAGGCCGCATTGCTCTACCGCCGAATCCATCGCTTCCCGGCCCACGGTGAAATTCAGGTTCACCGGAACGCGACCGGCGAGAACGATGCCGAGATTGGCAATTGCCGCAGCCACAGAAGCGGGCAGCATCACGCCGATCATCTTTTCTTCGGCGTGATCCCGGCCAATCCGTCCCGCCAGCAGTTGGCTCCCAATCAAAGCCTGGCCGTAGGTCAACGTGCGTCCGGTTGTGTCGGTCACTGCCCGGTGAGACCAATAGCTTTTGGCAGTGCGGACAAATCCTTCGCCCAGAGAATCACGGCTGTTCACGGCATCGTGGGCTGCTTCGGCGCCCAACTCGGAAACAGCTTGCCGCACGTCAAACGCACTGGGCTGTGCCATAGGCTTGCCGAAACTAACGCTGATCGGGAATGGCAGCTTTCGCAGCGAACGCCATAGGGAAGCGCGGCGGTCCAAGCTGAAGATGCTGCCCCACACGCCGCCGAGATGAACCGGAATGACGGGCACATTGGAGGCTTCGGCAATCTTTTCCAGTCCGCGATGAAACTCTCCGATGTTTCCGTTTCGTGTCAGCGTGCCTTCGGCGAAGATGCAGACCAGGTGGCCTGCTTTCAGTTCCTGACGCGCGAGTTCGATAGCTTTGATCACGCTGCGGCGATTTCCGTTCGGCACGCGAATGGCATGAAACAGAGAAAAAACGCGGGGAAAGCGGTCGTACCATTCTTCGGTTACGAGAAAGCGCACGAAGCGATGAAGGCAAGCCCCGATTAAGAATCCGTCCACATAGGAAACGTGATTGGCGACCAGGAGCGCCGGGCCATTCTGAGGAACGTTTTCTTTGCCATGAAGACGAATGCGGTAGATGGCGTGAGTCAGCACATACAGGAGAAAACGCATGGTAAAGCTGGGCACGAGTTGGAGGGCGTACACGGCTGCCACGAGCGTTAACAGGGCGCTCACGGCAATTACGTTCGCGGCGGAAAGATGCAGCGCCTCATGCAGCAGCCAGACCACGCCCGAAGCCAGCATGAGTCCTACCGTGTTCACGAAATTAGCAGTGGCCAGGGTACGGCCCCTTTCGTCCGGTTGCGGGCGGTGCTGCAAAATGGCGTTCAACGGCACAACAAACAAGCCACCCATAAACCCTAAAACCGCGAGCATCATTAAAGCCGGAAGAAGGCTATGCGCGGCAAACGCCAACGCGAGAGCAGCCACGGCCATTCCAAACGCTCCGACCGGAACCAAGCCAAGTTCCACTTTCTCGCCCGAAAGCCGTCCCGCCGCTATGCTGCCGACGCCGATACCGACCGCCAAACTTGCCATGAGCAAACCGGTTTGCGTTTCGGTGCAGTGCAGCACTTCTTTTCCGAACAGCAGCAAAAGCATTTGAAAGAGCGCGCCCAGGAACCAGAAGAACGTTGTGCCTAATACGGTGAGCATCAAGAAGCGGTCGGCGGACAAACGCTTCATGCCTACCAGAACGTCGCCGAACGGGTTCCAGGAGAAGGGGCGTTGCGCAACCGGAGCCGGTGTTCGCGCAATGTTGAAACTGGTCAGGGTTCCGAGAACGGCGATAGCGATCAGGACGGAGCCAATGCAGGCTGGCCGGTGCTTCCAAGCCGATACCAAATAGCTTCCGCCCACTGTGCCGAGAATAATTGCCACGAACGTGCTCATTTCGAGCAGGCCGTTAGCGCGCGCCAGATGCTTGTCACCGACCAGTTCGGGCACGATGCCGTACTTGGCCGGACTGAAGAATGCCGCTTGCGTGGCCGTGAAAAACAGAACGGCCAACATCCACTCAATGTTTCCGCTTATGAGCGCGAAGGAAGCAAACACCATAGCGACGATTTCAATTGCCTTTGTGAGAATCACCACGCTGCGCTTTTCAAACTTGTCGGCCAATTGTCCGGCATAGCCGGAAAAGAGCAGGAACGGCGCTACGAAAACAAATACGGCGAGAGACAGATAAGTACCGCTACTGACCCCCGTTGTCGTAATCAGCACGGCCAATAGTGAAACGACCAACTTGTACATGTTGTCGTTAAAGGCGTTTAAGAACTGCATCCAAAGGAACGGCCCGACGCCTTTGATTTTGAGGACTTCGGAATAACTGCCTGAGTTTGTCATCTTCTTTCTCCACCATGTACTTCGGCAATTGAAGATCCAAAGATGAGGCGCTTAATCTTCATCGAGATACCGGCAAAACACTTTTCCATGTAGCATTAGTTATACATCCATTGCATAGGGTCATACAATAAATGAACAATGGCTTTGCTTCAAACGAAAAACCGTCGCTTTCTCCAAGCGGTCTCCGCTTTACTGTATTTGAATCCGTTTCTTCCCGACATTATGGTCTACGAACGCGAGGCGCTCGGGAAAGACGCTATCGAAGAAGAACCGATCTGGAGCCTGACCGTGAGCGACCCGGATCGCGTTCGCGCCAACGGATGGCGGATTACGGATCGGCTACAGCCTTTGCTGAACAGCTTGCAGAAATTGTTGGCAGCGGGCGAAAGCGCATCGGAGGCCGACCTGATTCTGTATGAGGACGGTCTGCTTTACTATCTCTACTACCGCTATTACCAGCAGTTAGTGCTCGCCACCTTTCGGGGTGGAAGCAAAGACAAATCGCGCTGGCTTTTCTATCGTGACTTCTGCGACGAGTGGAACTATTTTTTTCACATGGAGGGCGTGAAACTCCCGACCGGACATGAGGCGAAACATACGTTTGCCTGTTACTACCAGGTTGCGCGCGCCTTTCACCACATCTTCGAGCAGATCATCGGCAACTCGCGTCCGGCGGCGCGCTTGCGGGCGGCAGTTTGGCAATCGATTTTTACCCATGACATGCGGCGGTACCAGAGAACGTTGTTTTCGCGCATGAGCGAGTTTGCGACTTTAATCACTGGACCTTCAGGAACCGGCAAAGAACTGGTGGCGCGTTCGGTTGCCTTATCCCGCTATGTTCCCTTCGATGAGAACCGTTTAACTTTTGAAGAAGATTTAACCGGGCTTTTCTTTCCGATCAACATCGCCGCACTGCCGGGAACGCTGGTTGAATCGGAACTGTTTGGGCATAAGCGCGGCTCGTTCACCGGCGCGGTGCAGGACAAGCGCGGATGGCTGGAAGCGTGCCCACCGCTCGGCGCGGTGTTTCTGGATGAGATCGGAGACCTCCATCCGGAGATCCAGGTCAAGCTGCTGCGCGTCATCGAAACCCGCAGCTTTCAGGCGCTGGGCGAAAGCCAGGCGCAAACCCACCGCTTTCAAGGCAAGCTGATAGCGGCGACTAATCGGAATTTAGAATTGGCGATCCGCAAGAAACATTTCCGGGAAGACTTATACTATCGGCTTTGCTCTGACCAGATTCAAACGCCGTCGCTGCGCCGGCAAATTGATGAATCGCCGGAAGTGCTGCACGATCTGATCCTGTTTATGTCGCAGCGGGTGGCGGGGAGTGAAGCGGAAACACTCGCGGAAGAAGTGGAAGAATGGATCGGTAAGGGTCTTGATCCGCGCTACGAGTGGCCCGGCAACTATCGCGAACTGGAGCAATGCGTGCGCAACATTCTGATCCGCAAGGAGTACCAGGCGTCCCGGCTGGCAAAGCGATCCAACAATCGCGACATTTTCAGCGAAGCACGCGAAGGCAAGCTGACCGCCAATGAGCTGCTGAGCCGGTACTGCACGCTGGTTTACGCGCAGACCGGAAGCTACGAAGAGACCGCACGGCGGCTGGAGATCGACCGGCGAACCGTGAAAGCGAAAGTAAACCGGGAACTGTTGGCCGTTCTCGCTTCGAAGAACTGCACATAGAATAGTTCCGTGCTCAGTCGGTTCCTTTCCGTTGTTCTCCTTTCCCTGCCGCTGGCGGCGCAAGTCAATCGGATTTCCAATGCGTCGGCGCAAGTGGAAATGGTCGGCAGCGCAAGCTCTCTTTGGCGGCTGACTTTAATTGCCGGCAAGCGGGTTCACGACTTTGCTCCTCCCGTATTTGAACTCGACGGTAAGCAAGTGAAGGCCGAACTGAGCGGCATCCATCCTATAGGGTCGGCGCTCGATCTGGGCAACGGCATTACCGAGCGCCGATTTACCGGAACTTTCAAGGGTGATTCTGCGTCCTCGCTCGAACTGATATTTCGCCTTGCCGCAAACAGTCCGGTCGTTCGGTTCCGTTATGTGCTTCATTGCAAAACGCCACAGGCGCTGACCCGATCCGGCACAGCGGACAACCTGACCTACTTGCAGGCTGGGTTTGCCAACCTGCCGCGTGTCACCGAAGTCCAACTTTCCGACTTCAACGAACTGCTTCACAGCTATACGCCGTCGGAACGCGAAGTGACCCAGGCTGGATTTGATGACGGGCTTGGCCTGATGGGTCCGCTCTTGGTGGGCGAAGACCGAGCAGGCAACACTCTGCTGCTCGCTTATGAGCATGGCTCGACTGCGCCCGATGCCTTTCTCCGCTTCCGCCTGGGGCGCTCCCGCACGGCATCGATGGAAGCGGTAAAGGGCAATTACAATCCGGGTCAGAAGATTTCTGAGTTTTCATCCGTCTGGATGGATGCCGCAGCAGGGAGCGGAGGACTGGACGGCGCAGCTAAAGACTTTCGTACGTTCGTGCTTCGCTACTTGAATCCCAAGCCGGAAAGTCGGAAGCCTTACATCTTCTATAACACCTGGAACTATCAGGAGCGCAACCGATGGTGGAACGGCAAGCCGTACTTGTCGTCCATGAACGCTGAGCGCATGTTGGCCGAAATCGACGTGGCGCACCGCATGGGTATCGAGGTATTCGTCCTGGATACCGGCTGGTACGAAAAGACCGGCGACTGGCGGGTGAGCAGCGCCCGTTTTCCAGGTGGATTGGAGCCGATTCGCCAGCGCCTCGACAGTTACGGCATGAAACTCGGCTTGTGGTTCGGCCCCACCTCCGCCGCGAAATCAAGCGCGATGTATTTGCAGCACACGGGCGATGTCATGTCGCGGAACGGCGTCGAAGGCAAGCCGAGGCCGATCTGGGAAACCGAAGAAAGTTATCCGATGTGCCTGGTGAGTGCTTATGCTGACGCCTTTGCGGAAGAGTTGATCCGTATCGCCGGAGTTTACGGCGTGCGCTACTTCAAGTGGGATGCGGTCGGCCAGTACGGCTGCGATTCGTCGAATCATCTGCACGGCACAGCGCAGAATACGCTGGAGGAACGCGCTGACTCTTATGCGTTCCAGTTGCCGCTGGCGATGGCGAAAGTGGTGCAGAAGCTGACTGCCGCCTACCCGGACGCCATTGTTGATTTTGATGTGACCGAGACCGGACGCGCTTTCGGGCTGGGCTTTCTTTCCGCCGGGAAGTATTTTCTGATTAACAACGGCCCGTATCTTGCCAACTACGACCAGCTGGGACCGATGAATGATCGGAACGTCAATCTGTTCTTTTATCCGGGTCCGGCGCGCACCTGGATTTGCCGGTCTCCGCTCACTTATGACCGCTGGATACCGTCGGTTCTCCTATTGACACACTACTTGCCGGACGATCCCCAATCTTCACAATTGACGGGTCTGGGCAGCCTGATTCTAGGCCAAAACGGAATCTGGGGAGACCTTCTGAACGTGTCTCCACATGGCGTTGAGTTATTCTCCACCGTGCTGGGCAAATATAAACAAGTTCGTGACGATATGGCCGCCAGCTTTCCCGTGCGCTCCGGCGCGGTCGGTACGACACCGGAAATTCATGAAAAGATCTCCGAGGAAACCGGGCGCGGCGCGGTGGTCCTATTTGCTCACGGACCCGGCGGAAATATTCGGTATGTCACGCACGGCAAGGCCGATACGAAATGGTGGGGAACGGAAGGCACCCAGGTTTCCTACGACTCCGCTGGCCGAGCGATCATTCAATGCGCCGGACGGAGCGGGACAGCGATTGTGTTCTTTGGTGTCCGTTAACGGAGTAGGCTGAATGAGCGCGCTACGGGCAACTTCCGCCGTCGTAGCTCCCCGATCAACTCTTGCCGTCGCCGGACGGCTCACGCCATCAGCACGGCTCACCTTCCGTGCCCTATTGCACGACAGGACCCGCCGTGGGGTCGTCGACATGCATGTCCATCACCAGAGTACGTAGCACTTCGTCCCACACCGGCTCCAGGCCGGGGGCGTGGTTTGACCAGTAATTCATCGAAATAAGGCAGAGTGCCGGCCCTCGCGCGAGAGCAACGCGAAACCGTGCGTCACGGTTGTACTCTGCATCGATATATCTCTGTTCCAGCCAGGCAATCTCGATATCACCGCGCGTCGCTTGGCGAATTTCAGACTGATGATACGGCTTCCGGTCGTCACCGAGCGAGTTCCGCAGCATATCGTGGAGAGATAACCCGTCAAAGGGCAGGCCCTGTGTGCGGAAGATCGAAACGCCCAAATCGCAGCTTTCGACCGAGGGGGGCCGGTCGTGCAGATGCACCGCACCTTCTCCCGGCTCGACGATCCAGTGGCTCGGGTAATCGAATCGCACGAGACCGCGGTCGAGAACGCAAATGGAATACCCGGGTTTGCTCTTCCACGTGTGATTGCGTTTGAGTTTAAGCTTTGTGCCGCCCACGGTCTTATGTTACCCGCACCGGCGGAGTCAATCTCCGATCCGGCGCTGTTTCCCAATAGTCAGCTGCTCGGAAATTAAGACTGCCGATAGGATGTACACCTTTCCTGCCCAACGCACCCGTCTACTTTCCACGGTTTGTGGCAAAGGTGTCGAGAAAGAGATATTTTGCACGGTCCTCGTCAGAGCTTGCGCGGGTATCAGGTCCTAGATGCATAACTCCCCATTGCTCCGGAGCGTAGCGCGGCCACTTGGGTAAACCCGGCCCGTTCGGATCACCGGTTCTTGCGAAATTAGTCCAGTAGGAGGACATCTGGTCAGACACTCGGTGGTCGGCTTCCGTCCAGTGCAGCTTTTTCCAGTCGAGTGTTCCGAAGACGTATTCAATGTCGGCGGAATGATAAGCGCCTCGGCTGGGACCGCCGCCCTCGACGGGTGGTGCTTCTTCAAAGTGGTAGCGGTACACGTTTGCCCCACCGGTTTGCATCTGCAACTCCAACCACTTCCAGGTCGAGTAGGTGATGAATTGCGCACTGACTAACTGACCGGCAGACCTTGTCATCTCCTCCGGCATATCGGCAGGAAACAGCTTCAGGGCTTCGTCTGCTTTCCCACCAAAGATTTGGCGAACTTTGGCTCCGTAGCTTTCCTTGGTGTGCGTCTCCTTGCCGAAGAATGCTGCCGCGTTCGATTCGTCAGTATTCCAACCGGCCAGAACAGCCACATGATTCTCTTTGCCTGCTCCGTAAATTGCGAGCGGCGAATCAGGAAAGAAGTAGCCGTCCACATTGGGCCAGAAGCGGTACACTCCTCGGCCCTTCATGGATGCCTCCAGCAGTTCCTCTGCCGATTTGGCCCGCAGATCCTTCAATGTAGTCGCGCCCAGTTCCTGCGCAAACTTCCCTCCGGTCGCCTCGCTTTGCGATAACGGAGGCATCGGCGTGGAAAAGCCGAAATCGCCGCCGCTTTCACCAATGGCCTGTTTAAAAAGACCTTTCGCCAGTGGGGTCGTGACCTGGGCATTCACCGACATGGAGCCGGCCGATTCTCCGAAGATGGTGACGTTCGCCGGATCTCCGCCGAACGCCGCGATATTGTCATGGACCCACTGCAAGGCCGCCGTTTGATCGAGCAGTCCGTAGTTGCCGGACGCGTTGCGACCGGATTCTTTCGTGAGTTCGGGGTGGGAGAAGAACCCGAAGATCCCGAGGCGATAATTCATGCTGACCACCACGACGCCTTTTTTGACTAGGTTCTCCCCGTCCTGGCGCGGCTCGGATGAAGCACCTGCTTGAAACCCTCCACCATAGATCCATACCATCACCGGCAGAGGATTGCTTGGTTGTGCTGCGGGGGTCCACACGTTCAGATACAGGCAGTTTTCGCTCGGCCCGGCATCGCGGAAAACCATGTCCTTGAAAATCGGCCCTTGCATGCAGCGAGCGCCGAACTCGGTTGCTTTCCGAACGCCTTGCCAGGCAGTCACGGGCTGCGGTGCTTTCCAACGCAAATCGCCGACCGGCGGCGCAGCATACGGAATGCCTTTAAAGACCCGCACGCTTCCGTCCGCGCTCGTTGCGCCTTCTACCAAACCTGATTTTGTCCGCACCGGCTCAGCGGCCTGTAAGAAAGCGCCTGCTAATACGGCAAAAGCGAGAGCGACACGCTTCATAGATAAGATCCCGTACGTATCCTATCATCCAGTCGGAGATCGAAGCGGCAGAAAGTAGCCCCGGCAGGACTCGAACCTGCTACCCCGTGCTTAGAAGGCACGTGCTCTATCCAGATGAGCTACGGGGCCACAACGCAAGCCTTAC
>CAXTWT010000123.1:0-12535 GCA_964247955.1 uncultured Bryobacteraceae bacterium
ATAGTTCACCGCGGTCTGATAAGCGTCGCTGGACGTTGATGTGATGCCGGCGTTGAAAGCGGACTGTGCGTGAACGACGCCCGGAGCGCTTGCGAGTGTAACAAAGGCAGTAAGGAGGCTGGTTACACCGAGCTTACGGACGAAGGCGACAGGATTATGTGGATTGTTCATTTCGATCTCCAATGAGGTGTCAGAGTCAGATTACAGGTTTCCAAGCTCGACAGAGAAGAGCCGCAGGAGTAAATTGTTTACTCTTTGTGGGCCGATAGCGGGGGTAACATGTTACCCGCTCTTGTCTTCCCTTCCGGCGCCGCATATGGAATTCTTCTCCTATGTATTGGAAAAGAACAACTGCTTATTTCGCTTGCGCGACTCCACCTGTTTCAATCCTGCGCACATTCATCATGTGCCTGTTACTCACGGGAGGATTAACCGCCCAGTCTCCCGGCGGGCTTCGTCCCGGAAAGAACGACCCCTTTAACAGTCCGGCCAAGCTGGCGTTGTTTGCCGACGACGAACTTTTTTCATTCAGCCCCGACAATCCCAACGAGTTGGTACAGAGGCTTTATCGGACGGATAAGGACACCACTCTCAGCCTGAAGAACGTCACCAAACTCGGCAGTGTTGCTGAGAATCCCGTGGTTGCGGCTTCAGGCAGGATTTTAGACCCCGCTCGCGCGACCGTTGCGTTCGCGCAGCGCTCGTTCGGAACATCGAACCTGCAAGTTCACGTGGTCAACGGCGAGACCATCCTCGTCACCCCTACGCTCGCTGATCGGAATGCTCCCGCTTATGCAACGGACAACATAGCGATCGCCGTGGGAGATGTTGATAAAGTTGTGGACAGCGGTTTTAACTACCGCGATGAGATTGCGGTTGCTTATGCGACGAAAGCGGACCACTACGCGCTTTCCGTGTTGAATTACACGAACCGGGAACCGCAGATCGCCACGATTGATATCGCGGCGGATGATTCCATCAACTTAGCCCAATGCGACAGCCCAATTGGAATCGCCATTGGTGATTTTAACGGTGACGGCAATAACGAAATCGCGGTCGCTATCGCCCATCAGCAGCCGAGAGGGAACACCGGCGCGCCCTACGGCCCCAGCATTGGAATCAGCATCTTCGCCTACGTTCCTGACGGGCAAGGCGGTGGGTCCCTAGTAGCAAAAAGTACTTATAACCAGGTTTTTGGCGCGGCGAACACCTTAGTATCAGCCATATCAGTTCAAGCTGCTGATCTTAACGGCAACGGCGCCGCCGAGCTGGCGATTGGGTACGTGGTAACAGTACGTCATACGTTCGCGACCTTTTACTATCCGCGTCTGAGTGTTTTTCGGTTTAACAAGGAGCTTCAGCCAACCTTAACCGTCGCCGCTTCCCTCACCCACCCCTCCGAACCCGTTATTACAGATTCCTTTCCCGTGCGAGTTCAGGTTGCTGCAGGCCAATTCCTGTATAACCCGAGTGCCAATCCCCCGATCCCGTTTGGGCAGCAGCAGATCGCAGTAGGCTGGAACGATGCGCCCCGG
Organism: uncultured Bryobacteraceae bacterium; assembly: GCA_964247955.1. Classification (GTDB taxonomy): domain Bacteria; phylum Acidobacteriota; class Terriglobia; order Bryobacterales; family Bryobacteraceae; genus Bog-105. The sequence continues at coordinate 1,536 of CAXTWT010000123.1, forward strand.
AACGCCGTCGATATCCAGGTTTATTCTGTCTCCACCGACCTGACCAAAGTGACGCTCATCGGAAACACAATCTACGCGCAAACCGATCCGGCTTGGCCCGGCAAGCCGAGCCAACAGTTCTCATTGGCAGCGGGAGGATTGACAGGCAATGCGGATACTAAGAACCCTACGGCCTCGCTGGCTGTGAGCGCCTGGACAGCACGCGATACTGCCACCGCTGTTTATTGGATTCGGACCATCGCCGTCGGCCCGAATGGATTATCGTTTAAAGACTTGCAATCCTTCAATACGGGCGAGTTCGATATAAATCGCCGGGTGCCGCTGGTGGCGGTGGACTGGGACGGCAAATCCCTGTACCTGGGAGCGCCGGCGCATCTGATCATTAACAATCTGGTATCGACTGATTACATTTTGCAGGAGCCGCCGAAACACTCCTACTGGGACGGATCGAAAGTCGCTAACGTAACCAACTATGACAGCAACAAAGTCAGTCTCTCCTACGCCACGGGCCGGGACTATTCTTCAAAGAGCACCGATCAAATCGTTGCGATCGTCGGATCATCGAACGCCATTTCGGCGGGAGGGTCCGTCAGCGCCGGAGGCGGACTGGGCATTGCGGACATCAGCACCGAAATTTCTTACGATGTCACCAACAGGGCCAGCTACGAATATGATCGCACCGAAAGCAGCTACAATTCGCAATACAAGGCAAGGGAGTTTACCATTACCTCTGATACCAACCTGGATGACTATGTCTATGGACGCTTTCAAACATTTGACATCTGGCGCTACCGTGCTTACAGAGTCGGACAGTCGAACTCGGACCCGAACGCGTTTTATGACTTTATGTTTCCAGGCCCGACGACTCCCTACAATGGCGGAGGTTTAGAATATGACTGGTATCAGCCTGTTCATGAAAATGGAAACATTCTGACTTACCCGCAACGGTTCAGTCCAGACGGCGGTAATCCGCCGGATTTAGGAGCGTTCACTGATTCGGACGGCAAGTCCAAAACAGAGCCGCTGGTTCCTATCAGCCAGTGGTCCTTCGGCGGAACCAGCGGAACCCAGGAGCTAAGCCTCAGCTCGGCTGGCGGAAGCGGACAATCCGTTGGTTACACTCACAAGTTCAGTGCGAGCAAGGATGTGAAATACGCAGCAAAGGCGGAAGTGCAGTTCAAAGGCCCGTTCAGCGTGGGGGCGGAAGTGCATGCAGCGGCGGCCTTCGATGTAAGCAACAGCAACAGTTGGGAAAATGCAAGGACCAATGACAGCACGACCACGACCCAAACAAGCGTGAAGCTGAGTAAAATTGCGAGCAGCCCGAGTCAGGCATACATATTCAACCCGCTTGTTTACATGACACAAGACGGCACATTTAAGATGAGCTTCGCCGTGCCCAATCCGGCTTCCTCTGACAACAACACAAGCGGAGCCAGTTTTTGGGCTTCGAGGTACGGCGCAAAGCCGGACCCGGCGCTCAATTTGCCCTTTCGTTTTTCGCACGTTCCTGACAGTTCCGGATCTCCCGACGGCTGGCAGCCCAACACTCTTTCTTCCAGCCGCAAGAAGATGCGCGGCTTGTTTTTCCGAAGCACAACGCTGAATTCGGTGACAAATGATTATGACTACCTCAGGAACGCTGCCGTAAACGGTGACGAGGTGCGCATTGAAGCTCGCGTTTATAACGAGAGCACGGCAAGAGACGCCAACAACATCACCGTTAAGTTTCAAAAAATCGCCTACGACAGCCAAAGCGACAACGAAATCTGCGACACTCCCATTAATGCAGGCGTCGCGGGCGGGCAGATCTGCCCGGCTTCCGCCCGCACGGACATCGGGCAGGCGTTTATCGATCACTTGAACCCTCTTCAGTTCACGTGCCTTACGGGGACGGACGATCCGGCGACAACGGGCTGCTTGAAAGATTCCATATTCATTAAGTGGAACACGAAGGATGATACCCAGCCCATCGGTGTCAACGAATACCGCATTTATGTGGTGCTCGTACCGGGAGATTCGGATGAGCTGTACGGGTCAGATGGAACGCCCATGAGCATCAGCAGCATCACAAGCAATGTATCGCCCATTATAGTGACGACTGCCAATCCTCACGGCCTTCACACGGGAGACTACGTCACGGTCGGAGCGCCCGGACTGAAGTTCCCAGTAAGCACCAACAACATCTTCCAGGTGACTTATATAAGCGATACGAGTTTCGCGCTGAACGGGATCACGGACATGTCCGGACAGTACTCGGGAGGGGGCACGGTCACGCCGATGAATCCTGGAGAGAATAATGAGGGATACGGCAGATTCGACGTGCAAAAATCCGCCAACTTGCCCGTATCGACAGCAACGATCGATGATTTTCTCGCGCCTGACTCGTTGCAGGTTCTCGATTACAAGACAGGGAAGCTCGTTTCCAAGGATGACGTAGGCGCATCGGGTCTGACACTGCCCTTGCATCAGCCGACGCGGATTCGGGTAGGCGCCTTCAGCTCCGCCGCTCACCCGGAAGGAAACACAGTGCTGTTATTCGACGGCAATCCCGATCAGGGAGCACCTGCCATCGGGAGTCAACTGGTCCATCCCGGTGATAACGGCGGACAGGGCGCTTATGTCTGGTTCGACTGGACGCCTCAAACGAACGGACCGCATCATCTCTATGCCAAGCTGCTAGAGAACCATCATGACGCCAAAGCTGGAAATAATACTTCCAGCCTGCTTGTGCAGGTGCGGTAACGGGAATTATTCAACCGCCGGGCGATTCAAAGCGAGGAGGCACGAAAAGCGCCTCCTCGCTTTTCCATTCTGCGGCAGGGCTGTTTTCTTTCCTTACGCGTGATTTGTGCGCCGATTGCCGAGAGTAACATGTTACCCCTCGTTGTCTTCTCATCCGGCGCAGTTCATGTCAACTTAGGCTGTGCCAGGGAATACAAACCTGTCGTAAAGCTTAGAAAACCAAAGAACAATAGCAGGGAAGGAAAACAGTTAACCATGATTTCGGAAAGAAAAAGATTAGCAATACAAGTGTGGAGAACGATCATGCGCATGATGGCGCCGGTCCTCGCGCTAACGGCCTCGGTGGTTGCCGGTGGCCAAAGCCTTACCAATGCCGTCACCAATCCTACGGTCATTAAGGCTCTCGCGGCCGAGGCCTACTTGTGGGGTCTCGGGCCGGAATACATCGAACGATTCTCGCAATACAACACCATCATCGGCGCACCGTTTAACACTCTGAAGTACGGGTCCGTTCCGGCGGCCTGGAATAATGAAGCCACCAACGCGGGAAATGCGTCGGTTCTTTACATCAACGGATTCGTGAACTTCGACCAGGCTTCCGCACTGGTCCTCACCGTGCCTGCCTCCACGAATCAGTACTACGTCGTCGCCTATTACGACGCTTATGCCAACACTGTCGGAAGCATTGGGACGCGAACGACCCCTTCTGACACCACCACGTCGTATCTTCTCGTCGGACCGAACTCTCCGTATGCCAAAAAGAAGACCGCCAATATTGATGGGTACGAGTACCCGGTGATGGCGTCCGACACCAACGTCAACTGGTTTCTGATTCGCGTCCTTGCCAACACGTTGATCGACGCGTCGGCACCGACCTCGGTGCCGAACGTCACCAGGAATGTCGAACACAAGTTCGCGTTGAATTCGCTACAGGAGTTCGAAGCGAACGGTCATCAGCCGGTCTACCCACCCAGCTTCGTCCTGCCGCCGCCCACTCCGGAGCAGGTGAGCGAAGCGGAACCTTATCAGAATGCGCCGACCAAGGCCGTTGATTTCTTCACTCAGCTCGGTACGGCGGTGGCGACCAACCCGATCCCCGATTGCAGCACCGGGTTATCCGGCACACCTTTGAGCAATCTTCCCGCCTGGGTGGTTCCGCAGTACGGAGCTCAGGAACTCTACTTTGTTCCGTCTTACGGCCAACAGGCGACCTTTAGTTTGTTCGCGCCGCTGGGTCTGACCCAGCAGGGTTTTCACATTCCCTCCGGCTGGGGAAGTCTGCAGTTGCGGGCGTTGCAGGACGGTTATGACATCGGGCAACAGATTCTTAACCAATTCATCTCCAGCGCTTCGGCAAGCGCGAGCACCAACTATTGGGGAATCCTGAACAATCTTGCCGGGACGTATCCGAACAATGCGCTGGGATACCTTTACCGCTCGTTGATCGTCGTGGAGGGGGGCGTCGCCAATGTCCCGCTCGACGCCGTGTATCCGACTCTGGCCGACAACCCTGTCCCGCTTGATGGCAATCATACTTACAAGCTCACGTTCACGGTGCCGCCCTCCAACCCGACCCTGCCCGTCGCGGGAATCTACCCGCCGATGGTCAGCGACAGCAACGGCAACCCGAAAGGTTTCTGGTCGATCCACGTCTACGCCGTCGATCCCACGCAAGGCGCCGCTCCCTTCATCGCCCAGACCAGCTTGCTAAATACCAGTTACTCGACGGCGGATACGGCTGTGCTCTCCGTGGATGCCGCGACGAATTCCATGACGGTGCGCGCTCCCTATTGGGGAACGCTCATGGCGAGCACTCCGATCCTGTTCGGGGGAGACGCGAGCGCCTACGGCTTGACGCCCAACCAAGTCTATTACGTGGCAAGCGCACCGGTCCCGAACGCTGACAACACGACGTACACCTTCCCGATCTCCGCTCAGTGGCTCCAGAACCTCTCGGCTGGCCATGTCCCGATCCAGGGTCCCGGCGGCCAACCCGGTCCGATTGTCCATCTCGTATCACCCGCCAACGCCGGCGGGATCACCTACGGCATGGTCAAGCCGGTCACTCAGCTCGGATCGTCAGAACTCGCTGCCAACCAGTTGGTCAGGAACGGAGACGGCTCGCTGACTCTGTGGTTCGGCCCCACGCTGCCTGACGGCGCGCCGGTGTCGAACTGGATTCCCACGCCGTCCACGGCCTATTACAGCACGCTCTACCCCAGCATCCCGGTAAACACGAAATTCCAATTGACGCTTCGTACGTACTATCCGACACCCGGCAACGAGCCGCCCTCGATTCTGCCGTGCATGAATGCGTGCGGGAAAGTGTTGCACGAGAGCTATATACCCCCTGTAGTCGAACTCGTGCAGTAAGCCGCCTGCTATCACTCCTAAATTTTCCACTTTATTGCGCCGTCGACGTGCCGGCTCATCTCGAGCGAGAGACCGGCAGGTCGTGGCGCAACTCAATGTGAACGTTGTCGCTAAACCGCAGTTCTGGTGAGGTTAGCTCGATTTTCCAGCAAGGCGATCAAGGATTCCGGGGCCCCAGTAGTATCGGCTGAAGTAGTAAGTGCCGATCATGACGATGGCCGTAGCCAAATTCACGGTGGCGGTCATGAGCCGGAAAGCGGAATGCGAAGGCATTTGCCGAGCACGAAGAAAGAGCTCTGCCAGGAGCAGGTTCGGCACGTAAAAGAAAAACGACATCACCACATCGAAGGAACCGCGGAAGTCTGGTGTGTGACCCAGTCGATGGGCGGCGATCAGCCAGAAGCCGTAATCCATTCGGTACAGCCAGAAGCCGATTGCCAGCGCAAACAATCGAATCGCCCAGGCTCGATGTGCCTCAAAACGACGTGCGCGAACATGGCGATATGTTTCTATTGCTGCCAGGGTCATCAGAAAACCGTAGAGACCGAAACCAACATTCATCACTGTGCCGCCAATGGTGCCTCTTAAGACGATGAACCCGAGACCACCGAGACCGGCCGCAGCGGCAGTCAGAACGTAGAGGCGTCCCACCCAGCGGTGAACACCCGGCCAGCGGCGGCGCAAGCAATCAATCAACTGCACGGGCCCAAGAAGCAAAATCACCTCGCCACTGGCCAAATGAGCGCTCATGGCAATCAGTGCCGCTACATTTCCTTTCTCGTAAAGACCAGGAAGATTGTGGTTCCATGAATTCATGTGCCGGCCGGGGAGAGCACCCAAATAGAAGGCCAGGATATACATCCCGAAAATGGCAGCGCTCACCCAATTGGCGAAGACCAGGCCGGCACTCGACCAGCGAAGAACGGCGTTGGCCCAACCCGTGGAGTGCCGGGCCGTTAATGGTTGCCAATGGAGATTGTGTGTTCATTCTTTATGACTCAGTTAAGCAGATCAGTGACCGGATTTCATTTCCCAAATCAAATTCAACTAGCGCTTCCCGAAAAACGAAGTTTTTGAACAGGCAGGGCGGAGAGGTAAACTGATTACCCCCGAAGTATTCCGTTGGGCGCGATTCTCGCCCTATTCTGACTTTGGAGCAAATATGAAACGCAGAGATTTTCTGAAATCAGCCGGGGCCGTCACAGGCGGAATGCTGGCCGGGCTTGGCACAATGAAGGCGCAAAACAACAATGCTGTTGGAGGTTCGCAACCGAACATCCTGTTCATTCTTGTGGATGAACTGCGATATCCGACCGTGTTTCCGCAAGGCGTCAGCGATGCGGGGCAGTTCCTGGCAAAGTTTATGCCGAACCTGTACCAGCTATGGCAGAAGGGCGTAAAGTTCGGAAACTATCACACCGCGTCCAACGCATGCACGCCCGCGCGCGGCGCGCTGATTACCGGATTGTACTCGCAGCAGAACTGGCTCATCACCACGATCCTTTCGAAACCTGCCCCCAATCCGGCAGTTGTCAGACTACAACCGGCTTTGAATCCGGCCTTTCCCACCTACGGCAAATTGCTGCGCGCCGCAGGCTACACGACGCCCTACTTCGGGAAATGGCATGTTTCCATTCCCCAGCAACCGTCGGGTCTGAATAATTATGGGTTTGATTACTATACCTACCCCGACCCCACCGGCAGCAACCTGCAAGGTGCTTACGGAGATGACTTTATCCAGAATCCTTCACCCGACCAAATGTACCTCAGCGATGTGGACACCACGAATGCAGCGGTGAAGTTCCTGCAAGGTCGCACACCGAATGAAAAGCCCTGGTGCCTCACAGTGGGCCTGGTGAATCCGCATGACCGGGAGTTCTTCCCGGCCGGAACTGAATTTAAAACCGTCAGTGATCTGTTTACGGCAGAAGCGGCAATAAACGGGGGCTTGCAGCAACTAACGAACTATACCCAGAACTCACTTGTTCCCTGGCAAGACAATGCCTTAAAATCGCCGTCATCCTACGGTTATCCGGCAGTGCCGCCCAACTGGGAATCATCCGCCCATTTGACAGCGCAAGACAAACCCAGCACCCAGTTGTTCATCAAGGAATTTCAACAGTTGGTTTGGGGTGGAATCACCGACGACCCCGCGGAGAACACTCCGGCAGACCGAACAGTAAAACCATACCCTGCCGAACAGCTCGGCTACGGTGTCGCCAAAATGGAATACACATATTGGCAGCGCGGACTCGACAGCTATACCCAGATCATGGGCGTTGTCGATGTGCAGATCGGTCGAGTGCTCGACGCATTGAATGATCTTCCCAGCAGCATCGTCGAAAACACAATCATTGTTTTCGCCTCGGATCACGGCGAGTACGCGGGCGCGCATGGCTTGCTGCAGGGCAAACTGGGAACGGTTTACGAAGAGGCTTGGCGCATTCCCCTGATCGTGGCGGACCCCAGCCGGCGCTTTACGGGCGATATCGACACCATTCGCACAGGTCTGGCTTCTTCCGTGGATCTCCTGCCGTTACTGGTGAGTCTCGGCAACAACGGCGCCCGGGACTGGATGCAGGGACATCTCGCCGATATTTACGGCAGCCGCTTGGACATGATCTCGATGTTAAAGTCCGCCCATGCGCCCGGTCGTCCGTACGTGCTCTACGCTACTGATGAAATCGCTCCCGGCTTTTTCAATTTCAACAATTGTCCCACGCATGTTCTGGGCATCCGAACGGCTGACTGCAAACTGGGCGTGTATGCGGATTGGTTTCCGGCGACAAGCGCCATCAATCGGCAGACAAGTCAGTTGGAGTTCTACGATTACTCAACAAACAACGGGCAACTCGAACTCGATAACACAGCCCAAAGCGATCCCCGTGTCACCGGTCTGTACCATCATTTGCTAAATAAGATCGTTCCCCAGGAACTACAGGCGATCCTGCCGCCTCCGCTTCTTCTGGAGCAGGAAAAATCAAAGCTGGCGCATTTGGCCTATCGCGCTTTAATTGACAATCTGCCACTGGAACTTTACAAAGCAAAAGAACAGGGTCTGACCAACATACTCGGCTACGGAGCAGATTTTTAATGAAATACGGGACAACTTTTGGAATTTTCTCTGCGACACTCATCGTGACAGGCGGGGCCGCTGCTGCTCAATCGAACAGTAGAGCCCCAGAAGACATGAAGGAGCGGGATCACCTTCGGAATGCACGCTACTGCGAAATTCTGGTAGTCACCCGGGACGGTCTGTCGGCGACCGCTGCGGTTTACAACACCCTGGGTCTGAACGATTGTCCCGAACAACAATGGAGAGCTCTCGATCCCGATCGGTTGCGAAAAGAGAACAATGCCTATCGGGTCGTTATGAATGGACCGCGCTACTTCATCATGGATCGCAATGCTCTCCGGAATCCCGGACCGACACGCCATTTCGACGGTTTGGAGGCTCGGCTCCTCGCGCAAGTCGAAGTGGAGAAAAACAGCAGCAAGCGGCTACCTTATACGGAGAACACAGTGGAGCGTGAGTCTCAGTATGTGTATGAGGCCGGCAAAAACGTATACGAGTTGCTGGCGCCTAGTGGCCGTTCTTACATCATGCAGAGCTACTCCGTGGAGGTGGACCCAAGTCTCAACGAAGCGGCCTTGGCTGGTCTTTCCAGTCGATTGACGTTGCCGAAAGGCTGGCACTATCGGGTCCGCCAACTAAGCGAACCGCTTATCGTCCGTAACACTGGGCCCAAGGCCTATGTACTGCAGGATAACTTGAAAAACTCCTATCAGAGATGTCCCTAGAAGATCGAAGTGACCAGGCTACGGGGAAGCGCAGAACCGGCGTCAGTCGACGCGCTTCGCGTATCATCCCATCATTTTTTCCAGGTTATCAGCTCCGCCATTGGTTTGCTCCTGGTTGGTCGGCTCTTCGGACACTACTTCCGCCGAGTGGTGGGCGAAGGGCGGTTACTGAAAGAATAGCAGTGCGGTCAGTAGGCCAATAAACGACGGACCGAGGCGCGACTGATCGAAAGTCGGCGTGCAATTTCAGCTTTGGAGAAGCCGTCGGTGAAGAGCTGACGTGCTTCGGTCTCTTTCCCTGATGCGGTACGCGGCCGTCCCAATCTTGTCCCTTGCTTCCGGGCTTGCGCGATGCCGGCGAGAATGCGCTCGCGTAAAACTTCGCGCTCGAATTCAGCAAACACGGAGAGAAGCCCGGCCATGGCTCTGCCTGTCGGTGTGGTCAGGTCCAGTGCTTCGGTGAGTGAGACGAACGCTATTCCCAATTCATTCAATTCCTTGAGACTAATGGCAAGGCCCGCCACGGAACGGCCCCAACGATCCAGCCGCCACACGAGAATGATGTCAGTCTCCTTTCGCCGCGCCTTTTTCATGAGCAGGTCCCGTTGGGGCCGTTGCACCGCGCCGGAACCGACCTCCTGCGTTTCCGAAACCACCTTCCAGCCTCGTTGCTTGGCATAGGCACGCATCGATTCCAACTGCAGCGGTAAGGTCTGCTGATCGTGGGTCGAGACACGGGCGTACAGGCTGACACGCGGTGATTCTTGAGCCTTCTGCCCCTGGCCAAAAACCCTGCCGGGTTTTGCGGCTCTGTTGCAAATAGGCGGCCGGCTCACAATGAGGCATGCCGAACGGTTTCAAAGGGCGACACTTTCCTGCCGACTTCATCCTGCTGTGCGTGCGTTGGTATCTGCGGTAAGACTACGCTTCATACTGCGACCTCTGGAATGGGTTGATGGCTGCTGACAGGTGGAGGTTGGTAGAGGTATCGGTTCTCTCCATACGCTAAACCCGGTAAACGGCCTTGTTTGCGCCGCCGCCCGGCCTCGCTACAATTGCTGCCGTGCCGGGCAGCTGCTTCCGCCAGTGTTACATAGCCCTGCTCGCGCAAGCGCCCATATCGGCTGCGCAGCTGGTAGTTTTGCACCAAGCAATCTACGGCGGCGGGTGTAAACGGCTGATCTTCTACGGTCCGCAACTGGCGTGCATTGAGGAGTTGAGCGATCTCGGCGGCCGTATATTCGTCCAGCAAGCGATCGATCTCGCCGACAGTTCCGGCATCTGTTTTGCGCTTCTGACACGCATTGAGCGGCACCGGCACGCGTAAGGTCTCCGTAGCGCCGCCGCGAAACCGCACCTGAATCGTGATCCGGTCTGCTTTGACAAGCGTGACATCTTCCAGCAACAGACGGGCCATGCGCTTGCGCTCGCGCTGCGGCACGCGCGGGTCTTGCCAGAGTTGCCGGACGTCCTGCGCCCAGGCCCGCACGCGCCGGCGTTGCGACGCATCGAGGCCGAGACGATCGGCTTGCCGCTGCCGCTCATACTCTTGTTCGGCTTCGGCCGGGGCTCGCAATTTTTGGTTCCAGTCGGCTTCCAGCGTACCGGCCGCGAGACGATGCTCGGGGTCCGCCTGCAAGCAGCGCCGCCGGGCGAGCGGTGCTTCGCAGCGCGCCCGTTCCACCTGTGTTCGGCGAAGCTGATCGGCTTGCTCGAGCCGTTCCTGCCTTTGTTGTTGCACGGCGAGCGCCGGCTCCAACGCCGCCGGCGTGACGGTGGTCACCGGCAGCTCGCTCAGCGCTTGGTCAACGGCGTGACCCGGAACATGCCGGCAGCTCAGTGAACCGCCCGGAAGGTCCTGCCGTGGGCAGACGTACTAAGGCCAGCGTTGCTGTTGCCGAGCGGCATAGCGCGCATGCATGGCTGGGCCGCAGAGGCCGCACCAGACCAGTCCTGGCAACAGGGCGGGGCCTGCGCGCGGCGGACCGTGCGGCGAGCGCACCTAGGTGGTGTTTTCCCGCAACCGGGCCTGATGGGTTTCATATTGTTCCCAGCTCAAGTAGCCCGGGTGCGCCTCTTTC
>CAXTWT010000124.1:0-12481 GCA_964247955.1 uncultured Bryobacteraceae bacterium
GCGTTTGCCGGTGCAGGCCGTTCTCATTGCTTGGGCTTGGCGCTATGCCCGGAAATGCAATCAAAACTCATAAAGTTAGTGTGAAAGATCAAGCTCACAAAGTCGTCTGAAAGCTGAAGACGCTGGTTAGATGATAGGGCGGCAGTGATCGTGCAGCACCTGCGAGAAAAGGACTGAGTTCACGCAGAAGAGTTCGTCTTCTTTATAATAGAGAGTGGGAGTGGCGTGTAGCGTACATTTTCCCCTTGTCAGCATGCCATGCTGCGGAAACGGTGTGATTCTCGGCACTGCTGAATTGATAAAGGAGGAGTGATGGCCACCATTCTGGCGGACATTCTGGATCGTTTTCAGACGCAACTTTTAAGCGATTGGCTTCGTTTGCAGACGCAAGACATGAAATCCGAGCGGCACCGGATTTCCGAATCGCAGCTTCGAACGAGTTCGCAGGAATTCCTAGGGGCGGTTCGCGAAGCTCTGACCCATGACAGCAATTTGAATATCAATTCGGAGGAGTGGGGGCGCGTACGCGATGTACTCAGCGAGCTTTCACGTCAGCGCGCGACCCAGGGTTTTTCCCCCACGGATACGGCGAACTTCATTTTTTCGTTCAAGCAGGCGCTCTTCAGCTGCCTGCAGGCTGAATTCAAAGATGATTCGGCTTCCGTTATTCAAGGGGTGCTGCAGGCTACGGATTTGCTCGATCAGTTAGGTCTCTACACCACGGAGGTGCAACAGAAAAGCCGCGAAAACATCATCCACCGCCAGCAACAGGAGATGCTGGAACTTTCAACTCCCGTCGTGGAGCTTTGGCAAGGCATTCTGGCCCTGCCTTTGATCGGCACGCTCGACAGTCAGCGTACCCAGATTGTGATGCAGAATCTTTTAGAGGCCATTGTGGCTTCCAACAGTGATCTGGCCATCATCGACATTACCGGCGTGCCTACAGTCGATACCCTGGTAGCCCAGCATCTGCTCAAAACTGTCGCGGCTGCCCGCCTGATGGGCGCTGATTGCATTATCAGCGGCATCCGCCCGCAAATTGCGCAAACCATCATCCACCTGGGCGTGGATCTCGGCAATGTGCAAACCAAAGCCACTCTGGCGAGCGCCTTTCAACTTGCTCTCCGGAAGAAGGGCCTGACGGTCGCCACCGCCTAACTCGCGAGCATGGAAAAGATTCCGATCCTCAAGCTGGAGGGATTTCTCCTGGTTACCATCCAGGTCGACATGCACGATCAACTGGCGCTTTCGCTGCAGGACGATCTGGCGGACCGCATCGTGAAACAAAAAGCGCGGGGCGTTTTGATTGATATTTCGGCGCTCGATGTTGTTGATTCGTTCATCGGCCGCATGTTGGGAACGATGGCGGGCATTGCCCGGATTCTCGATGCGGAGACGGTGGTCGTCGGCATGCAACCTTCCGTCGCGATCACCTTGGTCGAACTGGGACTTTCGCTCCCGGGCATTCGTACGGCATTGAACATCGACCGAGGCATGCAACTCCTCCGGCTGTCTTCGCATGACACAAGGGAATCCGGCGATGACCACCGAGAAAAGGCTTGAAGTGCCGCTTCAGCAGCCCGAGGATGTTGTCAAGGTGCGCCAGTCGGTACGGGCTTGGGCGTTAGAAATCGGGTTAAGTTTGATTGATCAGACCAAAATCGTCACGGCCGCGAGTGAACTCGCACGAAACACCATCATCCACGGCGGAGGCGGCCAAGCTTCGCTGGAGATTATGCGGGAGGGAAGCCGGCGAGGGCTGCGCTTGGCTTTTGCCGATTCCGGTCCCGGCATTCCGGATATCGAACGGGCGATGCTGGTTGGTTTCACCACGGGCGGGGGATTGGGACTGGGAGTGGGGGGGGCGAAACGGTTGTCCAGTGAATTTTCGATCCAGTCACAGCCGGGACTGGGCACCCGCGTCACGATCGCTCGCTGGAAAGGTTAATGCCGTGCCGAGCAAAATATTTCCCCTGGATGAACCAACTCGTGTCGCGGAAGTGCGTCGCCACGCCGTGGCAATGGCGCAAGCCGAAGGGCTCGATGAGAATGCCGTGTCGGATGCCGCGATTGTGGCGACGGAACTCTCGACGAATCTCGTGAAACATGCTATGGGGGGAGAGGTTCACCTGTCTTCCCTTTTCGAGCGCGGGCAAAAAGGCATCGAGATCCTTTCCCTGGATCGGGGGCCGGGCATGAGCGATCTCCGCCGCTGCCTGGCGGACGGATATTCGAGTGTTGGGACGGCGGGAACAGGCTTAGGCTCGGTTCTGCGACTGGCCAGCACGTTTGATGCTTACTCCAAGGTAGGACGCGGAACCGTCCTGGTGACCCGTTTGTGTGCCCGCCCGGACCATTCCTGTGCCGCCCCTCCTCTTGTAATCGGGGTGGTTTCACGTCCGGTGGCGAATGAGCCTGTGTCCGGGGATGCCTGGGCCATTAAGTATACCGAGACAGGCGCGGTGCTGCTTGTGGCAGATGGGCTGGGGCACGGCTTGAGCGCAGCCGACGCTTCGGGCGAGGCCGTCGCAGTCTTCGGGCAAAGCCGTGATGCCGCTCCTGTGGCGCTTCTACAACAGATTCATGCCGCCCTGAAAGGAACACGCGGTGCGGCCGTCGCGGTAGCACGGCTAGACTACGCGCAGGCTAACCTGCAATTTGCAGGGATCGGCAATATTGCCGGAAGAGTCATCAGTGCAGAATCGACGCGGCACATGGTTTCCCATGTAGGAACCGCCGGACACGAAGCGCGGCGCTTTCAGGAATTTAGTTACGCGTGGTCGCCGTCCGCCGCTGTCGTCCTGCACTCGGATGGCTTGACTTCCAGTTGGAATCTGGAAGATTATCCCGGACTATTGAGCCACGATCCGGCTTTGATTGCTGCCGTGCTCTACCGGGATGCGACCCGAGGACGCGACGATGTTTGTGTGCTGGTAGCAAGATTAAGGGAGCCGATATGAGCTTGTCGACCTGTGAGTTTGGGACGGCCTCGATTCTATCTCTGAAAATTGCGGAGGAACAGGATGTTGTCACGGCGCGCCAACGGGCTCGACAACTTGCTTCTCTGCTCGCCTTTCCGGGTCAAGATCAAGTGCGCATTGCCACCGCCGTCTCCGAAATAGCAAGAAACGTTCACCAGTATGCCGGCGAAGGCATCCTGCAGTTTTCTCTGGACCTTCACTCGCGTCCTCAGGTTTTCTGGATGTGTGTCCGTGATCGCGGGCCCGGCATACCCCATCTGTCAGCCATTCTCAGCGGCCAGTATGAGTCGCAGACCGGTATGGGGATCGGACTTCTGGGCACACGGCGCTTGATGGATCACTTTGAGGTCGAATCCCAACCTGGACAACAAACGATCATCCGTTTCGGCAAATCCCTTCCGCCGGGCGCGGCTCCGCTCCAGCAATCCGACTTGGCGACTCTCCACCGCCAGCTGGCGCAGCAGAGAACATCGAACGCCGTCGAGGAATTGCAGCGGCAGAATCGCGATCTTTTACAAACATTAGAACTCCTCCGGCTGCGCGAAACCGAATTGGAAAAGCGCCAGCACGAGCTTTCTCTTCTCAATCTGGAGTTGGAAGAAACCAATCGGGGCGTGGTCGCGCTGTATGGCGAACTGGACGAAAAAGCGGTCGCTTTGCGTCGCGCCGATGAGATGAAATCACGGTTTCTTCGGCATGTCAGCCACGAGTTCCGGACTCCTCTCAACGCCATACAGGCTCTAACTCGTCTCTTGCTGGAGCACACAGACGGACCTCTCGCGGCGGAGCAGGAAAAACAAGTCACTTATATTCGGAAGGCGGCGGGCGAGCTGACCGAAATGGTGAATGATCTGCTCGATCTGGCGAAAGTAGAATCGGGGAGAGCGGAGCTTCGTCTCAGTCTTTTAGATGTTGGCCAGCTTCTTGGCGGAGTGCGTGCGCTGATGCGTCCTCTGGCTGCAAATGAGGCGGTGAAGCTGGTTTTCGAAGAACCGGCGCAGCCCCTTTCGCTAACCAGCGACGAGAGCAAAGTGAGCCAGATTCTCAGAAACCTGATTTCGAATGCGCTGAAATTCACCACAGTGGGTCAGGTGCGTGTTTCGGCTCACTCGGCGCAGGACGGTGCGGCAGTAGCTTTTGTTGTGAAAGATACCGGCATTGGGGTCGCGCCGGAGGACTTAGACCGGATCTTTCAGGAATTTGCGCAGATTGAAAATTCGCTGCAAAGAACTGTCAAGGGCACGGGTTTAGGCTTGCCGCTCTCGCGGAAGCTGGCCGGACTTTTGGGCGGCACGCTCGAAGTCGCTAGTGAGCTAGGCTCAGGATCAACTTTTACCCTCACTCTTCCCGGTAACGCGCGCTTTCCGACAGACGCGCCGATTCTTTCGCCGGGAGATGGCAGCAGCACTCCTTCCATTCTGTTGATCGATGATGACGAGGCATCCCGCTACGTGACGCGCCAACTATTTGCAGGCGCCAGACATCACATTATTGAGGCGGCTAGTGGAAGCGAGGGTGCGGAGCGGGCTCGGTTTGACCGGCCCGCCCTGATCGTACTTGATCTTTCCTTGCCTGATCGAAGCGGGTTCGAAGTTCTGGAAGAGCTGAAGTCCCATCCGACTACCCGTGAAATTCCCGTAGTGATTCACAGTTCCCAACATTTGCGGGAAACGGATGATCGAGCGCTCTCGAACAATGTTTTGGCGGTACTGCCGAAAGGCTCTGGAGACCGGTTGACAGCCCTGCTTGTGATCCGAAAAGCCCTGAGGGAGCCGGGCCTGTTTGTGAATGAGCCTGAATTCAAACAAGGCAGGAAGGTAATATGACCTCCTCAGAAAAGCGTACATCGATTCTCAACGTCGATGATAACGAAGCCGCCCGGTACGCCCGAACCCGCGTCCTCACGGCGGCGGGATTCAAAGTGTATGAAGCCGGGACCGCCCAGGAAGCTTTGGAATTCATCACCGTCTATCACCCCGATCTGGTGATTCTCGACGTGCATCTCCCGGACGCCAACGGGATCGAAGTTTGTCGCCGTCTGAAAGCGCAGCCGGAGAGCGCGTCTATTATTGTTTTGCAGATCTCCGCTTCCGCCGCTTACGTCCCGCACGCTACCTCAGCGCTCAATAGCGGGGCGGATGCCTATCTGACTGAGCCGATCGATCCGGAGGTTCTGGTGGCGACGGTGCGGGCCATGTTTCGCCTTCATCAGGCGGAACGCGATCTGGCTGCGGCCAACCGAGGACTTGCTCAACTGAACGAGAGTTTGCGACGCTCCAATGAGGACCTGCAGCAATTTGCCTTTATGGCCAGCCACGATTTGCGGGAGCCATTGCGCATGGTCAATGCTTATACGCAATTGCTTCTGAAGCGTTTCGGCCACCTCGCGGACCCGCAGGCAGCGCAATATGCAGAGTTTATCAACGAGGGCGTGCAGCGGATGGAGACGCTGATTCAGAACGTTCTTTCCTACTCGCGCGCCATCCACTCTCCAGGAGCAGAAGGGAAAACAGCGGATCTGGAAAAGAGTTTCGCGCAAGCCGTTTCCGTGCTGGACGAGGCCATCCGGGAAAGCAACGCCACCATTACGCGGGACGAATTGCCGACTTTGCCGGGCGATGAAGAACAACTTGCGCAGGTGTTTCAGAACCTCCTGTCAAATGCTCTGAAATACAAGAACGCCACAGAACCTGCTCGCGTGCATGTCGGCGCTCGCCGCAACGGAACAGGGTGGATCGTTTCGGTAGGTGACAACGGAATCGGCTTTGAATCACAGTACGCCGAGCGCATTTTCGGCCTCTTCAAACGTTTGCACCGAGAGGCTTATCCGGGCACCGGGCTCGGACTGGCGATTTGTAAGCGCATTGTTGAGCAACATGGAGGGCGGATCTGGGCCGAAAGCGAGCCGGGAGTCGGATCAACGTTTCGCTTCTCCCTGCCAATTTTATGAGACCAACGACTTTAAAAATCCTGATGGCGGAGGACAATCGTGCGGACGTGGTTCTCATGCAGGAAGCTCTTGCTGAGTATGCGGTGACATACTCTCTCCAGGTGTTGTCGGATGGCGCGCAAACGGCTTCTTTTCTCCGTGATATCGAGCGGAACAATCATCCGGCGTGCCCGGATGTGGTTTTGCTGGATCTCAATCTTCCCAAGGTGGACGGGCACGAACTGCTGCGCCTGATCCGGGAACACCCCGTTTGCTCGAACGTTCCCGTCATCGTCGTGACCTCCTCGGACTCCGCCGAGGATCGCCGGCGCGCAGCCCAACTAGGGGCTACGGATTACTTTCGAAAGCCGTCAAGCTTGGAAGAATTCCTGAAACTGGGCGGTATTGTAAAAAAGTTAGCAGTAGCAGGATAAATAAAGAACGGGAACTCTTAACCGGGGAAATTCGTTACAGTAGGCATAAGCATGACTTGCCCCAACTGTGGATTAGCAAATGCGAACGATGGGAAATTTTGCGCCAATTGCGGCACGCCCTTGAACAGCGGCTCTGCCTCAGAGTCACGCCCGTATCAAAGCTCGCCGCCGTATCAAGCGTCTCTCCCGTATCAGCCGCCGCAGCAGCCGTACCCGACGTCCGGCGCGGCAGGAAGCGGGACCTCCACCGGGCGAAAGATCGGGCTCGGGTGCCTGATCGCGCTGCTCATTTTTATGTTCTTTGGGCTTTCCTGCACCAGAGCTTGTTTCGGGTACAGGCACGCGCGGATCTACCAGCATCGACGGTATTAAACCTTAAGGCGAGACGAGGAACCTATTTCCGTCGTCAATCGTGACCACGTGCAGTTGGTCAAAGCCTTCGGCAAGCGTGGGTTCCTGCAGGTGCTTATAGGTGCTGACCACGCCACTCGGGGGAACCTGCTGTTTGCCGGTCCGTCCCGCATTGCGGCGCAGAGCGTCCCCTAAAGTCGTTTGAAAGAAATAGCCGACGATCCGAAACTTCGCTTCCCGGGCTGCTGCGATATACAAAGCGCGTTCGCTCATTTTGGAGTTCGTGTTGTCAATGACAAACCGTTGCTGCGTAGCGAAACAGACTTCCAGGAATTTTTGTTGGCGATGACGCGTGCGCAGCAGATCCAGGCTGATTCGTACATACCGGTCGAAAAGCTGTTCGCGGTAAAAGGTGCTTTTGCCCGACCCCTGGACCCCAATAAAGATAACCGCTTCCACGAATGTGGTATACCACTTCAAAAGTGTCCGCTTCGTTCCAATTTTCAAATTCTTCAAGGACTGCAAGTTCGTGTAAACCTTTGGATGCTTAATTTTTGAGACAACGTTATGGGGTACTCCCACGTCGTATGATGTAAAGCGTATGTTGTCTCGTATTCGTGAATGTCGTCGAAATCAGCGTGGGTTTTCGCTGATCGAACTTCTGATTGTTATTGCCATTATCCTGATTATTCTGTCGATAGCGCTGCCGAAGATGAGCCAATCGCAGATGTATGCACGGGAAATGGCAGCCAGGGCCACCTTGAGAAACATCAACACTTTTGAAGTTCAGTATCAGTCGCAATTCGGGCAGTATGCAACTTCGTTGACGCAGCTTGGCCCACCTGCCGGGGCAGGCGCCGGGGAAGGCGCGCAGGCGGCTAATCTGATTCCGGCCAGCTTGGCAAGCGGTTCCACGGGCGGATACAATTACGCGCTGGCGCCGACGCCCACCGGCTATGCGGCAACTGCCGCGCCAAAGGTTTTCGATAGTACCGGGCGGCGTAGTTACTACACCGACCAGACCGGCGTTATTCGTGAAAGCTCAACACAGGAACCGGCTACCGCGAATAGTCCTGAAGCCGCAAAGTAGCTCTAATTCTGTGTGTTGGCTGCGGTACAACGCTCTTTTGGCTGCCTTACCCTTGTGCTGCGCCGCTGCGCAACCCAGCGCGGCGGACCTTGCCGCAACGCTTCAGCACCTTTCCCTTGATAGGGAACAAACGTACCGCGTTCGCGACCTGCATCTGACGCGCGGCGATATCAAATTCTACTTATCCGAAGGCGTGCTGTCGTTTGCAAAACCGATTGCCGGCCATATGGTCGCTGCTGTATTTACGACGCAGGATGTGGAAGCCGGGGATGCCGAAGTGCTCGCGCTCCCTCCGCGACGCAGTGAACGGGTGTCGCTGGCTTCCTTTATCAAAAGCCCGAACCTGAACGAGCACTTTGGGACCGCAGCGTTTTTCTTTTCAGACGATACGGCTCATGAACTGCTCAGTCAGATTGCCGAACCCTCTCTCCACGGAGCGCCTGAACTGCTTAGTGGCTTGCAGTCTTCAGTTCAACCGGTTCTTCGTAACATCAGCGCCAATGTGGAGCTTCGTTTAATTGAGTCTTTGCTCGACCGGCACCGGCAGGAGCATGGCTTTTTTTACTCGGCCATTGCGGGCCGCGAGGCGGGCGTGTTCCAGGCCCTTTATGATCCGGATCTCTTTGAACCTGTGGCAATTGGGAAGATCGGCAGTGTTTCGAGTGCGGACGCGTCCGAACTTTGGACTTCTTTTCGCCCGCGCCGCGCCGGGCCTTTTACCCCTCCGCCTTCCCGGATCAGCCATTATGAAATCGACAGTACGATCAATTCAGCTTTAGCCCTGTCCGCTGTTGCCCGATTCGAATACCAGGCTGATGAAGAAAACGGACGCGTTCTGCCCTTTAACTTGTCGGACCGGTTGCGTGTTCTTTCCGCGCAGATTGACGGCCGCGCTGCGGAAGTCTTTCAACGTAAAGTTCAGGGTGCGGCAGGCCAAGAGGAAACGGGAGGCACTTTTCTCCTGGCAGTGGATGCGCCGATTGAAGCGGGCCGGCATAGCATTACAGTGGCTTATACGGGCGGATCAGTGATTCGCCAAACGCCCGATAAAACTTACTTTGTTGATGACCGGACAAACTGGTTTCCGCATGCGGGCACAATGCGGACCACTTTTGACCTTCTCTTTCACTGCCCGGAACCTTTGCACGTAGTCTCCACCGGCGAGCTGCTCAGCGATGAAGTGTCAAACGGAATTCGAACGGTGCATCGCCGGTCGGCATACCCGACAGCGTTAGCGGGATTCAATCTCGGCGAGTTTCAATTGAACATCGAGAACGCAGGAGCCTACCGGGTGGAATCGTACGCCAATAAGACCGAAGGGAGTCAGGGTAACTCCCTTGCCAAAGAGGCCGTCGGCATCCTGGACTATTACACGCGTGAGTGGCAGCGCCTGCCTACCCGTACGCTGGCCATTTCCCCCATTCAGGGCTACTTCGGGCAGGGCTTTCCAGGGCTCATCTACCTGTCGACCATGTCCTTTATTCGCGAAGAAGACCGCCCGGCGGCATTACGCAACCCGCGCATGACCGCGTTCTTTTCGCAGATGCTGTTGCCGCATGAGATTGCTCATCAGTGGTGGGGAAACTTGGTGGTGCCGGCAGATTACCGGACCGGTTGGCTGGCGGAAGCCCTGGCCAGCTACTCAGCGCTGCAATACCTCGGATCGCGACATGGCGAAGCGGTTGTCCGGTCCACGCTGGATGAGTACCGTGAAAATTTGCTCAGAAATCAGAACGGTAGGCCGGTCGATGAAACTGGCCCTATCGACGCGGGAACTCGTTTGATTAACTCCCAAGGAGACGGCGCGTGGCACACGATCACTTATGAGAAGGGTGCCTGGATTCTCCATATGCTGCATGAGCGCTTGGGAGATCAGCGATTCCGCCAATTGCAAGTGGCAATCATTCAGCAGTTTCAAACACGCGCCATTACGAATGAAGAGTTCCGCCGCACTGCCGCTTCTTTTGTGCCTTCAGATCAGCCGGACAAAGATTTGGCGCTGTTTTTTGAAACCTGGATTTATAACACCGGCATCCCGTATCTTGCTCTGCAACATGGTCCGGATGGCTGGAATCTTCTCGTTCGCCACGTAGATGAAACGTTTACTGCTGATATTCCGCTGCGCTGCGGCGACAGCAACAAAGCTTCCCAAACTCTTTGGCTAAGAGCCAGCGCCGGTGCTAACCCTCTGGCAAAGATAGGGAAGTCTGTTTTTTGTAAGCTACCTAACAAAGATAGTTTTCTTTACATGCCATAGAACTGAGAGTATCTGAAAAAATTGCCCAGCTTGGTAAATTTTTCAAACTCGTTCTTGTTTTTAGTGTTGATAGCTGAAATACTAGGTTTAAGTTATCTGAGACGAAAGATAATTACCTGACACAAACTTCCCAAGGAGTTGCTCATTGTACAGACTTCGTGTATCTTGGCGAGCCACGCTAATCATCTGGTCGGCTGGTTTGTTGTTTGCTCAGGACAAGCCTTCGGCATCGGCTCTGCTGCCCAAGGCCGTATCGGTCTCGGGTGACATAACTCATAATACGAACGATTCGTGCAAGCCGCTGGAGCTGTTAAGCGCTAAGGAGCTTACTTTTCATCAACGTACCTGCCTTTATAGCCAGAAGCTATTGAGCAAAGGGTTTCTGGCGCGTGCCGCCGTGTTTAGCGCCTATGCGGAGGTCAGGAATAATCCCGATATGAAAGATGACGGCATAAGCCAGTTTGCCCATCGCTTTTCTGTTTACTATGCCAGGCGGACGGCGCAAAGCACCGGCGAACTGCTGGCAGGCTATCTGAACCATGAAGACCCCAGGGTCCATGTGTCACAGGAACACGGCTTTTGGAATCGCACACGGAGCGCTTTCGCCAGTGTGCTGATAACACCGACGGAGAAGGGGGGGAGCCGTCCTGCTCTGGCGCCGATTGCAGGCGCTTTCGGCTCCGGCTTGGCAGGTGTGGCTCTTTACCGTGCCCACAATAGCTGGGAAGATGGATTTCGGCGCACGGGCGTTTCTTACAGCACTTACTTCGCAACCGCTTTCTTTCGCGAGTTCCAGCCGGAGCTTTCCGGCTATGCCAGTCATTTCCTCCATAAACATCGATAAACCGTCGACTCACCTGTAAACCTTTCGCCGGGAGCTTCCGTTTGGGTAAGGGAAAGCCTATGACGGGCGCAATAGCAGGATCATTGGAGGGGAGAGTCCACGTCGGCGTAGATCTGAGCGATTTCGGCAGTTGGATGGCTTCCGAACAGAAGCGCGTCTATCTCTTGTGCCGCCGATTGCTGCAAGATTCCGAAGAGGCGGACTCTGCTACCCAGGATGTTTTTCTGAAGGCTTATAAGGCGCTTCAGAAGACATCTAACCAAAGCTTAGAGTTGGAGCATCCGGATAAATGGGTAACCCGTATCGCGGTTAATACCTGCCTGGACCGGCTCCGGTCCAAAGCGTGGAAGATCTGGCAGCGGCGCCCGTCGGCGGAAGATGAAAAAATCATCTTGGAGATGACGCCGGACAGCGATCCGGACGCGGAACGCCAGCTTTTCGCCAAACAAATCCAGCAAAGATTGGAAGCGGCGCTGACAAAGTTGTCCCACCGCCAAAGGGCTGTTTTTTCGCTTCGCCATTATGACGCACTGCCGCTGGAAGAAATTCCCGAGATCCTTCAACTAGAAACCGGCACCGTAAAAGCGCATTTGTTCCGCGCCGTTGGAAAGCTGCGTGAAGAGTTGAGGGACCTTTACACGACAGGGTTGGGCGAGAAAAATATTCCTAAACTGGGGGAAGGCCATCAAATGGAGTTGCCAGGAGGCGAACGGAGGAAAACATGAAAGCTTTGTCGGACGTGTCAGGGCATTGGACAGACCAGCAGTTGATTGCGTCTTTGTACGATGCCGGGCTGGCAAACAGCCACTTAGACGAGTGCGCCGAGTGTCGGGCGCGTTTGTCTGTTCTCAGTTCCAACCGGCAAGCGATGGAGCGGGAAGGGAACGACGAGGTTGACCTTGCGTTTTTGGCCGCGCAACGTCGAAAGATATACGCCCGGTTATCGGAACCGGTGCGTCCCTGGTGGATGGTTCCGGCGCGACGATGGGCTTCGGCTGCGGCTACATTGCTGGTGCTGGGCAGCGGGTTCATCATGTTTGAACAACATCAGCATCAGTCGGTGGAGAGTAAGATTTCCGATGTGCAATTAGCCCAGGAGATGAGCCGAATGTCCCAGGACCTGGAAGCGCAACCGGCGGCTCCGCTGCAAGGACTTTTTGAGTAATGATGGATCGATGTTTCCGCAGCATTCGCGTATTGTGCTTGGCTTCACTTATCAGCATTTCGGCATTAAGTCAGAACCGCGCCAATTTCCCCTGGTGGAATAGTCCGGTGGTAGAGGACTTAAACCTTAGCCAAGGGCAAAAACAGAAAATTCACCAGATTGTGCGCTCTTATCGAGAGCGCCTTTTCGATGCCCGTAACGCACATCAGAAAGCTGTCGCGAACCTGGAAGACATCTTAAACGAACCTGAAGTGAATCTGGAAACGGCAAAGCCGGTTATTGACAAGGTGGCCGCAGCGCAAGCCAATGCCTCGAAAGTTTTTCTGGAAATGAGCGCTGAACTACGCAGCGTGTTAACGCTGGAACAATGGCGGCAGTTAGTCAGACGCTGGGACGAAGTTCAAAAGAAAAGGCAAAACGACACGCAGGT
>CAXTWT010000125.1:0-12461 GCA_964247955.1 uncultured Bryobacteraceae bacterium
CTTTTGGTTGCGGGGGCAAGATTTGAACTTGCGACCTTTGGGTTATGAGCCCAACGAGCTACCTGACTGCTCCACCCCGCACTTCATAGTACCAAGGAAGCCGCTTCAGGTCAATCCCTGAGCGATACTTGTGTGTACGGGTTCCTACCAGGACCTGTCTAACCAAACGCCAGCGCTGGAACCATCTCCAACGGAGGCGATTAGGGAAAGGAACTATTTCTTTGGCCCGCTCAACCAGAGCTCGCGCTACTAAAAAACACTCGGTGCCGGAGGCGCATGCCGTCTCCGGTCCAATGCCTTTAGATTCTCCGGAGCTGTATATCAATCCCCATCTCAGCCTGCTGGCCTTTCAACGCCGCGTGCTGGAAGAGGCCAGCGATCCCGCGAATTCTTTGCTGGAACGCGTGAAGTTTATTTCCATTCTCGGCTCGAACATCGATGAGTTCTTTATGGTTCGCGTGGCGAATCTTTGGCAGCAGATTGAAACGCGCACTACGGAAATCAGCATGGACGGCAGGCCGCCCGGCGAGCAGTTGGAGCTAATCCGCCAGGAGGTTACCAGCATTGTTAAGGATATCTACAAGCTCTGGCGGGAAGAAATTATGCCGGGTCTTGAAGAAGCCGGTATCCAGATTCTTTCGCTGGAACAACTGAATGCGCAGCAGAAAACCGCCGTTGACGATTACTTCCGGCGCGTGGTTTATCCGGTGTTAACCCCGCTGGCCGTCGACCAGGGCCGTCCGTTTCCGCATATCTCCAATCTCAGCCTGAACGTTGCCGCTACCGTGACGAACGGTGACGGGCAGGAGCGTTTTGCCCGCATCAAAGTTCCCGACACTCTGCCGCAACTGGTCCCGCTTCCGTCGCGCGCCGGCGAGCTTGCGTTCATCTGGCTGGAACAGGTCATCATCGCCAACCTCCGCATGCTCTTCCCGGAGATGGAGATTCTGGAAGCCGACCTTTTCCACCTCACCCGTGACGCCGAGCTGACGATTCAGGAACTGGAAACGGATGACCTGCTGGAAACCATTCAGGAAGCCGTGCTGCGCCGCCGGTTCCGTGACGCCGTGCGCTTGCAGATCAACAGCGGCATGCCGCCCAGATTAGTCAACATGCTCGCGGCTAATCTTGAACTCGATCAGAACGACATTTACCGGATCGATGGCCCTATTGATTTGAGCCGTGTCCGGGCGCTGCTCAGCATCGACCGGCCCAACTTAAAAGACAAGCCGTTTATTGCATCCGTTCCCAAGGGATTTGCCGCTGCTTCCGGCAATGAGATTTTCGCCGCCATTCGCGAAAACGACGTGCTCCTGCATCATCCCTATGAATCATTTCAGCCCGTGATCGACTTTCTGCGCACAGCAGCGGAAGACGATGACGTGCTTGCCATCAAGATGACGCTGTACCGGGTAGGCCGCAACTCGCCGATTGTGGAGGCGCTGCTGGACGCCAGCCAGAACGGAAAACAGGTGGCGGCGCTGCTCGAACTAAAAGCGCGCTTCGATGAAGAAAGCAACATCGAGTGGGCGCAAAAACTGGAGCGCGAAGGCGTTCATGTCGTATATGGATTGCCGGGCGTCAAGGTTCACGCCAAGATGGCGATGGTGGTCCGTCGCGAAGGCGAAACCATTCGCCGTTATCTTCATCTCGGCACCGGCAACTATAATCCGTCCACGGCCCGCATCTACACCGACATCGGCATGTTCACCTGTAATGAAGAGATCGGCGCGGATGTCAGCGATCTGTTCAATCACCTGACTGGCTACTCGGAAAAGAAGTCTTATCGCAAACTGCTGGTTGCGCCGCATAGCCTCCGCCCCGGCCTGGAGCGCCTGATTCGCGCCGAAATCGAGCGGCATCGCGAACAGGGCGACGGCTGCATGATCCTCAAGATGAATGCCCTGGAAGATCCGGGCATGATCCGCCTCTTGTATGAAGCATCGCAAGCCGGCGTGCAAATTGATTTAATTATTCGTGGAGTCTGTTCATTGCGTCCGGGTCTTCCCGGAATCAGTGAAACCATCCGCGTGCGCAGCATCATCGGCCGTTTTCTCGAACACAGCCGCATCTATTACTTCCACAATGGAGGCAATGAACTGATCTACGTGGGCAGCGCTGATTTCATGCCGCGCAATCTGAGCCGCCGCGTGGAAATTCTCTTCCCGGTGGAGGACCGGCGTCTCGTTCGGCGGCTGCGCGACCGCATTCTCGCCAAGTATCTGGAAGACGATGCGGGCGCGCGCATCATGCAGCCTGATGGAACGTACATGCAAGCCGCTCGGCAGGAAGGTAAGCGCCCCTTCGATTCGCAAGGGTATTTTCTGAAGCGCCACGAAAGCTAATCATCTATTCTCGAAAGTGGGTGGAGCGAACTGGCGCAACCGGTTTGTCATATCCCCTTTCTGCGGATGAAATGAAAGAAACGATAGTAGGAAGGCTGCTGGGAACGTGGTGCCTGTGCATGCTCGCGTTTCCTGTGGCTGCTGTTTGGATTCGGCCGGACTTCGAGGCCGGCAGGGGTACCCCTGCCTTGATCAAGCTCGCGGTTCTGTTCGCCCTGCTAAGCACGGTCGGGATAGCCTTTGCCTATGCAGTTACGCGCCAATGGGCAAGGCAGATAAGCCGTTTGAATGAGTTTATCACCGCTCTGCCGGGACAGGAAAAGAGCCTTCCTCTGGAAGGACCGGCAGAGATGCAGAGCCTGTCTCGCAGCATGCGCGCTATGGCGCAGCGCGTGCGCTTCATCGTAGAGCAGGCCAACCTGGAGTCGTCCCGCCGCGAAACCATTCTGGCTTGCATGGCCGAAGGGGTTTTAGCCGTTGACAACAGCCTTAAAGTCATCTTCTGCAACGGGGCGTTCGCCGATGCTTTCAGCATTCGAACGCCCGTGAACGAGGGTCGCTCGCTGTACGAAGTGGTTCGTGAACCGCTCCTGCGCGATATTCTGGAGCGGGTATTAAGCAGCGGCTCGGACGAGTCCGATCACTTTCAGCTTCCGAGCGCGGCAGGCCGCTGGTTTGAGGCGCGCGCGCTTCCCTTCGGGCCGGCCGCCACGCGAGGCGCAGTGATTGTTCTGCACGACATCACCGATATTCAGCGTCAGGAACAGATGCGCAAGGACTTTATTGCGGATGTATCGCATGAGCTTCGCACTCCGCTTGCCGCCATCAGGGGCTATGCTGAAACGCTTCTCGACGGAGCGCTGGAAGACGAACAAAACAATCGTAAGTTTCTGGAAATCATTCTTTCGCACTCCGTGCGCTTAAACAACATCGCTTCTGATTTGCTTGTGCTTTCAGAGCTGGATACGGAAAACGGTCCGCCGGTCACTCCGGAACGCATATTGGTGTCGGAAGCTATTAAGTCCGCCGTCAACACGGTTACGCCTGCCGCCGAGGACCGTGGCATTGCGGTGGAGCGCGGCAAGTGCAAAGATTGCGCGGTGCTGGGCGTGCGCTTCCGTCTCGAACAGGTTTTCATCAATCTTCTGGACAATGCGGTAAAGTTCAATCGCCCGAACGGAGAAGTTCGTGTGGAGTGCGGTTGCAACGGCAAAGGCCAGGTAGCTATCACGGTGACCGATACCGGCATCGGCATTCCCAGCGCCGAAATCAGCCGCATCTTTGAACGCTTTTACCGCGTGGATAAGGCCCGGTCGCGTCCCGCCGGAGGCACCGGCTTGGGGCTTCCGATTGTGAAGGAAGTGGTGGACCGGATGGGTGGAACCGTTTCGGTGGAAAGTTATCTCGGTTCCGGCTCGAAGTTTACCATCACTCTCCCGGAAGCGCAATAGGGTAAGCTCATGAGCCGGGATCGCCAAAACATTTCCTCCGGCGTCAAGTGGGAAGACATTGTCGGCTATAGCCGCGCTGTGCGCGTCGGCGCAAGAATCTACATGAGCGGCTCCACGGCAACCGACGAAGATGGAAATCTGGTGGGCATTGGCGACGCTTACGCGCAAACCGTGCAGGCCATCCGCAACATCCAACGCGCCCTGAAGCAAGCGGGAGCGACGCTTGAAAATGTAGTGCGCACGCGCATGTTCGTCACCAACATTTCACGTTGGGAAGAGTATGGCCGAGCCCATCACGAATTTTTTAAAGACATTCGCCCCTGCGCCACGATGGTGGAAGTGCGCGCCCTCATTGATGCGCGAATGCTGATCGAAATCGAGGTGGAAGCGGAGCTTTAATTTAGAAGCTCAACTTCAGCATAAAATTCATCAACGGCTGACCGTTAAACGATGCCGTCGTCTGGTCGCCCGTAATTTTTCCAAACAACTGCGGCTGAGTATAGCTGAAGTTATTGACCGGATTGTTGAACCCGTAGTTATGAAAAACGTTCTGGAAGTCGAATCGGAACTGCAGGTTCACCCGCTCCGTAATGCGGAAATTTTTCTTCGCGGACATTTGCGAGTACAAAATTCCTGGGCCTGTCACGATGTTGCGTCCGGCGTTTCCGGGCGTGAACGGGGCGGGCACCGCAAAACAACTGACGGGCAAAACCGGGTTCTCCAGCGCTTGGTTGAAACGATTGCCGCCAATCACATTTCCCAGCCCAAACT
Source organism: uncultured Bryobacteraceae bacterium (assembly GCA_964247955.1). Lineage (GTDB taxonomy): Bacteria > Acidobacteriota > Terriglobia > Bryobacterales > Bryobacteraceae > Bog-105. The sequence continues at coordinate 4,568 of CAXTWT010000125.1, forward strand.
GCGGCATGGAGATGTTGCTGCAAGTCAGGTTCGGCACCTGGTTGCCGATGGCGGACGTGAAGTAGTTATTGGGGCTGTTCGAGTAAGTAAAGCCGAAAGGATTGCCGGATTCCACGCTTTGAATCCACGCCAGCTCGTACCCGCCGATCAGGTAATCAAGCCACTTGTTATGGTTTACAAACTTGCGCCCCTGACCTACCGGCAATTCATAGGTAAAGCTGGTGACGAAAACATGGGTGCGGTCATACCCGGCGCGACCCTTGTTCAAATTGCGGTTCTCCACGGGAGCGACACCTGTGCAGGTGCCGGTATCAGTGTCGCAATCGTCAATGGCTTTCGAGAATGTGTAAAACGAGTTCACCACTAAGCCTTGCGAATAGCGTTTCTGAAACTGCACCGTGCCCGAATGGTAAGTTGAGTGACCCGTGTTGGACATGTAATTGATCGCGCCGAACTGCGGATAAGGCAAATAGTTTTGCGGGGCGGCAAAGGCAGCCGCGCGCAGCGCCGGATTATTGGCTCCGAAGCTGGTGCCGAAAAGGTTGGTGTTCCAGCTTTCGATCAGATCAACTCCCGCAGATCCCTGATAGGTAAGTTTCAGGATGTTATTGTTGCTCAACTGATACTGAATGCTGGTGTTCCAGTTCATGGCGTAGCCAGGGTGGAGGTTGCCGTCCATCCAGAAAATATTACGGGAGCCGTAGTTCGTGCCCTGATACGGGGAACTGCCGTTGGGAAGGACCGGATAATTGATCCCGCCCGGAAATTGGCTGATCCGATAAAGGGGCAGCGGGTTGCCGGAAGGTTGCTGCTGGTTCACCGTAGTTTGGTATTCGTCAAACTGTTGCAGAGCGTTCGGGAACCGGATATCGATGGTATTGATGCCGAAACCGCCCCGGAAAACGAGTCTGTCTTTCGGGTGCCAGGCTAAGCCGATGCGCGGCTGAAAGTTCTTCCAGTCGCGAGCATTCAGCCCACCGTTCGGATGGACGATGGCGCCCATCCTTCCCGTAACCGGATCTACCGCCGTAGGACTGAAGTTGCTGATCTGATTGTGCGCCGTATGGAACGGGCTTTCCGTAGACCACCGCAAGCCCAGATTGAAAGTCAGCGAATGGGAAAATCTCCAGTCGTCCTGGACATAAAGGCTGTTCAGAGAATCTCGCGGCAGCCACGTCGTTGTGTAAGTACTGAAGGTAGCTTGCCGAACATACCCAAGTTCTAAGCCCGCTAATTGGTTGCCGGTGTTGGCCAGCGGTTGCCCGTTTGGCTGCAAGCCTGCGGTCATGTTGTCAAACTGAAAAACGCCGCTGGGCTGTCCAAGCTGAAAGTAGTTGGCTTCGTAGTAAAGGAACTCGTACCCCATTTTCAGGGCATGCGTTCCCAGAACCTTGGAGTAGTCGTCGCGAAAAGTCCAAACCTCACGAATGCTCTGGGAAGGTGATGTTGCTCCAAGGCCGTAAGTGGTGTTCAACGCGGGAGCAGCGTTATTCCCCGAAGCCGTCGTGCCGCTCAGGGTCGGAAACAGCAGGGCGTTGTCGTTCGGTATGCCTAACTTGCCTGCCCAATCCTGGTTGTAAGAGGGCGAGGTCGTAAACCCGTGCAGCCGATAAAATCCGATGCGAAAATCATTCAGCGCCGTCGGTCCAAACAACTTGGTCAAACCAGCAGAAGCGTTCTGCTGAGTGAAGGGAGACACAAAGCCGTTGGCGTAGTCAAAAGCGGGAACGGCAACGCTCGTCGGACGCTGCAAGCCGCTCTGGTAGTTGTAGGTGTAGCTGGTATATGCCTTCAGATTGGGGCTGAACTGGTGGTCAACGCGGTCTGAAAAATCAGTGTAGAACGTGCGTGACCGCGACTCCCAGGTATAGTTGCTGACCGGCCCGGTACTCGTGGGCGAACCAGGGGTATTCGGCGGAGCCCAAGGCCCGAAGGAGAGCAATTTCGTGTAGACCGGGTCCATTTGCGATGGCGCTATCTGATTGCCGGGAATCCGGTCGCGCACCCAGGCGCCATTAACGAACCGTGTGGTGGACGGATCATAAAGCGGTTGCCCGACTCCGCCGAAGGTAAAATCGCCGTTTAGTTCAGCAGGCGTCGGCGTTTGGCTGGTATAGGCCGTCGCCTTTTTTTCAATCAGCTTCTGATAACCGAAGAAAAAGAACGTCTTGTTTTTGCCGTTGTACACCTTGGGAATCGAGATCGGCCCGCCTAAGCTGCCGTCCAGTTGCATGAACCAGGCGGGAACGCCGTCCGGCGCGCCGGGTTGCGGCTGCGATGTCCTGTAAAGGTTGAAAAACTGGCGATGAGCCATGCTGCGAGTACGTCCCAGGTCAGAAGCCTCGCCGTGATACTCGTTGCTCCCGCTCTTCTTGGCAACCGTCAGCACGCCGCCTGTCGTATGACCGTACTCGGCGGGAAGAGTGCCGGTGACCAGTTGTACCTCGCCTACGGAGTTCTCTACCGGTTTGATGTCGGTTCCGGTGCTTTCTACGGGGTCGTTTCCAAATACGCCGTCTTCGAACACCGTGGTTCCGGTCGATCTCAAGCCGGACACATTGAAACCGCTGAGCGAGCCGCCGTAAGCGTAGCCTCCCATCGACACGTTAGGGCTGAGGTTTAATGTGTTGAGAACGTAGCGTTGATAAAGCGGCATCTTGTATAACGTGTCGCCTTCCGTCACTGTACTGGTGGAAGAGTTTTCCGTTTCGAGCAGAGTCCCTTCGCTCGTCACCTGTACCTGCTCGTTCACTTGACCGATTTGCAGTACGGCATCAACTGGTAGAACGTTTCCCACCTGCAATTGCAGACCTTTTTGGATGACAGTTTTAAATCCCGGCGCTTGATAGGTGATATCGTATGTGCCGGGCTTCAGGGAATCAATTCTGTAGAAACCGTCTGCGTTGGTTACCGAGTTAGCCTGAAAATTGGTGCTGGTCTCTACTACGGAAACCTTCACGCCGACAACCGCAGCGCCCGACGGATCTGTCAGGGTTCCGGTGATCGTGCCGGTGCTGATCTGCGCCGATAGGCGGAAGCTGAGGCTGAATAAAAAAAGTGCCGAAAGAAAGGCAACCGGCGGACGCAACCTATTCCAAAGCATGCATTGCTCCTTCAAAGACGAGTATTGGAAAGACAGTACCGTCTATAATATCGAACTTATGTTTTTGATCTTGTGGCGAGAACGGCTTGCAGCATGGCCCTGGCGTAACCGACTTGGTACGCAAATCCGGTGTAACTTCCGCCGCCTGGATAATACGGCTTAAAATCCGTACGGTCGCGGTCGTAGTCCATGGCGCGCGGATGTTCCGGGTATAGGAGAAAACGGTATTTGTTGTTCACTAACTCCCGCATCACCGCAAACATATTGTTCAGCCCTTCATCGGGAAACACCTCCGAATAATGCTCATAGGGTTTCTCGACCAGCACATTCCGATAATGAACGTGATTGATCCGCTCTCGGGAGGCAAAGTAGCGGCACACTTCTACCGGATCATGACCCATTTCGCGAGTCACGCCGCAATCGAAAGTGATTCCGTTTGACTTGCTGGGCACAATCTCGATCAGCTTTTTCCACCCCTCGACCGTGCCCATGATCTGCTGCGATCCACGGCTGATCGGCGCGGGAGGATCATTCGGATGAAGAGCCAGGCGCACGTTCGACTTCTCAGCGACGGGAACGACGGCTTTCAAGAAATAAGTGATGTTGGCCCACATCTCATCTAACGTGTGAGCGCCTTCTTCCGGCAAGGGCGGGAGATCTTTGACGCGCCCGTAGTCAAACGAAGTGATGCCCGCGCCGCCTCGTCCGGTTGATTCGTAATACCCTTCAATGATTCGGTGCGCATAGAAGTTGTACTCGACCACGGGCAGGCCCACCGCCCCGGCCGCCCGGATGGATTGAATGACTTTATCCATCTCCTCATCCCGCCCCGGCTTGCCGTAAATAGTTTTCGGAAAGCCGCCGATCATCAGGTTTCCCAAAGTCAGGCCGCCTGCTTTGAGCTTGTCCATCAAAGATCGCAACTGGTCTTCCTGCCACGGCAGACGAGGACCGCCCATGAGTACATGCGTGACGCCCAGTTGCCGCACCCGGCGCATGCCTGCCTCATCGACCCGGCCTGCCGCCAAGCCGCCGTTGCCCATCTCCAGGCAAATCTTCGGCAGATCACGATCATCAAAAGCAGATCCGGCAATTTCGACGCCGCCCTGGGCCATAAGCGCGGCCGGCAACGCGGCCCCCAGCGCTGTCAGCGCTTTTCTGCGGGAAAGGTGATGATTCATATCGATGATGAACGGTCAACTTAGCATCTGCCCGGCGCTTCTGTCAATCACTGCGATTGTATAGCAATACGAAGACGCGATTTGGCGATTCAGGGTATCGGATTTGCATCAAATTGCCAGGTTTAAACCCACTGCCTTTAGGCATTTATCCTTTCAGAAAAGCAATTTGGGTTTGCCTTTCTATGTTCGGAAGTGATCCCATGGCTGGAGAGGTTATTCCAGAAAGTGGAGGGCTAAGAAAAATAAGGGTTGCTCTGTCAGGACGTGGAAAGCGTTCTGGGGGTGAGTTATCTACGCTTATTTTGGCAACGATGTGCCTGTTTTCGTGTTTACCTTCTACCCGAAGAATGAGAAAGCAGATCTCAGCTAAAAGGACAAGCAAGCTATCAGGAAGTCATTGCCGATACTTATTGAGGAGTATCGATCAGGCATAAACAAGCGCATCACAAGAGTTAAAGAAGAGAACTATGGCAAAGAAGGAAAACGAGAAACACACCGAGTTAGGACTTAGCATCCTGCAAGGAATAAAGGAAGCTCGTGCTTATGCACGCGGTGAGGCAAATGAAGTACGGGCCAGTACGTTCCATATTCCTAGAACAGATGTTAGAAAAGTTCGACTACGCGTAGGTCTCAGCCAAGCGGATTTTGCCAGGAAGTTTGGTTTTAGTATAGGTACGCTCAGAAACTGGGAGCAGGGCCGCCGCGAACCAGAAATTTCAGCAAAAATCTTGCTGGCGGTTATTGATCGACATCCCGATGCGGTCGAAGATGTCTTGACCTGCGCGCGATAAGTCACATTGAGGTCTAAAGAAAGCTGAGTTGGCCATAAACTCAGCTTTCTTTTTAATAACCGCTTGAGCGCCTTTAGAAATTAGAAACCGAAATCAAGCTGCGGTATCCTCAAGCATTCACATGCGAAACGCTCTGCTTCTATTGATCTTCTCCTGCTCCTTTGCCGGTGCGCAGTCAACAGTGACGGTGATTCGGGCGGCGCGGCTTTTCGATGCCAAAAGCGACAGGATCGTGCAGGGCGGAATCGTGGTTGTGTCGGGGAAGCAAATCCAGTCCGTGGGCGGGCAAGCTCCGCCGAACGCCACGGTGATCGATCTGGGCGATGTGACTCTCCTGCCCGGCTTTATTGATGCTCATACGCATCTCACCATGGCTTTCAATCCGGATTACAACGGAGCGCGCTTGGCTGAACTAAGCCGCACGATACCGGAAGAAGCGATCCGCGCTACTGAAAATGCGCGCAAAACTCTGATGGCCGGCTTCACCACGGTCCGGGATGTGGGGTCTTCCAACTTTCTGGATATTGGCCTGCGCAATTCCATTAATGCCGGAATTGTCCCCGGCCCCCGCATGCTGGTAGCCGTGCATGCGCTCGGCTCCACCGGCGGACATTGCGATGAAAGCGCCGGTTTTCGCTTCGGCTTGTTTAACCGCGAGACCGGCCCCGAAGACGGCGTCATCAACTCGGCGGACCAAGCCCGCTTTGCCGTTCGGTTCAACATCAAATACGGGGCCGATGTGATCAAGACGTGCGCTACCGGCGGCGTTCTCTCGCCAACCGACGATGTGGATGTTCCGCAGCTTACGCAAGCCGAACTCGATGCGCTCGTCAATGAAGCGCACGCTTTGCGAAGAAAAACCGCCGCGCACGCTCACGGCGCGGAAGGCGCAAAACGCGCGATTCGAGCAGGCATCGATTCCATTGAGCACGGCACATTTCTCGACGACGAAGCGTTGCGCATGATGCGGGAGAAAGGAACATATCTGGTTCCTACGCTTGCCACCCGCAGCGGGCTTGCCGAGTCAAAGTTTCCGCCGCTGGTGCAGCAAAAGGCGGATAGGGCCGTCAAGGGCCAGGACGCGATGGTGCGCCGCGCTCTGGCGATGGGAGTCAAAATCGCTCTTGGAACCGACGCCGCTGTGTATCCGCACGGCAACAACGCGCTGGAGTTTATGCTGATGACCAACGACGGCATGACTCCGGCGCAGTCCCTAAAAGCAGGCACTACGGTTGCCGCCGACCTGCTCGGCCTTTCCGCTCAGATTGGAACCCTGGAAGCAGGTAAAGCCGCTGACATCGTGGCCGTACCGGGCAACCCGCTGGATGACATTAAAGTTACGCAAAGCGTGCTTTTCGTTATGAAAGACGGAGTGGTTTACCGTAATGACCGGACTTCTCACGCCCTTGCCGGTTCACGCTGAAACTGTCCTTTAGTTCCCGTACTTTCTCCATGAAGCAGGGGAAAGACCCTTTAGGATTAACCAATTTGTAACTTTTTTGTCATGCGGAGTTGATGACAAAACGCCGATACTTGGTTAGAACAAACATGAAAGCATCCAAATTCTTACTCGGCGCAGTGTTCGCTTCCGTGCTGCCTGTTGCGGCGCAAACTTCCTTAACCGGCGCGGGCGCCACGTTTCCTGCGCCTATTTATACAAAGTGGTTCAGCCAATACCAATCGGTCGGTAATGTGCAAATCAACTATCAGGCTAACGGTTCCGGCGGCGGCATTAAGGGCGTAACCGACGGCACAGTTGATTTCGGCGCAAGTGATATGCCGATGACCGACGAACAGTTAAAAGCATTCAAAGACAAGCATGGTTTCGATGTCCGTTTGTTTCCCACTGTTCTCGGCGCGGTTGTGCCGACTTACAATGTTTCAGGAGTTACTGGGGAACTGAACTTCACGCCGGAAGCCCTGGCAGGCATATTCCTGGGCAAGATCACAACCTGGAATGATGCGGAAATTGCCAAAGCGAATCCGGGCGTTACTTTGCCTGGAGACAAGATTGTTGTCGTGCATCGCTCGGATGGAAGCGGAACCACTTTTTGCTTTACGGATTACCTTTCTAAAGTCAGTTCCGAATGGTCCTCCAAAGTCGGCAAGAATACTTCTGTTGAATGGCCGACCGGCTTAGGCGCGAAAGGCAACGACGGCGTCACTGGTCTTGTGAAGCAGCAGAAAGGCTCGATCGGGTATGTGGAACTGATCTATGCCGTCAAGAATCACCTTCCTTACGGCAAAGTCAGGAACAAGAACGGCGAGTTTGTGAAAGCCGATCTCGCTTCGGTTACTGCCGCTGCGGGCGCTTTGAAAACGATGCCCTCTGACTTCCGGGTTTCCATCACGGATGAATCCGGCAAGGGCGTTTATCCCATCTCCACCTTTACTTGGCTGCTGGTTCCTTCTAAGTTCTCCGACGCGGCGAAAGGGAAGGCAATGGTAGGCTTTCTAAAGTGGGCGGTTACAACAGGCCAAAGCTCGGTAGAGTCCTTGGATTATGCAAAATTGCCTGCTTCCCTTGTGGAGAAAGAGCAGAAAGCCATTGCTGAAATCAAGTAAGCTCGCTTGACGCAAGTTCGTCATGGCAAGTTCAACCTACCTACCCGGCGCTTCTCGCCCCTTGGTTAGCAGCTTCCGTAGGCGGCTTCGCGGGGGCGATGAAGTTGCGTACCTTCTCACGTTGTCCAGCGCCGTTTTCATTCTGCTGGTTGTCGGGTTGATCGTCTTTGAGCTTTGGACCAATTCACAACCGACCGTCAAGCAGTTCGGCTGGAGCTTTCTGGGGAGTTCGCGCTGGGACCCGAACGCCAACC
>CAXTWT010000126.1:0-12408 GCA_964247955.1 uncultured Bryobacteraceae bacterium
GATGGAATTTCATTCGGCAATCGCGAAGGAATTTTGCCTGATGAGCCGTTGGGATACTACAAGGAATACACTGTTCAGCCGCAGACTGGTGTGACAAATCGGGGCGGTGAGCGTTTGGTGCTTGGACAAAGCGGCGAAGTTACTACACACCTGATCACTATGGCAGTTTTGTGAGGATTCGATAATGGCGGAGCTGAAGAAAGGCATTCAGGTTGTTGGAACCACGCTTACAGTTGACCATGCACAGGACTTTGCTGCCCGTGAGGGAATCTGCGTTCGACGGGTAGATCTCTCTGGAATCACGTCAAAAACGGGGTTGCTTGACGCAATCGGGAAAGCTCTGTCGTTTCCGAACTATTACCGTCGCAATTGGGATTCGCTTGAAGAATGTTTACGCGATCTTGACGAGGGAAAAGGCTGGCTTATTATTTTTGACGGAGCCGATCACTTGTTGGCATTGCCTCGGCAGGACTTAACCACATTAGAATCCATTCTGTCTGATACAGCCAACTTTTGGTCTGCGGAAGGTCGAACGTTTAAGGCTCTTTTTGTAGGCAGTACAAATTTTAGTAATGCCCTGTTGCTCGCGCCAGTGCATTAGGCCCGGACTACGGGAGTAAGTGCTTGCCTGTAACAAGGTCAGCACTAAATCAGCTTACGGTTGTTTTTGCCGGAAGTAAGCTTGCACGCCCTGTTCTGCCAGCCCCAGAGCGCGGGCCAACTCCACCTTTGCCACGTTAAGTTGATACTGCGCTGAGATCAGGTTCTCGTTCGCGTCCGCAAGGGCCTGCTGGGCCTGCACGACCTCTACCGTATTGGTGACGCCTGCGGAAAAGCGATCTTGCGCCTGACGCACAGTCTGACTGGCAAGCTGAAGATTGCTTTGCGCTACATCCACTTGCGCCGTCGCGGAGGTCAGATCCAGCAGGGCGTTACGCACGTCATTATCAATCTGGCCGCGCAGGTTCTCCAATTCGCTGCGCCGGTTGCGAAGCTCGGAATCGTTTTCAAGAATGTCCGCCTTAATGCGGCCTCCGTCGAAGATGTTGAATTGCAGCGCTCCCGTGGCGTTAAACACGCCATGCGAGTTGGTGAACAAGTGAATGCCCTGATCTCCGTAATAGCCGTTGGCGCTGAGCGTCGGATAGCGTTCGGCCTTTGCGGAGCGAAGCGACCATTCCGCAGCCGTCACGCGCGCCTTTGCCGCTTGATAGTCGGGCCGGTTGTCATACGCCTTTGCCAGTGCGTCCTGCAGGCTGATTGCCGTCAAGGGAATCGCCGGGGCGGGATCGGCGACCGTGAAATCCTGTCCGATGGGCAGGCCGATCACCCGGCCCAAGCTGAGCTTGTCTTTCTCGAATTGATTCTTCGCCACGATAAGCGCCTGCTGTCGCTGCTTCAACTCCACCTGCGAGCGCAGCACGTCAATGCCGATGGCGGTTCCGGCGTCATGGCGGCGCGCGGCGTTTACATAAACCGCATTATCGGCATCGATTTCGGCTTGTGTGGCGGTGATCCGCGCGGCGTCGGCAATAATTTGCAGGTAAGCGTAGCCTACGCCCAGCACCACCAGATCGCGGGCGTTCTTGATCGACAGAATCGAAGCTTTGACTTCCTCCCGCGAAGCCTTGAAGCTGCTGATGGCGCTGTAGTCAAACAGCGGAACTTCCGCGCTGACCTGCGCCGTCTGGTAGCCGAAAGGCCCGACAATTTTCGGGATCGAAACACCGAAACCGGGCGGAAAACCAAACGAGACTCCCAGCGCCTGCAAATTGATCTGCTCCTCCGTGGCGCTGATCTGCCCGGTCACTCTCGGCAGCAGTCCGCTCAACGCGCGGAAACGTTGCGCGCGACTCTCGCGGCTGGCCTGTTCGCTGGTTAACAAACCCAAGTTCGCCCGCAAGCCTCGATTGATGGCGTCACCCAGGCTTAACGCAATGGGAGTAGCGGAAGCCTGCCCTTGGGGAACGCTGCCCCGATAGCTTTGATCGCTGATTTGCGGAGACAATGTAAGGGAAGTAGCGGCGCTCGTTCCTGATCCTCCGCTGCCTGCGCCCGTTGTTGATGATCCACCTCCGCTTTGTTGCTGCGTCTGGGCCGGTAAAGTCGAACCGAGAAAGGCCGCGCAAAGAATGAAAGCGGCCCTTCGCAAATGTGCGCTGCTCATGGTGCGTTCGATGCAGTAACTCCTGGTTTTGCGCCTATCTTTCATAGATTGCGCATCAAAAAAGAGCAAATCCCGTAGCCGGTCATGTATTTGAAAGGAAACTCGCCCATGGTGTAATGGCCGCACGGCAGCACGGTGACACTATGGTCCCACTGGTGCTTGCGGGCGCCCTCGATCACTTGCTTTGACAAATGCGGGGGAAACGTCGTGTCGTAACGGGTGTAAATGAACTTCGAGCGGTGGGCCTTGGCGGTGAAAAGATCGTAGTAGCTCGGAGGGCTGATGCAAAGCCACCATTGGCGCAGCAGATCCAGGCTGACCTCCCCTTCCAGAGATTCGCGAATGTGGCGGCTGGAAAGCCCTTCCCAGACCACGTCGGCGAAATACGTGGAGCAGTGATTGAACACATTCACGCCAATGCGCTCGTCATGCGCGCTGGCAAGAAACGCATAGCATGACCCCAGGCTCGTTCCGACAATGCCCAATTGCGTGTAGCCTTCTCCCTGCAGCCAGTCAAAGCAGGCGCGGGTATCGATCACGGCTTGCCGGGTGGCGTCAATGGTCCGGCAAATGTTTGAGGAAACGGCGTAATCGGCGCGAGCCAGATGCGCCGGCATTCGCGCGTCATGGTAAGGCAGGCTGAGCCGCAGCGCGCTGATGCCCAGCTTCTGTAAACCGGCGCACAGAGCGTTGTGCTGCGGAAGTTTGGAGTTCCAATGCGGCAGCACCACAACCGCCTTTCGGCTTTCCTTTTTGGCCGGAAACCACAGGCCGCGCACCGTGTTGTTTTCGCGGAACGGCGTGGGAGCCGGAGATTCGAATTGCAGCCAGTTGTCGCGCAATTCGAAACGCTCGGGAGGAGCGTAGCCGAAGAATTGGGCGCTGTGCGCAATAGCGCGCTTGTTATAACAGGCGAGAAAATCTACAGGATTCGCCGTCTGCGGACGGCACCCGTCAAGTAACGGCCAGTTCGCGGCCCACTCAGTACCGTACTCGAACGGCCGCCTGATGCGGTCCGTCGAGCGAAAGCAAAGTTCATTTTCCCAATTGAGCATCCAGCGCTGATAGCGGCGCGTAACGGGCTGAAGCAGCGTCTTCATGCGGAGGGAACCGGAAAGAAAAAAGAAGGCATCGGCAAAGAGGACTACACTTCAGTTTAGCGGCCCCAGGATATGATTTTGAAAATGACTTCCATGCTGCATAAAGATCGGCTCTTTCCGGCTGATGAAAGTACGCGCGCGCTGGCCCGGCGCTTGTATGAGTCGGTTGCGGACCTGCCGATCATCAGCCCCCACGGTCACACGGAAGCGCGCTGGTTTGCGCAGAATGCGCCGTTTCCGAACCCGACCGAGCTGTTAGTTATTCCCGATCATTACATCTACCGGATGCTGTACAGCCAGGGCATCCCGCTGGAGTCGCTGGGTATCCGTCAGGCGAAGATTGACGATCCGCGCCGGGTCTGGCGAATTTTTGCGGAAAACTACTACCTGTTTCGCGGCACGCCCACGCGCTTGTGGCTGGATTATTCGTTCGAAGAACTATTCGGCTTGGAGGAACGGCTAAGCCCGCAAAATGCGGATCGCTACTACGATGTCATCAGCGAAAAGCTCGCGTCCCCTGAATTCCTGCCGCGCGCGCTGTACGAGCGTTTCAAATTAGAAGTTCTGGCGACCACCGATTCTCCGCTGGATTCGCTCCAGTATCACGAGGCCATACAGAAATCCGGCTGGAAGGCCCGCATCATTCCCACCTTTCGCCCTGATTCCGTTGTTGATCCGGACTTCGCCAACTTCGCGGGCAACATCCAAAAGCTGGGGGAACTGCACAACGAAGACACCGGCCACTGGAGCGGATATTTGGCGGCTTTGCGCAAAGCGCGGGCGCGCTTCCAAAAGCTCGGCTGTACCGCGACCGATCACGGGCACCCCACGGTGCAGACCGCAAACCTGAGCGGGGGAGCGGCCGCTGATCTGTTCGGAAAAGCTGTCAGCGGGGATACGTCGGAGGAAGAACGGGAACTGTTTCGCGCCGGGATGCTGACGGAAATGGCCCGTATGAGCGTGGAAGACGGGCTGGTTATGCAGATTCATCCCGGCAGCTTCCGCAATCACAACCGGACCCTTTACGAGAAGTTTGGCCGGGATGTGGGCGCGGATATTCCGACCGCCACGGATTATGTCCATGCGTTGCAGCCGTTGCTGGATTGCTTCGGCAACCAGACAAACTTTACCTTGATTCTGTTTACGCTCGATGAATCAACCTACAGCCGCGAGTTGGCTCCCTTGGCCGGTCATTACCCGTGCCTGCGGCTGGGGCCGCCCTGGTGGTTTCATGACAGCCCCGAAGGCATGATGCGCTTCCGCGAACGGGCTACGGAAACGGCTGGCTTCTACAACACGGTCGGCTTTAACGACGACACGCGGGCGTTTCTGTCAATTCCGGCGCGGCATGATGTGGCAAGGCGGGTTGATTGCGCCTTCCTGGCGCGGCTTGTCATGGATCATCGGCTGGATGAGGAGGAGGCTTTTGCGGTAGCGCAGGCTCTCACAAACGGCTTGGTGCGCAGCGCCTACCGGCTGTAGGGAATAGGTTCATCAATGTCCCATCACTCTTCCTGGATTGACGTATCTCTTCCGCTGTATACCGGCATCGCGCACTGGCCGGGAGACCCGGAACCGACCTTCGAGCGCATCTCCGAAATCGAAGGAGGCGCTGACGCTAACGTAACCCTTTGCCGCATGACTGCTCACACCGGCACCCATATGGATGCGCCTTATCATTTCCTGGCGGACGGCGTGGGCATTGATCAGTTTCCGCTGGAAACGGCCATCGGGCAAGCGCGGGTGATCGGAATGCCGCTCGATTGCGCGGTTGTCACACGAAGGGAGTTAGAACCTCACGGGATCGAAAGGGGAGAACGAATTCTGCTGCGAACGCGCAACTCTCAAGCTCCCTGGCATGACCGCGAGTTTCAGCCCGGTTTTGTCGCTATCAATGCTTCCGGCGCGCAGTTCCTGGCCGACCGGGGCGTTTCCTTGATCGGCGTCGATTATCTGTCTGTCGGCCTTTTTGCGGGCGACGGTAAGGAAACTCATCAGATCCTGCTTTCCGCCGAAATCTGGATCGTGGAAGGGCTGAACCTGGGAGGAATTGAAGACGGCCTGTATGATCTGATTTGTTTGCCGCTTCGCATTCAAGGCGCGGACGGATCTCCCGCGCGAGTCCTTTTGCGGGCTGTACCATCTAATTGATAGGTACCCATGTTAAAAAAAGCTTGTTTCCTTGCTTTGTTTGCATCCTTGGCGTTTGCGGATTCAAAAAGCACGTTTCCTGACCCGTCAGTGGACCAAACGAAAGCGCCGGCGCACGGCAAAGAAACTGCGGTCCTTGCAGGTGGATGCTTCTGGGGTGTGGAAGGCGTGTTTGAGCATCTGAAAGGCGTCACGGATGTGGTTTCCGGCTTCAGCGGCGGCGAGAAATCCACTGCGCATTATGAGACCGTCAGCACGGGCCGGACCGGACATGCCGAATCGGTCAAGATCACTTACGATCCGTCACAGATCACTTACGGCGAACTGCTGAAAGTGTATTTCGCTATTGCCCACGATCCGACGGAGTTGAACCGCCAGGGTCCCGATACCGGCACGCAGTACCGTTCCGCCATTTTTTATGCCGATGACGAGCAAAAGAAAATAGCGGAAGCCTATATTCAAAAATTAAATGCGGCGAAAGTATTCGAACGTCCGATTGTCACGCAGGTGGCTCCGCTAAAGGGCTTCTACGCGGCGGAAGATTACCATCAGAAGTTCATGCAGAACAATCCCACCTATCCTTATATCGTGTACAACGATATGCCGAAGCTGATGGCCTTGAAAAAACAGTATCCGGCCATGTGCAAGCGTTAAGTTTGCGGCACGGAAATGGTGATGTTGCGGTATTTCATGCCGCCAGTGTGATCGCCTTGGATGTAGATCGGCCCCGACTCGCCTTCATGGCTGTCGAGCGCGCCGCCGGTGATGCCGGGAATCTTCCGGCTGTTGATAATGGTTATGCCGTCACGCACAACCGTAACTGTGCGGCCCACGAGAGTGATGTCGTAGCTTTCCCATTGTCCGGGCCGTGGAGGTGCTTTAGCGGCCGGCGCGAGAAAGCCGTAAATGGAACCCATGCCGTGAAATTGGTCGTTCTTCCCGGCAGGCTCATACTCCACCTGTGTTTCATAGCGTCCGCGCAGATACACGCCGCTGTTGCCGTCGGGCGGGCAGTTGTACTCGACATGCAGCTTAAAGTCTGAAAACTTCTGCGTCGTGCGGATGTTTGCGCCGGGAGCTTCGTTCACCAGTTCGCCGTTCCGAGCTACGTAATGATTCTCCACCGGCTTGCCGGGTTCCTGCACAAAGGGTTCCCAGCCGGTCAAGTCTTTGCCGTTAAAAAGCGGAGTCGGCTTCGTCCAACGCGCAGGCATGGGGCGATCCAGCGCGGGCGCAAGGTCAGCGGTGATGTCCCCTGTCACGCCGTCTGAGCGCTTTTGTTTGCCGAGCAGCTTGCCGCCCTCCTCATGGAACTCCCAGGTGACGGGTATCTCCTTGCCGAAGTACTCCTGTGTGGTAAACGTCAGTTCGTTGCCTTCCAATCTGGCGTTCTGAGCCGGATGCACGCTGGCCACGCGTCCGACAACCCGCACGGCGAGCTTGCCGTTCTCATTCGTGCATTCCATCCACGAGGGATATGTTTCTTTGTCCGTCTTGATCGTCAGATCCCAACGGCCGCTAAAGGGGGAGCGGTCTCCTTTTTCTTGCGGACGGAGCGACGGGATCAGAACTGCTGCCGCGAAAAGCGCCGCAACGAATGTGTGTTTCATGCCGAGGTTAGTGTATCGAACTCACTTCTTAATCCAGATTTCGACTCGCCGATTCTTCTGGCGGCCTTCGTCCGTGTCATTCGAGGCGATAGGCATGTCAGCTCCAAAACCTGTCACCAGGCCCGGAGTGATGCCGCGCTGCCCGAAATTGTCGGCAACAGCCTTGGCGCGTTCCTTGGAAAGCGCGAGGTTTTTGGCGGGAGCGCCGGTGCCGTCGGCAAAGCCCAAAAGCAAAACATTCTGACCCGTGTAATGCAGATCAGACAACAAGCCGGTCACCCGGTCGGTGTCAACAAGTGATTTATTGTCCAACTGGCTGGAGCCGGTGCGAAAGCGGAAATCGAGCGACAGTCTTTGCGCTCCGCGAGTGATTTGCTGATACTGTGGAGAGGCGTCTGAAACTGCTTCCGCCGTGGTCTCAATTTGTACGTTTTGCTCCACAAAGCCGCTTTCGGCCACCACGTCTTGGCCTGCTTTGGACAGCGCGAAATCGACGAATTTGCGGGCTAACGGTTTCGGGCTGGAGCTTGTGTAAAGGTATAGGCGGCGGGACAGCAGGTAGTCTTCGGTAGCAACCGTGAACTTATTGGGAAGCAGCGCCCGCGTGCCCCGCTCCGAAACCGCTACTGCTTTGGCGCTGCCGATGTAGGGGAGACCCACGAAGCCGATGCCGTTCGGGTCGTTCGCAACTGCGTCCGATAAAGCGCGGCTGTCTTCAAAGCGTTTTGCATTGCTTGCCAAGGCTCGATTGCCGAGAACGAGGGCTTTGAACGTATCATAAGTTCCGGATTTTTCGTCGCGCGCGTACAACTGTATTTTTCTTTCACCATTTCCTGAAAACAGATTGGCAAGATCCTGCATCGTCAAGCTGGATACGGGATTTGCACGATTGACAATCACGGCGATTCCGTCAAGGCCCAGGACATGCTCGTTCGCCGGCGAGGTCATATCGCCTAAGTTAGAAAGGGATTGCGCTTCCGTGTCCTTGATCTTGCGGGAAGCCATGCCGATATCGCAGGAACCATCCCGCAAACCTTCAAACGCCGTGGCAGAACCGTGCGCTTTGACAGTGATGAGTTGGGTTTCACCGTTCGTTGCGCCGGTGATGCTTGATTCATCCGTGCCGTTCGCCGTCACTTTTACATCGCTGCTTCCATTCCCTTTCAAAAATGCGCTGACCAGGGCAGGGGCAAGCTGCGCGCCAATGGTATTTGATCCGCAGAGGCGCAGCGATGCTTGGGTGCTGCTCGTTACGGGTGTATTGCCGATTGCGGGCGGCTGCTCAGGAGTGGAACGGTTTTTAAAAAATTGATAGCCGGTATACCCCAATCCGGCCAGCAAAAGTAGTACAGGGATGAGGGCCCATAAGGATACCGGCGGTCGGCTCTTGCCTGCGGGTGTGATTTCTATTAAGGTGCGCTTGCACTCCGGGCAGATGAAAGAACTGCCTTCAGGAACGTGAACCGTCTGTCTGCTGTCGGCAACACTGCAATTGCCGGAATTTGCGCACCTGCCCAGCCGCACTGCCATATTACTTGGTAATTACGCCGCAGGCGATGCGGGAACCCGCGTTTCCGGCCGGATCGGTTTTCATGTCGTCGGCTTTTTCGTGAACCATCAGCGCGGTACCCCCGTTGCTGAAAAGCGAGTTGGCGCCTTCGCCCAGGCTGATGTTGGGATCGGTAACGGTGGTCTTGACCGTTCCGTTTTTCCCGACGGCGAAGTTCATCATGTCTCCGGCGTGCGGGCCATCCGGGTTCTGCATGCCGTGTTTTTTGCCTTCGGGGTTGAAATGCGGACCAGCGGAGGTGAATCCGGGCGGTTCGCATTTTGCGTTCTGATGAATGTGGATTGCGTGTTCGCCCGGAGGCAAATTCTTCAGATTCAGCTTGATATTCACTCCGTGGCCGGAACTTTTTCCTACCGGCGAGATCAATGCCGTTCCAACACTTTCGCCCCCGGCGTTTTTCATAGTGACTCGGACCGGTTCCGCCCCCCATAGGGACAGCGATCCTAAAGCTAACAAGGCCGATATGACAGTTGCTTTGTTCATCGTTTCTCTAGCATATACGGGAACTTACGGGGAGCTTTCATTTTTTCGTTGACGCTCGGAGAAGTTACAGGTACAATTCTAAGCACCTGGATACCAATTTGAACTTAAACAGGTCAGATTTAACGGCGGATTACGCCAAAACATTTTACGTATTAGCCAAAAATACGTCGGCTATTCAAATCATTCCGGACGGACACGGCCGTGTCCGCATCGGAACCCTTCTGCGTTTGCCGGAAGGCGCGCGGGTGGAACTCAACGGCGAAGGCTTTGACAATCATACCGTTCGCGTAGTTTGTGAGGGGAATTCCTACTACGTTTTCCTGGAAGATTTGGAAAACGCCGAAATGCATAAAACCAGAGCAGCAGTTGGGTATTAATCCGGAACATTATTTGCTTTATACAAGCCGTGAGCGTCGATAAAGCGCCGCACGGAGTCGGGCAGTTCCGGCGTGGGTTGCCCCGCTTGCAGCCGGGATCGAATAGTGGTGCTGGCAACCGGAAGACTGAGATCATCCAGGCGCAATATGGTTGCGCCTGGCGGTGCCTGGTACGTTTTTCCGGGCCGGGCTGCCACAATAAACCGGGTAAGTTTTAAGACGTCCTGCCAACGCTTCCAGGTTTGGAGATCATCAAAAGCATCGGCTCCAATCAGGAAAAACAATTCGTCTTCCCGCTGCAGTTGAGGCCGAAACCGCTCCAAAGTGTCAACCGTGTAACTGCGTTCCGCGCCTTCTTCCAGCCGGGACGCGAGAAAGGCCGGGTAAGGCTTGCAGGCAAGCCGCACCATCTCAAAACGCTCTTCAAAGGGCGTGACCTGTGTTTCGTCTTTATGCGGAGGATTAGCCCCAGGAATAAACAGGATTTGGTCGAGAGCAAAACGCTTTCGGGCCTCCTCCGCGATTTGCAGATGAGCGTTGTGAATCGGGTCAAACGTTCCGCCGAATAAACAGATACGCTTGCCCGCAGTCATACGGCCAGGGACGAAGAACGTGTGTTGGTGATCTGCTCTCGGGCGGCTTGGGTGGCCAGTTCATCGCAGCGGTTATTGTCTTCATGGGCAGCATGGCCTTTGGTCCAGGTCCACTGGATCTGGTGGGGCTTTACCAGTTCATCCAGAAGCATCCAAAGATCCTGGTTCACTACCGGCTTCTTTCCCGCTGTCTTCCAGCCCTTCTGCTTCCAGCCGTGAATCCAGACGGTGATGCCGTTTTTGAGGTAATTCGAATCCGTAATGATTTCAATCGAGCAGCTTTCTTTTAAACGCTTTAAGCCCTCAATCGCCGCCGTAATTTCCATGCGGTTATTGGTGGTGTGCCCCTCGCAACCGAACAACTCTCGCTTATGCTCGCCATAGCGCAAGATGCACGCCCAGCCGCCCTTGCCGGGGTTGCCTAGGCAGGCTCCGTCTGTAATGAGCTGAATCTGTTTCAAGCGACTTCAGCGCACTCCAGAACTTGACTGCCTATCAACTGGTCCGTAAAGAAGCTGTCCACCATCTCCAGGATTTGGCTGATGCTTTGCGAACGGTAAATTTCCGTGCGCAGCTTGGAGCCGTTCCGCACGCCATGAGTGAAGTACGTAGCAAACTGCTTCATTTTGCCGACCGCGTCCGATTCTCCATGTTCCTGCAGCATCAGGTAATAAGTCTTCATCATCCGGTAGCGCTCGCTGTCGGGCGGCACGAAGTAAGAACCGGTACGCAGATACTCATCGATTTGGCGAAAAATCCAGGGATTAAACGAAGCAGCACGGCCAATCATGACGGCATCGCAGCCCGTTTCGCGGTGCATGCGCAGGGCGTCCTCGGGCTTTTCGACGTCGCCGTTGCCGATCACAGGGATCTTCACCGCCGCTTTCACGGCAGCGATATGGGACCAATCGGCGCGACCGCTATAGCCTTGTTCACGGGTGCGCGGGTGAAGCGCAACGGCAGCCAGTCCGCAATCTTGCGCCAGTTTCGCCATCCGCACCGCCACCAGTTCCCGATCGTTCCAGCCGGAGCGGAATTTGCAGGTAAGAGGAATTGTGATGGCGGCCCGAACCGTCCGCAAGATTGATTCGACCAGCGGCAGATCGCGCAGCAAGCCGGAGCCGCCGTTGCATTTGACCACCTTGTTGACGGGACAGCCGAAATTGATGTCGACAACATCGAATCCCCGGTCCTCGCACACCTGAGCCGCTTCCGCCATGACCGCCGGATCGGACCCGAAAAGCTGACAGGTGATCGGGTGTTCTTCCTGCTCGAAGTACAGATAGCGAAAGTTCCGGGTCGGCTTCCGTGCTGTTTTCGTGCTGACTACCCCGTGAGAACTGGTAAACTCGGTCATCAACAGGCCGCAGCCGCCCTGGTTGCGGATCAAACGGCGGAAAACTGTGTCGGTGACTCCGGCCATGGGCGCCAATACCGTTGCCGGGCTAATCGAGATCGATCCGACCCCGTACGAGCGCGGAAAGTCAAAAAGGCATCCGTCCATCATTCGATGACTTTATTTTAACTATCTGTCCCGAAACGTAGAGTCTAAAAACTACGTTTCCCTTATAGCGGGGTGTACTTGTGGTGTCGTCAAATCTGGTCAAAGTTGCCGCTGCGTTTCTGATTGGGGTCGTAGTGGCGCTGGGCAGCGCGTTGCTCTACGTGCGCATGGATGAGGTTCCGGACACAGCCGTTGCTGCCGCTTCTCCTGCGCCGGAATCCAGTCAAGCGCCGGAATCTTCCCTAACACCGGAACCGGCTGTCCTAGCCCGTAGCGAGCCGAAACCATTGCCGGAGGTAAAGCCGGAAGCCAGGCCAAAACCGGTTCGCCCCACCCAGGCGCAGACAAAGGAACCGATCACGGTAATCGCGCAAAGCTATCCGCCGACCACGAATACCGCCCCTGCGTCTACGAGAACATCTTACCCGCCTATTCAGGAGACAGCGCCGCCCCTGCCCGCGCCGATTCCTGCCCCGGTAGAACCAGCCGCGCCCGCTTCCCCGGTTCGGGAACCGCATGTGGTGACGCTACAGGCTGGAACGAACTTGGCGATCCGTCTGGGCGAAACGCTGGATTCCGATCATAACTACCCTGGTGATACCTTTCGGGGGTCTCTCGCGGCACCCATCGTTGTTGACGGCTTCATCATTGCTGACCGGGGATCGAAGGTGCTGGGCAAAGTCATCACCGCGCAGGCAGCCGGACGCGTGCAGGGCTTATCCGAGTTGACGTTGGCCTTGACGGAAATCAGCACCACCGACGGGCAGCGCGTTCATGTTCAAACCGATTTTTACAGCAGAAAAGGGGCGGAAAGCACCGGCGCGGATGCTGCTAAGATCGCCGGGGGCGCAGC
>CAXTWT010000127.1:0-12305 GCA_964247955.1 uncultured Bryobacteraceae bacterium
GTTCGCACGTTCGGCTTATCAATGCCCATACCGAACGCAATCGTCGCCACCATTACATCAATCTGACCTGCCAGAAACTGCTCCTGCACGCGTTGCCGATGATCGGCATCGAGACCCGCATGATAGGCGGCCACACGGAAATCGGCTGACAGTTCAGAAGCGATGGCCTGCGCCTGCTTGCGCGTGGGAGCGTAGATAATCGCCGGTCGATGCGCATCGTCCGACAAAATCGCGCGGGCTTGTGCGATCCGCTCGGAGGGCAGCGCTTCCACAACCTCAATCGCAATGTTGTCGCGCCGAAACCCGTGAATAAACTGTTTTGGCTGCGGAAGGCCCAATTGCTGCACGATGTCGCGCTGCACCACCGGCGTTGCCGTCGCTGTCAGCGCCATCACCGGAGCAGGACGAAGCGACGGCAAGTATTGACCGAGCATCCGGTAATCAGGGCGAAAATCATGGCCCCATTGTGAAATACAGTGGGCCTCGTCAATGGCAACCAGAGCAGGTTTCCGCTTTGCCAGCATTTCAGGAAAACCGCTCACGCGAAAGCGTTCCGGCGCGACAAACAGAAATTGTAATCGGCCATGCAGATAATCAAGCGAGGCTTGCCGGGAAGCGGCGCGATCCCGGCCCGAGTGAATGCGGTCCACGCGAAAACCCAGTTCTTTCAGCTTCGCCACTTGATCTTCCATTAAAGCGATCAAAGGGCTAATCACCAGCGTGGTTCCGCCGCGAGCCAATCCCGGCAGTTGATAGCAAAGCGATTTGCCGGAACCGGTCGGCATGACGAGCAGCACATCATCCCCGCTAATGGCAGCGCGGCATACGGCTTCCTGGTTCGGACGAAACGATTGAAACCGAAAATGCTCCGACAACACCTGTGTTAGTCCATCACCGTCGAGAGACGGCAAGGGAAGCGGAGATGTGGCAACCTCTTCAAAAAGCGGCGTCGCTTCCGGCAAGGCAGCAGATGCGGCGGGCTGCGGCTTCGGCGCTTCTTCCACTTTGTCGAGCACCGTACGCACGTACTCCTCAATTCCGCTCAGAAACGGCTTAAGTTGCGCGCCGCCCTGTTGGATGCGCCGGAGATAGGCTTCCCACTGGCCGGTCATGATCGGACTTTTGACATCAGGGTGTACGACCTCAATCAGCCGGACTCCCTTATCTGTCGCTTCCAAAGTTTTGCCGTTGCGCGTGATGTACTCGCGCTTGAGAAGCGTTTCAATAATGGCAGCGCGGGTCGCCGGAGTTCCCAAACCTGACTCTTTCATGGCCTCGGACAACTCGCGATTTTCCAGGCTCTTTCCAGCTGTCTCCATAGCTGTTAGAAGGGTAGCTTCCGTAAACCGCCGAGGCGGTCTGGTCTTCTTCTGAACTGCTTCGATCTCGTCCAAGTCCTGCAACTGGCCTTGCCTTAAATCCGGCGGCAGGGTCGGCTCGGCATTTTCCGCCTCGCTGCCGGTTCTTCGGGCCGTCGCCTGCAAATCCAGAACCTTCCATCCAACTTGCCGCACCACGCTACCCGTACTGCGATACCGGTCAATCACGCTGCCGTTAGTAATAGAAGTGATTACCGTTGTAACTGCGGTGATATGGTCGTCATGCCACGCGCTCAACAAACGTCGGCAGATCAGGTCATAAATTCTGCGCTCATCCCCATCGAGACCGGCTTTGGCAGGAGAAGTCGCTGTCGGGATAATGGCATGGTGATCGGTTACTTTCGCATCATCCACAAACCGTCGGCTGAGCGGGCGTTCTCCCGTGCCGGGCGCCAGATCTTTTTCGTAAGGCTCCCGAACAGCATTCACCACGCGCGGAATTGTCTGCGCCACATCTTGGGACAGGTATCGGCTGTCCGTGCGCGGATAACTGATGAGCTTGTGTTTCTCATACAACGCTTGCGCCACGCTCAGCGTCTTCTGCGCGCTGAACCCGAATAAACGGTTCGCGTGTCGCTGAAGTTCGGTCAAATCATAAAGCAGCGGCGGAGCCAAGCGCTGCGTTTCGCCCGTCATCGATTCAATCCGCTTTTCTCCGGTCCGTGCCCGCTCGATGATCTCATTAGCCTCTTTCCCATCAGGAGGCAGACGCATGGCTTTCTGAAGGTCATCAGGGGGTGATTTATCTCCGGGGAGGGTTCGAAACCAGGTGCCCTGGTACTGCTGATCTTCCGGCTTGCCTTGAGGCCGAAATGTCGCAAGAACTTCCAGATAGTCTTCGGGAACAAACTTTCGGATCGCCAGCTCCCGCTCGACCATCATGGCGAGCGTGGGCGTTTGCACGCGCCCAACGGACAACTCTTCGCGGTAGCCAATCGAGTACGCCCGCGACAAGTTCATGCCGACCAGCCAATCCGCGCGGCTGCGTCCCGTGGCGGCATCGGCCAGCGAGTCGTAATCCGCGCCCGGACGCAACTGATCGAACCCTCTTCGAATCGCGTCAGGAGTCAGCGACGAAATCCAGAGCCGCTGCACCGGTTTGCGACACTCCGCCGCTTGGTAAATATAGCGGAAAATCAGTTCGCCTTCGCGGCCCGCATCCGTCGCGCACACCACCCGCGCCACTCGCGACGAGTTCAGAATCTTTTGCACAACATCGAACTGGTCCTTGGTCTTCGGATAAATAACCAGCGGCCATTCCGCCGGAAGCATCGGCAACTGTTCCCGCGTCCAGCGCCGCCAGTTCGGATTGATTTCATGCGGCTCGGCCAAAGCCACAAGATGACCGACGGCCCAAGTGACTACATATCCGTTGCCATGTAGAAATCCCTCGCCTCTTTTATCTGCCCCCAGCACGCGGGCAATATCGCGCGCGACCGAAGGCTTTTCCGCCAGCACGGCCACCGTGCCGGACTCCGGATGACCCATGTGATATCTACCAGTGTAGCTGTCAAAGGACCTTATTGTTTCGCCTAACCTCCGCCCAGTAAGGTAGAAATATGGACTTTCTCGACAGCCTTGAAAACTCGCTGAAAAATCTGGAATCTCGGGAAGAGCGCGACCCCGGCACCGTGCAACGCCAGCAGGACGAGCGAAACCGCGCCTTGCAGGCAGCGCCGTGGGCGGAGAAGCTGAAGAACTCCGAGTATACCCGGCAATTGTTCGATGAGGCGGCTGCCGCCGGGCATCGCCTGCGAGCCAAGGTTTATATGGCTTGGATCGATACCGTTTTGCGCCTGGAGGCCAAGGGACGTTGGTGCCAACTGCGCCCCACCCCTGACGGCATCGACGCAGAGTACATTCGGCCGGATGGGTCAACGGGCAAGGAGATTATCGATCTGGCAGGATCTCCCGAACAACTGCTCCGCCATTGGCTGGACGGCGAGGGAACCGCTTAACGCTGTAGCCTGTCTAATCAGGAGTTGCCATTGCAAACTGAGGCCGTTTCTCCGACGGCAATCCTTCCGGGTAAGGCGTGTTGGAATCAAAGGGGGGAAGAGGGTCTGGTAAATGAAGCTCCCCTTTCCATCGCCGTTTCAGCGCCGTCATGACCATGGCTGCTCGAACTTGCCACGTTCCTTGTTTGCTGGCCTGCCAACGGGCCTGCTCCCATCCGTCCGAAAAATTACGGCGGGCCAGGTCGTCCAACTCGACTGCCAATTGTTCCGGCGTATCAACCAGCCGCAGCAAAGGCTCCTTGTGCAGCAGTTCTTCAAACCCGCGTGTGGCAATCATGGGCCGGCATGCCGATAGATGCTCGTAAAAACGAGTCGAACTACCGGAAAAAGTAGGCTCCTTTCGTCGATACGGCAACACCGCCACATCAATCGCACGAGCATAATCCTGCAGGAGGCCGTATGGTTTCCCGCCTACAAAACGCACTCTGCCTCCCCACCTCAACAGTTTTTCCCGAGCCTCGCGTTGCACCGCTTCCGGCACCTCCATGTGAGTCGGGCCAACAAATGCCCATGAGTATTGAGGCGTTTGCTCCACGGCACGGAGCAGTAAGCACCAGTTCAAATTTGCAGCCATGTTGCCAATAATTCCGGCAATCGGGCGAGGCAGGTCGCTCAAGTCACCAGGCAATTCGGCAGCCTGTTTGGGCGCGCCCGGAAGCAGATTCGACTCGCGCGTGGCGTTAGGAACAATATCAATTTTGTCAGGGTCGCAATGCGCCTCGCTGACCATATACTCAGCCAACCGTTTTGAATTTGGGCAAACCGCAGTTGCTGCGCGGCACATACGCTGATCTAAGGAGCGAACCTGCGCCGGACGGACACCGGCATAACCGAACGTCAAATCGGTCTGGTAGTACACTACCGGACCCGGCCACCTTTCCGCGACGGAAGCATAGTAAGGCGTCAAACAAACCAATGGTGAGCTTTGAGGGTCATCCGATCGTCGCAACATGCGCTTCACCTGCGAAGTATCCCAACGGGACAACAACGTAAAAGGAAAACGGTGATATCCGCGCTGCAACGGAAACGTCCGGTAAGGAAATGGGGGATCAGGAAAACGCATTTCGCTCTCGTCGGTTCGCGCAAAGCCAATCCAACTCATAACCGGCAACCAGCCCATCACGGGCACAAACTCGTTAAGTGCGCTCGTGAACTCTTTTGTGCAGATATTGCCGACGTCTAGAACATGCCAAGTCATTTTAGATTTAAACCAATCATCAATCCGTTAGGAGAGTGCGTTTAACGATAGCTCGATTTTGCAGTAATGCTTTTAGAAATACGGCTGTGAAACAAGGGATCTCTGCTAAACATATCGAGCGCTTGGAAAGAAATCTATAGCAGGAAAGCGCCATTTATTTCTTCCAGCTTTGAATGAAGCATTTGTAGGTACCGGTACTGCCGCAGCTTGGGATAATCTATAGAACCGGTTAAAACACTTCTGATTGCCGTAATCAGGTTTGCACATTGGCACTTACAGCAAAAACTTTGTGCATTCATATTACGTTTCCACTTTTAGAATGTATTTATTTTTGATACGCATAAACATAGCTTTCTGCACTTAGCTTGAGTACCACTGCGAGTATCAATGTTTGAATTTACGCCGTACTGGAATACGTTGACATGTTTCCAGGCGTTTTGGCTAAATAGGATCAACGCTATAGGGCAAACGCTCGGAGAATTAGTCTTAGGTTATTAGTTTATTTAGTTAATTTTTAAATTCTCACTGGAAGCTGGCAGGAGTAATTGAGGCAGTTTGCCGCTTGTTTACTGAATAAGGATTCGATTTATGTTTCATGTCCGATCTCTCGCATTGTTCTTGATTTCTGTTTCTTTCGTTGGGATTAATATGCAGGCGCAGGTTCCCGGCAGTGAAATGACGCGGACCGACCAGCCGATGCAGTATGTGCTGGGTCCCGGCGACCAGATCAGCATTCACGTGATGGATCTGGACGATGTTTCGGACAAGCCGGTAAGAGTTGATCCTTCGGGCGCGATTGATTTGCCCTTGATTGGCCGCTTAAACGCCGCTGGGCTTACTGTTGAACAGTTCCGCGACGCACTCACCCAAAAATCAACAAAATACATCGACTCTCCGCAGATCACCATCAACGTTCTGGAGTATCATAGCCAGCCGGTCTCGGTTCTCGGCGCGGTTAATAATCCAGGAATTCACCAACTGACAGGACCGAAACGTCTGCTGGATATCATTTCGCTGGCGGGCGGGTTCCGCCCGGATGCAGGCTCCAAGCTGACGATTACCCGGCAAGTGCATTGGGGCACGCTGCCCTTACCCGATGCGCATACCGACGCATCCGGGCAATTTTCGATAGCGGAAGTATCGGTTGACAGCTTAACAACAGCCAAGAATCCCGTCGACAATATTCTTCTCAGTCCCAACGACACAGTTTCTGTTCCGAAAGCCGAAATAGTTTATGTGATGGGTCAGGTGAAGAAGGCTGGCGGTTTTCAACTTACCTCGCATGACAGCATTTCTTTGCTGAAGGCGCTCGCGCTGGCGGAAGGGCTGGACCATGATGCATCCCCCAAAAAGGCTCGCATCATGCGGGCATCGGCGGGCAGCACGAACGAGGTGCCGGTAGATTTACAAAGAATTCTGGAAGGAAGAGACCCGGATGTGCAGTTACATGCCGATGATGTTCTGTTTATTCCGAGCAATCTGGCGCAGTCGGCAACCAGGCGCGCCGCCGAAGCGGCGCTCCAGATTGCGACCGGGGTTGTGATCTACCGTCACTAATTCATCTGTTTAGCCCTTTCATTCATTTCGTACATAAGGAAACAACTCAGTGGAGGATATGAAAAAAATCGGACGCCTGGAGGCTGGCAAAGCCCGAGTTCCCGTGATCATCGAGCCAAGTCACGCCATTGGCATCAGACCTACGCTGCAAATGGCAAGTGGGGAGGATGAGCCCAAGAACCTGCCGGGAGAGTATTATCACCTGCTGGTCCGGCACCGAAAAAGGATTGCCGCCTTTGCTGCTGTTGGCGCCGGTGTTGCCTTCTTGGTCTCTCTCAGCACGCAGCCCGTTTTTCGTGCGAGAACTTCCCTTGATATTCAGAATCTTAACGGCGATTTCATGAATATGCGCGCGGTTGCGACTACGGGCCAAGCAGGCCCCGCTTCCAGTGAGATTTATACCCAGACTGAGATCAAGCTGTTACAAAGCAACACTTTGCTCCGGCGGACAGCCAATCGAATGATGCCGGAAGCGGAACAGATCACAACTTCCCCCGACGGCGCTTTTTTAAAGCTGAGGCGCATGCTTCACCTGCCCGGTTCCGAACCACATTCCCCGCAAGAAGTTGCGGATTACACCGCGAAAAGCATTGCCGTGAAGCCGCTCGGTCTCACTCGCCTGGTGGAAGTCACTTGTGATTCCTGGGACGCCAAATTCGCCGCTGATTTTTGCAATGCGCTGACATCTGAGTTTCAGCAGCAGGATCGTGAAATCCGCTGGAGCGACGCCCAAAAAACCGGCGAATGGCTGTCGCGGCAATTAGCCGACGTTCGCGAACAATTAACCGTATCGGAGAAAAAACTGCAAAATGCTCAAGACCGGGGCGGCTTTCTGCTGGGTGGCCAGCAAAACGGCAGTGTGGGGGAGCAGAAGCTGCGCGAACTGCAAACCGAGCTATCGAGAGCGCAAGCGGATCGCGTGGCGAAGCAGGCGCAATACGAGATCAGCCGCTCGGCTACTCCTGATTCGCTGCCTATCATTCTTGATGACACGCAACTTCGCGATTATCAGACAAAGTTGGTTGATTTGCGCCGGACGCTAGCCGAATCTATGCCTCCCTTGACGGATGCTCATCCCAAGATACAAAAGCTGAAAGCTCAAATTCGGGAACTTGAGACGGAACTGGCGACAAAAAAGGTAAATGTGCTGGATCGCATGCGCAATGAGTTTGGAGCAGCTCGCCAGCGCGAGCAACTGCTCTTGACTGCCTATCACAACCAGGAGGCGCGAGTGGCCCAGGAACTCAGCCAGGAAACGCAAATCAATATGTTGCGCCGGGACGTGGATTCGGGGCAGCAGCTCTACCAAACTCTTTCACAAAGGGTTAAGGAAGCGGGACTTGCTTCCGCTATGCAAGCTACGACGGTTCGTACCGTGGATGCCGCGATGGTTCCTACTCTGCCCATCATGCCTCGCCGCTTCCGCTCAATGGCAGTGGGTTTGATTTTGGGTACGGTTGTCGGCGTTTGCTTTGCCTTTTTCCGGGAAAGAACGGAGACTGTGCTGCGCACGCCGGGTGAAGCTCCACGCTACCTCAATGTTCGTGAGCTCGGCGTTATCCCGTCAGCGAGGGTTGGGCTCAGCAAGATTTACATCAACAGGCTGGAAAAGCCATCTTCCTCGGCAGCTCTCCTGACCGGCTCCTCGGAATCGGGTAGCCCCGAATCCAAATCCGATCAGGCTGTCGATCTGGCGACCTGGAAAGCGCATGCCTCTCTGATTGCCGAAGCTTATCGCAGCACTACTTATTCCATTCTTCTGGAAGGCAAGGATTCTGAGCGGGGCAAATCGTATGTGATCTCCAGCCCCAGCGCTGGCGAAGGCAAGACAACGGTAACCTGCAATCTCGGAATCGCGCTTGCGCAGGCCAATCGGCGTGTTCTTATCATTGACGGCGATCTGCGGCGGCCCCGGCTGCATAGATCCATGGGAATTTCCAATGAAGTTGGTTTCCGCGACGTCCTTCGTGGCGATGTCGATTTTGAAAAGGAACCGCTCGACCAGTTCTGCCGGCCTTCGCAAGTGCCGAGCATGTTCGTTCTGCCGAGCGGCTCCGGTTCTGAAGAGCCGAGCAGCTTACTTTACTCTCCCCGGCTGCGACCTTTGCTCGATCGCCTTGCTAGAGAGTTTGATGTGATCCTGATCGATACGCCGCCCGTGCTCCATCTGGCTGATGCGCGCATTCTGGCAGGAACTGCTGACGGCGTCATCCTGGTGCTGAGAGCCAGTTCAACAGACCGCGAAACTGCCATAAGTGCGCGGGATCTCTTCCAATACGATCAGGCGCGCATTATGGGCACAATCCTGAATGACTTTGATCCGCTGTCGCAGGGCCATACCGATTACTACGATTCATATTACAAATACGCCAATGCGGCGGGAGAGTTGCACGGAGCATGATTGCGCAGCTTGACGAGGAAATGATAAAGCCGCAGGAGCGGAGCGCAGCGAACTCCGCGCCTGCTCCTCCCAAGAGCGCTGCCGCGTATTTGGTGAGCGGCACGACTGCTCTTGGGGCTGGCGTTGTAATTGAGCGGGGTCTGGGATTTCTGGCAAACCTCCTGGCCGCCCGGATTGGCGGAGCAGGAACATTTGGGGCATACTCCCTGGCCATTGCCACTGCCAACAACATCGGCACTTATGCGGCTGGCGGCATTGGAGCAACCGCAACTCGATTTTCCGGCAAGTACCCGCTGGGATCAGCGGCATACCCGACCCTGTCCCGGGTTTTGCTGATTGTTTCAGCGATCTCGGCGGCGATTGCAGCCGGCATTCTGTGGCTTGGCTCAGCTCCCATTGCGCATCTTCTGCGGAAAGAAGGTTTAACGCCCCTTCTCCATTGGGCCGCTTTTTCCGCAGCGGGCATGATTTTACTGGAGTGTTGTCGGGGGTTCCTGGTAGGTCAGCGCCGCTTGGTCGGCATCCTGTTCCTTTCTCTTTGCGTTGGGGCCGGAATGATCTCTTTACTGCCCGTTACGGCACATCTCGGACCTACTTCCATGGTTTGCAGCCAAGGGCTTCTGACAACCGCTGCAGTTCTTTTGTGCATTCTTTTGTACAGACCTTTAGGATTGGCATCTCCCGTCTGGGTCGACACAACCGTTCCCGTCGGGCCCATGCTGCGTGAAGTCTGGTCGTTCACTCTGATTCAGCTTGCGGGACTTGTGGGAATCAATGCAGCCGGATGGTGGTTGACGTCGCTGGTGGCCAGATCCGATACATCCATGGTTCAGATGGGCTTCTACGCTATCGCCAATCAATTACGCAACATGGCGGCGCTTGTTCCTGGCCTGCTCAGTCAAAGCAGCTTGGCAGTTATGGCAGACTGCGAGGGCGATCAGGACAAAACCCCTGACCGGATTATGGCAATCTGCTCCTTTATTGCTGTTTTGACGTCTTTGACGCTCGCCGGCATCGGCATTATTCTGGCCCCATGGGCGCTTACGTTGCTTTACGGCAAAACCTATTCAGGGGCTTCAGCGGCCATGGTTCTGAGTCTCACCACAGCCGTGGTGCATATGGGAAATGCGCCTCTAGCAGGCCGACTCACGATTGTTTCGATCAAGCAAAGCGGCTTCATTAATACCGTCTGGGCGATTCTAGTTGCGGTTTCGGCTACGTTCTTCCTGTTCCATCCCGGCAACGCCGGCATAGGAGCGGCAATCATTTTAGGCGCTCACTTGGTTTCTTCGATTTTGGTGTTATTGGCCCTAAAGCGGAGGTCAATTGTTTCTCCTGGTGTCGGCCCGGCATTCCTCGCCGGTGTTGGAACGAGCATTCTCCTGACCGCGCTCGCCATTGTACGTGACGAAATGCCGAGCATGACCCTGCCGTTAAATTCGGCTCTTTTGCTCGTGTTTGTTGCCGGACTTTCCCTGCTCTGCCGGATGGGACATCGTTATCGCTGGCTTCCGAGTAAAGCCGCTTTGTCATCTCAACTCGTGGCTAAATTGCCGTTTCTCCATAGATTTAACCCGGAGCACTCCCATGCCTGACACAGCTTTCCAACAGTCCGAGGCTCCGCCAGTTTGTCAGGACATTCAGAACCACGGCGCTTCTACGGGGAAAATGGTTCGGCTGCTTGCCTACGTGCATCTTCGAAACATCCATAATTCGACCGGTGCAGGGCGCGTTGCGCGGCAATTGACATCGCACCTTGCAGAACGGACTGATGTTGATCTTCAAGTTTTGGCAGACCCTTCTGATTATGCGCAAATTATTCCTCAGGTCGGCGCACCCTGGGACAACTTTCGATACCGCTTTATCGCTTCTGAAACATCACGCCAGCAGGCACGGTGGTTTTTATTCAACAGTCCAAAGGCGGAGCAGTATTGGCCGGAGGCGCAGATAGTTTTCTGTACCGGTGAATCGTACGTGCCTGTTCGGCGCGCCCGTCTCGTTGTTACCGTGCATGATGCCGCCTACTTTGAGAATTTCGCTCATCTTCGGGATCGCACATTCCTGCAACAACGATTCAAATGGCAGCTTCTTTACCGGAAGCTTTCTCAAAAGGCGGATTTATTCCATTCGGTGTCACACTTTTCGGCGGAACGTTTGGCGCATTTCTTCCCTGCGATCCGTTCCCGTATTCGCGTCGTGCATAACGCCGTAACTCCTCATTTCTTTGAACCAGTGACGGAAGCTGGTCTTGCCTACTTAGCGGAAACGGGTCTCGACCGGCGGCGTTTTTTGTTAATTCCCGGCGGGCTGCACTTTCGCAAAAACGCCGACCTGATCCTGCAGGCTTGGCCCCGGTTGAGACAGTTCCACCGTGATTTGACCCTGGTCGTCGTGAACCATTCTGATCCTGCTTATGTTGCGAAGCTGCAGGCGTTGGGAGGGGATGCACGTATGGCAGGCTTTGTTTCTGACGACGCGCTCAAAGCTCTTTATACCGCTGCCGAAGTTGTTTGGTTTCCGTCACGTTACGAAGGCTTCGGCTTGCCGGTGCTGGAAGCCATGGCCTGTGGAACTCCGGTCGTCACGAGCAAAGCATCCTCGCTGCCCGAAATTGCCGGTGATGCCGCCATTCTCGTGGACCCGGCAAGAGGAGAAGCTCACATCGAAGCTCTCCACGGCCTTCTACAAAGCAGCTCCATGCGCCATGAACTAAAAATGCGCGGCCGCGAGCGAGCCTCCCAATTTACTTGGAAAAAAGCGGCGGCGGAGTTGAAAACGCATTTTGACTCAATTGTCTGAAAGAACGGCCATGGAACAAACCACTTTTAACTCATCCAGCAAAGTTGTCGTAGTCCATCGCGGAGCGCGAGACGCCTATCAAGTGTCGCGAGCTTTGGCTGAAGCCGGCCTGCTGGAATCCTTAGTCACGGATCTTTACTGGCCTCAGGATCGCGGATGGGCGAAAACGCTTACCCGGCTGCTGCCGGCATCCTTGCGCCGTATGCTCACGGCGCGTTATGCGCCGGGGCTTCGGTCCTCGCTGGTGCGCCCGTGTTATCCGTCAGGTCCTCTTTCTTTTCTGCTCGATAAGATGCCGAGGGTTTCATTTTCGCGCCGCCAAGGGGCGCAACGCTGGACTGATGCGGCTTTAGGAACTTCCGCCGGTCACCTAGCGCAAAGGACAAACGCTAAGCTCCTAAGCTACAGTTATTACGGTTATCACGCCTTTTCGGCCTACTGCCGTCCGGGTATTTTGTTCCAGGTTCATCCGCATCCTGCCAGCGTGCGCCGCCTTCTGCAACAGGAACTGGCTGCTCATCCGGAATGCAGTGCTTCTTTACAGAAAGAGTGGGAACTCGCTTTACCGGAAGAGGACTTTCAGCGTTTAACAAGGGAAACGGAGATGGCTGCGCATTTTATCTGTGCTTCTTCGTTCACCCGTAAAACCTTGATTGAAAATGGAACACCAGCCGATTTGATCGATGTTGTTCCCTACGGCGTTGACCTGCAACGTTTCCACCCCGCTCCGGCAAAAGCGGAGGCTTCGGGGCATTTACAGCTTCTTTTTGTCGGCACGATCAATCAACGGAAAGGCATTAAGTATCTGCTCGAAACACTGCGCCTTCTCCGCAGCAAGCAGGTGAAGCTCCTTGTCTGCGGCCGTGTGGTTGACGACCTCAAGATTTTTGAGCCATTCCAATCACAAGTGGAGATTCGTCCGTCCGTCAGTTTTCCGGAGCTTCTGCGCGCCT
>CAXTWT010000128.1:0-8335 GCA_964247955.1 uncultured Bryobacteraceae bacterium
TTCTCTTTACCGTTGAGAAATCCGCTGACTTCGCGGTCGATGGAATGGTCAAGAACGATAACCTCGTCCAGTTCTAAGCCAACCAAAGTCTTGGCCGAGATCACGCCCTTCGGAATCTGCACTTCCACGGTCAGCTTTGAGTCTTTCAGCAACTGAGCGATAAAATGCTGGTCACTCTCGGTAGATTCCGCCCGGCGAATTTTCTGCAGTTGATCGAATTTGTGCCGCAGGCGCTTGATGAAGATGGAAGGAACTGCCAAATTCATCAGGCCGGAGGAAGCTCCCACCCGCACCTCAACCGCGATCACAATTACGGCTTCCGCCGGAGACAGGACGTACATTGTTGTCGGCTCACTGGCAAGCGATTGTACAGAAAAGGCGACATCAGCCACGTTCCTCCACGCTTCGCCCAGGTCACGGAGAATCACGCGCAGAAGCGTTTGGACCAGCTTTTTCTCAATATCCGTAACCTTGCGGTTCACCGGAACGGAAGCCTTGCCTTTGCTGCCGAGCAGCAGTTCCAGCAGCCCGAAAACCAGGCTATTGTTCAGCTCCAGCACAGCCGTCCCGTCATAAGGATTCAAACCGAGATAGGCGATGCAAGTAGGCGAAGCAAGACCTTCGAGAAATTCGCCATAGGAGATTTGCTCCAGGCTGACCAGATTCAGCGCAACATAAGACCGCAGGTAAGCCGAGAGACTGGACGCCAAGCTGCGGACGAAGTTTTCGTGAATCAGATTAAGGGACTGCAGTTGTGACTTTGGAATGCGGTCGAGACGGCGGAAATCAAAGGCCGCGCCATCGGATGGAGCGCCTCCCTGGCGCGATGGTTCAGCAGGGGTCGCGCCCTGGAATACCGCATCGATTTCTTCTTGGGTGAGAACCTTTTTCATCGCTCCCTCCTTTGTCCTTTACCGCTGTCATCCCGATCCATCAATGCAGCCTTACCCTTTGCTGTAAAGAGACAAACGGTCCTGGCGACTGATAATCTCCTTGATGCGAACACCATAATTGCCTTTCACCGAAACGACTTCGCCTCGCGCCACAACCGTGCCGTGTACGATGAGTTCGACATAATCCCCCACGGTATGGTCCAGCTCGATCAGCGAACCGGAAGTGACCCGCAGCACTTCACGGATCGGCATCTGGGCGCGGCCCAGCGCCACCGAAAGCGGCAGCTCCAAGTCCATCAACCGGTCAAGCATGGGATTGTGCTGCATTTCGGGCCTTATCTGCTTAGGCTCCTTCGGCTCCTCCGGGGGGCCGCCGAGAACAGCGGCAATGGCCGGCTCAACCGCGATGGCGATAGCCGGCAACTCAGCGCCGGCAAGCGTCAGTCCGACCATCGCGTAAAGAAGGCCGTCGAGTTTCGGCCCTGCATCAAGCTGGCCGTCCCCGCAGCGAATCGGTTTCGGCAAACCCACGCTGACAACGGTTGCCGCGCCGTGCTGGGCTTGCCCTACGATTTCCAGGTAGGTCGATTGAGCATCCGCCGCAGAAACGCCGTCAGAGGCTCCGCCCAGGGTCGACCAGGTTGCTTCCTTGGCGCCGATCCAAACCATAAATTCATCGGCGTCCCCGAAGGTCTGCTTCCACCACAACAAGTCCGCTGTTTCGGACGGCGCGAGCTCTTTTGTGCGCCCGCAGGTAATGCCCGGCTGCTCGCCGTTAAACATTTCAACAGCGCGGCCGAACTCCTGGGTCCACGCTTCCAGAAATTCATCAATTGCCTGATTCTGAGTGCTCATCGAAGAAAATTTTCCTTATTGAACAAGACAAATCCTATTCCGTCGTTTCCGAAGCACCGGAGTGGCGCAGGGTAGAAGGTTTATCCCGCAGGTCTGCCACGCGGACCGCCAGTTTTCCCTCCACCACCAGAATTTCGCCATTGCCCAGCAACACTTCGCCTATATATAAATCGATGTTTTCCCCCGACGGCCGGGACAGCGGCAGCAGTGAATCCATATCAAGGCTCACCAGCTCGGCAAAGGAAACAACACGATTGTCAAGCTCGGCATAGATCGTCACATCGACATCGAGAATCGCCGCATAACTTTCCAAGCTAATGGCGTCTTGTGTGTTTTCATCCGTGAACGATGTCAAGATTTCACCATTACACCCTTATTCGACATACTGCTCGTTAGCCGCGTTCTTCAGGCTAATCACGCCTTCGACTTCCATTTCCCGCGCCAGGGCGATGATCTCCTGTTGCGCCACATCCACGTCTTTCAGCTTGATCGGACCCAGCGCGGCGATGTCTTCGGACATCATGGCCGCCCCGCGCTGCGATTGCGTGGAAAGAAACTTTTGCCGCAGAGATTCGTTGGCCCCTTTCAGCGCCACAATCAGGCTGCTGCGGTTGGCGCGGGAGATAATGGCCGAAATCGCAGAAAGGTCCAGATCTTCGAGATCCTTGAACACAAACATGAAGCTTCGGATGTTGTCAAACAAAGGACGGTTGTCTCTCTCCACAGCTTCCATCAGTTGCGAACAGGTGTTCGGGTCGAGACGGTTAAAGATGTTCGCCACAGCGCGCACGCCGCCATAAGCCTCGCGGCTGAGTTCTCCCAGGTTTCTCAATTTCTGGTCAATGACCGATGCAATGTTGCGTACGATTTCAGGCGAAATCTGGTCAAGATCGGCCATGCGAATCGCTACATCCGTTCGGGTTTCCACCGGAAGCGAGCTGATAAGTTGGGCAGCCTGGGACGGATCGAGATGCGCCAGAATCAGGGCAATCGTTTGCGGATGCTCATCCTGAATAAACTTGGCTAACTGTTGCGGGTCAGTCTTGCGGAAGTTTTCAAAATCAATGGCTTCATTGCTCATCGCCTTTACCAGGCGCTCAATCAGCGGTCGGGCAATCGTCGGACCGTAAGTCTCAACCAGCAGCTTGCTTGCGTACTCCAGGCCGCCTTTCACGTACAGTCCTTTGGAAATAACAAATTGGCCGAATTCTTCCAGGGTGTTCTGCACCTGCTCCGGCGTCACGCGCTCCAGTTGAGCAATGGCCTTGGCAAGCTTGTCGGTTTCCTCGTCCCGCATATTCTTCAGCAGCCCGGCGCTGCCGACGGGTCCCAGCGAGACGAGAATGATGGCCGCCTTCTGGGGACCTGAAAGACCAGCGCTCAGTAGAGAATCCATGCTTTTGATGAGTCGTTTCCGTGCCGTATTTGCTCAGTTCGGTCCCTGAGCCGGTCAAGGCAGATAAATATGCCCTTGCTTATCGCTAAGTAAGTGCAAACTTTCGACCAAATGTAGCCGGGTTTTTCTTGCGATTTTGGGAAAAAGTACTCTATCGAAAGTAACTTTTCCCATCGATACAGTTTTGTCGCCAAAAACACGAGCCCAACGGGGTTTCCC
This sequence comes from uncultured Bryobacteraceae bacterium, assembly GCA_964247955.1. Lineage (GTDB taxonomy): Bacteria > Acidobacteriota > Terriglobia > Bryobacterales > Bryobacteraceae > Bog-105. Next base: position 3,364 of record CAXTWT010000128.1, read on the forward strand.
GAAGCCGCTTTTGGCGAACACACGCGCAGAAGGTTTTTGGAAATGAAAATTAATGTACTGATTGTTGACGATTCCGCTGCTATTCGAAAGATTTTGGTTCGAGTTCTTTCGCAAACAGACTTGCCTCTCGGGGACGTTCGCGAGGCCAATGACGGAGCCGAAGCTTTATCTGCCCTGAAAGGCTTCGAGGCTTCTCTGATTCTTTCAGACATCAACATGCCGAACATGGATGGATTGCAGTTTTTGACCAATGTTCGAGCCGATTCCCAATGGAAGCAAGTTCCAGTCATTATGATCTCCACGGAAGGCAATCAAGCGAAGGTTCTGGAAGCTGTGCAGCTCGGAGCTAACGGCTATGTGCGAAAGCCGTTCACAGCAGACCAAATCAAAGAAAAAGTCCTTTCCTGCATGAAGAGTGCTGTTGCCTGATCGAATCGGCGTAAAAAGTAGTCCAGGATTTTTCTGAGGACCGTGCTGGAGTCCTTGAGAGCAATTCCATTCCGGTCTTTATGGGCGGCCTTCGGTCTAAGTGCTGTCGTGAAGCTGGAGGGGAAATGAGAAAAAACACTTCACGTTTGGAGGAAACGCCTTATGGATAAAAACACCTTAGCTCAATTCATTTTTGCCGCCGCCGAAGAGACTTTTGCAACCATGCTTGGATTGCAAGTTATCCAAGAAGAGGCATCCCCGGAAAATCCGGCCCTAGAGACAACTGCGGAGCGCGTTGTTGCACTGATCGGCATAGCGGGCCACTATAATGGAACCGGAATCATCAGTTGCTCTCCCGAGTTGGCCTGTAAACTGTCATCACAAATGCTGATGTCTGATTACAGTGTCATCAACAGCGAAGTGCTGGACGCAATGAGCGAGATTTCAAATATCGTTTTCGGCAATGTGAAGACGATGCTGGAGGAGCAAGTCGGATTACTTGGGTTGAGTATTCCTACCGTTATTTTCGGTCGTAATTTCTGCACCCGTAGTGTTGGCGAACAGTGGATTGCCGTTCCGCTCACCGTGGATGAACACAAGCTTGATCTGCGCATGTGCCTTTCACAAAACCACAACAGCACAAAATCTCAGTCGATTCGGCAACCCGCTTCCGTGTGTATCTGAACAGTCTCCAGCTAACAGTTTTGCTGGTTTTATCCAGGTAAACTTCCACATTTTATCCTTCAAAAGGAACGTACCTCAGAGTATTAAGTAACACTATTCGTTTATTCGCATCTATGTAGCGAGACGGATTGGCATAGGCCACCCATCACTACAGGTCATTCCTTTGACTTGCGTATGCCTGCGCTTTAGCGGATACTATAGAATATCGCTTCAGCAGCAGTTAAGCTCCTATGCATTTAGTTCGTCCGGTTGACTTTTTTTCTGAGAGGAAGGCTGTTGTCTGTTTCCGATCAAATATTTCGAAGCTTTTTGCAGGCCGGCTTCGAGTGCTCTACGCATAAGTACAAGAACGGCAAGCGTCTTGATCTTTTAAAGCAAACGCAGCACGACCGTTTTGCTTTGGATGATTATGCACGTGTTCATCAACTAGGAATTCAAACAGTTCGTACGGGCGCGCGCTGGCATTTGATTGAGCAGCAACCGGGCGAGTACAGCTTTAATTCTCTGTTGCCTACTTTGCACGCCGCATATGCAACGGAAGTAGAAATTCTTCTTGACCTGCTGCACTTCGGCTGGCCGGATTACCTTGACATTTTCGGGCCGCACTTTATTGATGCATTCGCCCATTACGTGCGTGCCGTAGCGCGCTACATGAAACACCATCGCGAAATTTGCAGGGTTTTTGCTCCGGTTAACGAGATCTCGTTTTTATCCTGGGTGGGCGGCGATGTCGCCAATATTTATCCGCATGCCCAGAATCGCGGCGGCGAGTTGAAATGCATTCTGGTGCGAGCCGCCATTGTGGCCAGCGATATTTTGCTGAATGAGATTCCGAACGTCCGGCTGATTTCTCCAGAGCCCGTAATTCACATTATTGGAAAGCCGGAAGTGCCCGGCGATGAAGAGTCGGCTGAACAGTACCGGTTAGCGCAATTCCAAGCTTGGGACATGCTTTCGGGCAGAACGGCTCCGGAGCTGGGCGGACGCCCGGAGTATCTCGACATCATCGGAACTAACTTTTATGACCGAAATGAATGGGTCAACTACGGGGAAACGCTCACTCGTTCTGATCCCCGTTACCGTCCGTTTCATCAGATTCTGCAGGAAGTCTGGGAACGTTACAGGCGTCCTCTTTTCGTTTCCGAAACCGGCACGGAAAACGATGCTCGCGCAGATTGGTTCAACTACGTATCGAGCGAAGTAGAAATCGCGCAGAGCATAAATATTCCCGTACACGGCATCTGTTTATACCCTATCCTGAATCATCCCGGCTGGGCGGATGACCGGTACTGCCAAAACGGCCTTTTTGATTACGCTGATGCATCCGGGCACCGGGAGATTTATCGACCGTTGGCGGATGCCATTTTCCATCTCCAACAACGGCTGCATCAAAGCAATTCCCCTTTAAACAATGAATTTCAAAAACATCGACCTGATCTGCTTGTCCCATCTTCGATGGGGTTTCGTGTTCCAAAGGCCGCAGCACCTGATGAGTCGGCTTGGTAGAAATCGTCGAGTCTTCTTTTTTGAAGAGCCTGTTTTTGAAGAAAAAGTCAGCCCACACATCAAATCGCAGATATGTCCCCAGACCGGCGTTCAGGTACTCATTCCGGTTCTGCCGTGCGGTTTAGAGAGAACTCAGGTCAACTCGTTACAACGGGATTTGCTGACGGCGGTTTTAAAAGAGAACCACATTGCGCAATACCTTGCCTGGTATTACACGCCTACAGCAATGGAATTTACCAGCGCCCTCGATCCTCTTCTGACTGTTTATGACTGCATGGATGAACTGTCGGCGTTTTCTAACGCGCCGGTGTCCATGCGGAACAACGAACAGGCGCTGTTCCGACAGGCGCAACTGGTGTTTACCGGCGGCAGAAGCCTTTATGAAGCAAAACGCAAGCAGCATGGAGCAGTTTATTTGTTTCCAAGCAGCATAGACACTTCTCATTTCGAGCACGCGCGGCATACCGAGGAAGAACCGGAAGATCAGCAGCCTATTGCAAAGCCCCGGTTTGGTTTTGCCGGAGTAATTGATGAGCGCATGGACCTCCAACTATTGCAGCAGGTGGCGCAGGAGCGCCCTGACTGGCAGTTCGTGCTTCTCGGTCCAGTGGTGAAGATTGATCCAAACTCTCTGCCGAAAGCTCCGAATATCCACTTTCTCGGAATGAAGAAGTACGCGGATTTGCCGGCTTATCTGTCCGGCTGGAACGTCGGCATTCTTCCTTTCGCGCTGAACGATGCCACTCGCTTTATCAGTCCTACCAAGACGCCTGAATATCTGGCCGTCGGCTTGCGCGTGATCTCGACGCCCATACGGGATGTAGTCACTCCGTATGGGCAGCTCGGCTTGGCGAGCATTGCTGAAAACGCCGAACAGTTCATCCGAGCGGGCGAACAACTTCTGGCGGAAGGATCAACTTCTTCATTTCGCGAGCGCGCTGATCAGTTTCTGCGGCAATCTTCGTGGGACAAAACTGCCGGCGAAATGGAGCAGCTCATCGAAGACAAATTATTGCTGGGTAATTCACGAGATGCGCACCGAACAGCGGTGAGCGTCGATCAGTAAGCGGAAGGCGTACAAAATGTTTGATTATTTAATTGCAGGTGCTGGCTTCGCAGGAGCAGTAGTAGCGGAGCGGATGTCATCGTTAGGGAAAAAAGTTCTGGTGATTGACCGCCGAAAACATATCGCGGGTAATGCCTACGATCACCCGAACGAAGACGGCTTATTGATTCACCGGTACGGTCCGCATATCTTTCACACCAATTCCGAACAGGTGTTTGATTATCTGTCGAAATTTACGGAATGGCGCAACTATGAGCATCGCGTGCTGGCCTCCGTTGACGGCAAGCTGGTGCCGGTTCCGATCAACCAGGACACGGTGAATCTTCTGTATGGGCTGAAGCTGAAGACTGAAGCGGAAGTGGAGGCGTTTTTCGCTTCGCGGGCGGAATCCCGCGCCGCTATCCGTACGTCGGAAGATGTCGTTGTCAGCAAGGTGGGACGCGATCTTTACGAAAAGCTGTTCCGCAACTATACCCGCAAGCAGTGGGGGAAAGATCCATCGGAATTAGATGCGCTGGTAACGGCCCGCATCCCTGTGCGCACGAATCGCGACGACCGGTATTTCACGGATCGCTATCAGGCGATGCCTAAGAACGGTTATACGCGCATGTTTGAGAACATGCTGGACAATCGCAACATTACGGTGGAACTCGGCTGCGATTACCGGGATGTGGCGAAGAAAGTCAAGTTCAAGGAAGTGGTGTTTACCGGACCGGTCGATGAGTTTTTCGGCTTCCGCTTCGGCGAGCTTCCTTACCGCTCCTTGCGCTTTGAGCACAGAACGCTGAAGAAGGAGTTCTTGCAGCCGGTTGCCGTCATCAATTACCCGAACGATCACGATTACACGCGCGTAACGGAGTTTAAGCATTTGACCGGACAGTCGCATCGTAAGACCAGCGTTGTTTACGAGTACCCGGCGGCGGAAGGCGATCCGTATTATCCGGTTCCCACGCCGGAAAACAGCGCGCTTTACAAGCGCTATGCGGAGCTGGCGGCAGGGACGCCTAATGTTCACTTTGTCGGGCGGTTGGCGACATACCGCTACTACAACATGGACCAAGTTGTGGCCCAAGCGCTCACCTTGTGCAAACAGTTGACGCCGGTTGCAGAGGCTCCAGTAAAGGCGGCTGCGGCAGCCGTGGGCCTTTCCCATCCGGTTCGGCCCGCTTTCGGAGTATAAGCACACGCGCGGCGAATGGAACCGATTACAGTTCTTTCGCCGCATCGCGACGATGCCAGCTTTTCCCTGGGGTTGACGCTTTCCGTCTGGAGCGCAGCTTCGATAAA
>CAXTWT010000128.1:8435-12292 GCA_964247955.1 uncultured Bryobacteraceae bacterium
GGCCCTTAACGCTTCCCTGCCCGAACATCTGGCGTTCTACGAAGATTTGCCGTATGCGACCTGGACATCGTCCGAAGATTTACAGGCCCGCATTGAACTACTACGAGGCAAAACAGGTACTGCTTTGGAACCGTTTATTGTGCGGACACCCGATGCGGTATCGCGCAAGCGCCGGATCGTCAGCTTTTACCAGTCACAGATTACGGCGGAAGAAGCGGACACCATTGCTCAATTTACTCAAAGCTACGGAAGCGGAGAACGGCTTTGGCTTCCTGCGGAGGGTGAAAGCTGGAACGCTATTCGGCAGCTTGCCACAAAGCTTCCACAAACGGCCATTCCCGATCCACCCAGATGGTCACCGGCGTGAAACCACTCTGTTGGGCGAACTGACCAAGTTCTTCAGTCGTAAACTTGTGCGAGGACTCCGTCCAGATCGTTTCACCGGCCTCGAAGCGATACGCCCGATCCAAAGCTCCAATGAACACATCCTGGCTGCGACAGGAGAGCAGATGCATTTCAATCCGCCGTTCTTCGCTGTTCCAGCGCACCTCATGCGCGAAAGCCCGCAAGTCGAAGTTCGCCTGCAACTCCCGGTTCATGCGCCCCAGCAGGTTCAGGTTAAAAGCCGCTGTTACGCCGGTTGGATCGTCATAAGCGGCAATGGTCATGTTGATGTCTTTCACCAAGTCCGCGCCCAGCAGAAGAAAGTCTCCAGGCAGCAGATACGACCGCAGCTCGCGGAAGAAGCCGGGCATCAGTCCGCGCTCCAGATTACCGACCGAGCTGCCGAGAAACAACAGTAAGAGCGGAAGATCTGATTCGCGCTCCCTGGCGATTTCAGCCAAGCCCTGCATCCAGTCGCCACAAACCGGCTTCACTTCGCACAAGGTTCCAATTTCACGCTCGCAGGCTCCTAACGCGGCCGCCGATACATCAATGGGGCGGTACACTATCTGTCTATTTTGTTGTTGCAGGGAACGTAGAATCGGAAGCGTTTTCTTGCCGCTGCCGCTGCCTAATTCGGCAACAACTCCCAGCCTGCCCACGGCACGCGCGATATCGCCCGCATGCACCCGCAGCAAGCGCTCGTCTGCCCGTGTTAATCCATATTCGGGAAGCAGCGTGATGGCTTCAAACAGGGCACTGCCCAAATCATCGTAGAAGTAACGCGGAGCTATTTTCTTTGCTCCCGCTGCCGAAAAACCCGCCGCTACATCCAAGGCGAATTGCGACAACTCAGATCGGATCAGTGCCGGCATGGGACGTGTCAGTTCTCAACGCACCGGAAGGTCGCATACAGATAGGGATAATCGCGCCGGAACCAGTTCCGGAACGACCGCCGCAACAATCGCGCTGCTGTACGCGGCGAACCTCCCTTGATGACGTAGTGTTCGCCGTCAAAAAAGTTGGCCGAGTAACCGGGATATGTTGCGCGAGCCTGGAAGCCGGGAAAAGGGCCAAACGGCGTGCGGGTCCATTGCCAGCCGTTTCCTGCGGTTTGGCTCACGCCGAAGGCGCTGTCACCGGCAGGCGTGGCGGTGACCGGCTCCGGGTCCCATCGCTTGAAGTCGAAGTTCCCGAAATGGTGTTTCGGCTCGGCGCTGCCCCACGGGAAAAGCCGGTGGCCGCCATTCGGAGTCCCGTAAGCAGCACGATGGAACTGCTCCTCTGTCGGCAAGCTTTTACCAATGGAGTTCGCATATGCTTCCGCTTCCGACTGCTTCACGTAGACGGGCCAGTCCAACGGTAAAGGAACCTCGCCGAACATGCCGCGATAGAAGAGCGACGGCCCGCGCCTTACCCAGAAATGCGGCATCGCGGCCCCGGCATCCACGAACTTCTTGTACTCACCATTGGTGATGCTGTAGCGCTGTATGCGAAATGCCGGAACGGAGCGGGTTGTCAGATCGTACTCATTGTCCCAGCCGAACTCGCCGTCACCACGCGACTTGCCCAGCACGGCGTCTCCCGCCGGGATCTCGATCCAGTTATTGGCGGGAGGCTCGCCAAAGGTGAGGGCGTCTTCCAACCGCACGGCGCGCTTATGCCGGTACTCGAAGTTATGGAACATGTAGGCCAGCGTTTCCAAGTGCATCTGGCGATGTTCCAGCGCCATGCACACCACATCTTCCGGAGCGCGTTCGAGGTACTTGTCCACCTGTCGCCGGCAACCAGCGACGTAATCATGCACTTGGTCAATTGTCGGCCAATCAGCGGGCGTGTCTTGCGGCAGATGTGCGGAATCCGGGTCAATTCCCGCTTGGAACAGCGCATCCAGTTGCCCGTTTTGCGACCGAACGCCCAGTCCTTCGCGACAAATTTGAATGAAGTCAAAGCCGTCCAAATGCCCGAGGTAAAAGATAACCCGATGCCGCTCGGCGATGGGCCGCTCATAAAGCGTTTCCGGTTTCAAAATACTGAAAAGCCGGTCACTTTCAGCGCGCGCGGCCTGCACTTCTTCCAGCAGTTTCGATGTAGCTGCACCCTGCGCTGGCATAGGTCCTATCATTTCTTCTAGAGGCACTGTCATTGGACGCTTCTTAGGCGGCGGAAGTGCCACCTTTCTTCGTTTCGGAAACTATCGAAGGTACTTCCAGTAAGGAGCGCGCCAGTTCTAGGGCCTGCTCGGGAGTGGTGATTTCTCCTTCGAGCTGCGCTGTTTCCACCGCTTCCAGGGCTGGCCCAAAGCGCGGGCTTGGCCGGTATCCGGCGGCAATGAGATCCTTTCCGGTCAGCAAACGTGGAGGCCGCAACTGGTCTTCCGCCAGAGTTTCGCGCTGCTGCTTGACAAATTCATACGCGTCGGTGTAGCCGTTGCTGGCCAGGCAATCGAGGCGGTGCAGTTCCAGGTGTTCCTCGAAGCGAGGCAAGCACAGAAAGCGCTTGAGCGTGCTCACCCGCATTTGCCGGACATCTTTGAAGCGCATATGATTAGCGACCAGGGAAGTGACCTGTTCGATTTCTTCATGGGATGCTTTCAGTTGAGCGAGGCGCTTTTGCGCCAGGGCAGCGCCTACCTCCGCATGCCCGTCAAAGCGGATACGGTCGGCAATGCGGAACGTCGGCGGCTTGCCCACATCATGCAGCAGCACCGCCCAGGCCAGCGCGGGAGAAGGCTGCCGAAGCTGTTCGAGCATCAGCAGGACGTGGGTCCAGACATCACCTTCGGGATGGTACTGAGGCGGTTGCTGCACGCCTTGAAACGCTTTTACTTCCGGCAGAAGGTAAGCGATCAGCCCGGTTTGGTCGAGCAACTCGAAGCCGTAGCGCGCCCCGCCCTCGGTTAAAATGCGCGTCAGCTCCTCGCGGATGCGCTCCGCCGAAATCCGGCAAATTTGATGCGCCAACTTCCCAATAGCGCGAAGGGTATTTTCTTCAATTTGAAAGCGCAAACGGGCAGCGAAACGCACGGCGCGCAACAGGCGCAGATGGTCCTCCGCAAAACGCTGCTCCGGGTTGCCGATGGCGCGAATGATGCCAGCTTGGAGATCGGCCACGCCGCCTACATAGTCGTCAATGCGCCGGGTGAAAGGGTCTTCAAACAAGCCGTTAATCGTAAAATCGCGGCGCTGCGCATCGAGCGCCGGATTAGTTTCAAAGCGCACCTGGTCGGGACGCCGTCCGTCGGTGTAAGCGCCTTCGCTGCGGAACGTGGATACTTCGGCATGAACATCATTGGTACGCCGAACGAGAACCACGCCGAAGTGAGCGCCTACGGTTTGCGCGCCTGGAAAAAGCTGGAGTAGTTGGAAGGGGGAAGCGTCCGTGCTGACATCAAAATCCTTCGGCGCGACACCAAGAAGCCGATCCCGCACGCAGCCGCCTACCAGAAAGGCTTGGAAATGGTGGTCCCGCAG
>CAXTWT010000129.1:0-4142 GCA_964247955.1 uncultured Bryobacteraceae bacterium
AGATCGGAAAGCAGCGGATCAAGTATGGCGGTATTCGACACGCTCATTGATGGTGTTTGCGCAGTGATTGTGATGTCCGTGCCCGCCGGCACTGCCGCAGCCTTCAGGAGAAAAGTGGCGCGTGACTTTCCGCCCTCGACTGTTACTAACGGCGGTACCGAGAGGGCCGGATTACCCGTCGATAGACCGACGGTTAAGCCCTCCGGCGGGGCCGGTTCGGCGAGCGTGAGAGTGGCGGACATCCGCGCATTGCCGCCGACAATCTCTCTCGGATATAGCCTTAGCGAGTCCGCCGGAAAGGCGCGGTCAAAAGGCGCAAGCGCAGCGGGGAAGGGCGTATAAAGTGGATCTCCCACGTTCAGGATCATCCACTTGAGCCAACGCGTGTTGCGAAGAAAGGCGTCGCCTACATTGGCTCCTTTCAACAGGTCGAGCATGACGCCGCTAGGCCGCGCCAATCCTTCCAAATACGGTTCCGCGACGGGGCCGGAGGTAACGGTCACTCCACGCGCCAAAGCGTTGGAGCCCCACCAGACACCGCCGCGTGGGTCGACCAGCGCGCCGCTGTCGAGATCCCAGCCGATTGATCCAGGATTCCAGGAAAAAGCATCGTTGTATGTGCCGTAGTTGTACCAGCCGGAGTAGAGCGCAGTGTTGCGGCAATCCGGCGCAGGCAACGTGCCGAACGTCTGGCTATTTGTATCGACTACCAAGTTGAAGCGATCCGTGGCGCTCAGGAACTGGAAAGCGCGCAGCAGATCCCAATCGGCAGCGCGGTATCCATCGTCCGGGTAGCCGATGGGACCGTTCACCATGTCGATACAGGCATTGGCCGAGCTGCCGGGACTCTGGCTGATTGGTCCGCCCGCCGCCTCGGCTGCCAGCGCGTTATCCACCAGGGCCATCGCCGCAGCGGGCGTCGGGCCGTCCAAACGCCACACGGAGTAGATCACCGGCAGCGAGCCGAGAGATCGATACGCGGCAAGCGACTGGAAAGGAATGTAAGCATTTCCCTGGCTCTGGTTATCGGCATAATAGGGCTGCGCTTTGGTGGGATACGGATCAAAAGTCTGGGTTGTGTACTGGTCCCAGGGATCGGCCAGATAAGAATCAAGCGCGTAATAGTTCAGCCCTGCGCCGGGGGTAACGGCGTAAGGCCGCAGATAAGCCAACACGATATAAAGAATGTTTCCTGCGCCTAAACGAGTGAGACAAGCCTGCACCGGAGCCAGCAAAAAGTTCTGGTAATCCGCGCCGTTCAGCACGGTAGCGGCAGGATTCGGCAAGGTAACGGGACACAGATTCGCCAGTGGGATGCCGCGCCGGTTTGCATAGTAAGCGCCGACGCTCGCTGCATCCGAATCATTCGATGGGTAAACGACCAGAACGCCCGAAGCAGTTGGAGTCTGGGCAGAAGCGCTTATGGCTGCCAAGAAGAAGAGGAGGAAAAGGGAGGTTCCCAGAATTTTTGGTAGTTTATTACACATGTGGAGCCGCCGCGCGTTGCTGTATTTCTTTATCATGCACCTCGCTTTCGAGGCAAGCGCGGGCACGGTGGTCGGTCATGGCCATGGCGGTGAGCTTCCTGCGGGAGCGCCGTTGAAGAAGGCGGGTGTTTTCCGGTCCGATGCGGTGATGGCGGGAACAGGCGCCGTTGCTCCCGGAAATGCAGTAACCGTTACCCTCAAAGGATTGCAGCATGACTGGGCGGGAGATTTGATCGCCACGCTTTCCTACCTGGATGGGCAGGGAAACACGGTGGCATCTGCGAATCTGTTTTACCGAATTGGGCAGACAGGGAATCGGCCCGGTGGAGCCTGGGCTGGATTCGGCATTCCCGGCGCAATTGGTAATAACTATCATTTCAACAGCGCATACCAAGGGAACCTTTGGCGGGAAGCGGAAACGGCAGGGTATGCGGATACGCTTCCGGGCCAGCAGGCAGGCACGGCAAACTACGGCAGGTACTTCACGACCGACGCCGAGGGAATCCGGAATAACCTATCTTCCGCCTTTAGTGGATTGAGTATTGCAGGCGGAACCTGGCGCTTGACGATCACGGACGCTTCCGATCACACCCCCGAAGGCGGCGCAACTCCGAATATCGGCTCCCTCGTGAGTTGGGAAATCCGTATTGAAACACCCTGAAACAAGGTTAGCCGGGAAACTGCGCAGCGACCACTTTGGACGCGAGGGATGTTAGCCTTTTGGGTGCTGTCTTGTCGCGAATCGGACTTGGCAGTAATAACCGTATTCGCTTAGCCTTGCTTGCGGCGCGATATAAAATGCTTGGCTTTTGCGCCCTCCCGGCCGTCGTACAGTTCGCTCTGAGATGTTTCAGCTCATTCGTATAGTGACGAATGTAGTCATCCATATCCTCCGAGACGGTATTGTTCCAGCGACCGTCGAGCTGGTGAATAATCGTGGAGTACTTTCTCGCGAAATGGATGATGTGTCCGTTCTCGTAAGGAGCTTGGTCCGCTTTTGGAATGGGAGCGTTATAGTTGGCAAACATCTCGTCTAAATAGCCGGCCGCATTCCGTTCGGATACATATATCACCCCAGAGTTGAAGCGCCCCGAAATCCCATATGCCATGTACACGGATTTTCCCGGAACTTGTGCTGAGTCAATCGGGGGCGCTGCCGGCCGAAACTCGGCATCCGCATCGATATAGAACACTGGCCCGGATTCAATCAGAATTCGCATGATGGGAATCCTCAGCCATGCTGATTCTTTCGGGGTCAGTTTACAGCCGACGTTTGAAACCAGGAAGTGTTCATAACTATGCCGTTTTGCATACGCCAGATGTGTGTTTATGCACCGCTGATACTGGCGGTCCAAACCGTTCGTGGCAACCGTAAGAACAACCAGACGTCTCGGCATGTAGCTGCCAAGTTTAACAGGAACGCTTCGCCCCTGCGATTTACTTGCTTAGAGCAGCGCGGCGTTTTTTGGCCCAACCTGGTTTCACGACTTGGTAAGCGCGTCCGATCGCTAACGCATCGGTTTCGACGCTTTCCGTGATGGTGGAACCTGCCGCGACGTATGCACCCTCCGAAATGGTTACGGGTGCTACCAGGGTTGAGTTGCTGCCGACAAAGGCGCCTTCACCAATGGTGGTCTGGTGCTTCTGTACTCCGTCGTAGTTGCAGGTAATGGTTCCGGCCCCGATGTTGACGCCCGGACCAATGACGGCATCTCCCAGGTAAGCCAGATGGCTGGCTTTGGAGCCTTTGCCGAGCTTTGTTTTTTTCAACTCGACAAAGTTTCCGACGTGCGTGTTTTCGTCCGCTTCGGCGTTCATGCGAAGGCGGGAAAAGGGGCCTACCGAAGCGCCGCGTCCGATGCTTGCCGAATCAGCCACGACGTAAGGCAGAATCGTCGCTCCGTCCGCAATCTCGCAGTTGCGCAAAACGGAACCTGTGCCGATACGGCAGTCTGCGCCGACCCGCGTTCGTCCGCGAAGATGAACGTTCGGCTCAATCAGCGAGTCCTGTCCTACTTCGACATCAACATCCACGATAACGCTTTCCGGAGTTTCGACTGTGACGCCGGAAAGCATCAACTCCCGAACTTTTCGCGTTCGCAAAATCTCGTCGGCGACCGCCAGTTCGACACGGGTATTAATGCCCAGCAACTCTGTGTCGTCTGCAACCAGGAGCGGCGAGATGGGGTGGCCGTGATTCCGCATGATCGAGATCATGTCGGTCAGATAATACTCATTTGCCGGGTTGTTCGGCGTAATCTCTTCGATGTACTTCCAAAACAGACCGGCGTTGAAACAGTAGGCGCCGGGGTTGATTTCACGAATTTGCAACTGTTCGGGCGACGCTGCTTTTTGTTCCACAATGGCTGCTACATGGCCGTCCGGGGCGCGCAGGATGCGACCGTATCCGGTAGCATCGGCAACTACTGTGGTAACAATGCTGCCGCCTTCCGCGCTTCTGCTTTGCTCCAGCAGCGCTTTTAGGGTTCCGGGACGCAGCAGCGGGCCGTCTCCGTTCAGAATCAACAGCCGACCATCGCCTGTGCCGACTTCTTCCCGCGCACACAGAACGGCGTGCCCGGTTCCTTTTTGTTCTTTCTGCTCGGCAAAGCGAACTCCCGCGAACGGGACGCTTTTCCTTACCTGTTCGGCTTG
>CAXTWT010000129.1:4242-12254 GCA_964247955.1 uncultured Bryobacteraceae bacterium
ACGATTTCGGCCAGCGCCGACGGGCTATGCCGCACTCTCTGTGTTACTTCAGTGTCTCCCACCAGGTCCGCTGTTACAACCTTTACGCCCAAGCCGGTCAAAACATCAATATCGTTCTCGACCGGCTTGACATGGGCCCGCGCGTACTTCTTTCGGAGGCTTTGCGGAATCGGTTTGCTGTTCAGAACCACGCAGTCAACGATTTTGCGCTTCGCATGCTTGTTCAGGGCTTCCACATGCTGGGAAGCGGCAAAGTTGATGGTTTCGCCAGGCTGCCACATCAGATTCACGAAATAAACCTTCAGGGCAGGGGATTTCTCGATGGCCTCCGCGATGCCGTTCACCAGCAGGTTCGGGATCACGCTGGTATAAAGCGAGCCGGGACCAAGAGTGATCAGATCAGCCTTTTCAATGGCTTCTATCGTTTCCGGCAGCGGTTCGCAATTACCTGGGCGTAAGCGTATGGAGCGGATCGACCGGCGGCTCTTGCTGATCTTGCTTTCTCCCCGCACCTTTGTGCTGTCTTCCAGGGTTGCCTCCAGACTCACATTCGCGGATGTGGCGGGAAAGATCCGGCCTCGGATAGCGAGAATTTCAGAGGAAAGCTTCACGGCTTGGGCAAAGTCGCCGGTAATCTGGTGCATGGCGGTCAGAAACAGGTTCCCAAAGCTGTGTCCTTTCAGGCCGCGACCACTGGCAAATCGGTATCGAAACAGATGCGAGAGCAGGTCGGTATCTTCCGAAAGAGCGGTCATGCAGTTACGGATATCACCTGGAGGGAGAATATCGAAGTCACGCCGCAGCCTGCCTGAACTGCCGCCGTCATCGGTAACTGTCACCACGGCAGTAATTTCAATAGGGGGACGGCTTGGTTCAGGATGGACCTGCGCGCCGGCGGCATGCTTTTTCAGCCCGGAAAGAAGAGTGGATAATCCAGTCCCGCCTCCAATAGCCACGATGTGCAAAGGGCTCTGGAAGGCGCTCTTATCCAAAGAGGAGGCGCGCGTCAAGCAGGGCATGACTCACTTGCTTTACAGTCCGACGGTTCCAGGGAGCCGTCACGACGCGCTCCGAAGATTTTGCGAGTAAATGCCCCATCAACTAACGGCCTTTCCGGGGTCTCTCTTCTTCTTCTTCGTAGACCGGAACCGAGTCGAGATCGTCCGCTTCGTACACCTGTCCGCAATCCAGACAGTGGACATAATCGACCCCATCGCGGCGATAAAGAAATTCGGTTCGCTCGTGCTGACACGCCTGCATAACGAAATAACACCTATTCTAGAATGCACAATGTGACTGTCAAGTATCCAGAGAAATTTGGAAGCTTTTCGACGTAGATTGTAAATTGGTTAAAACTGTACATGCGAGGATGCCTTTTCCCGTGAACATACCGGAACCGGAGATTGTTTACCCGCTGGCGACGAACCTGCCGCAGCAGCTTTCAGCATTGGGCAAGCGATCCGGAATCTACGCTTTCGCGTCTTCCCATAAGATTACACATCTTGGCTGGTCCACCAACCTTTCACGCCGGCTCAAACGCCTCCTTTGCGCTCACGACGGCGCACCAACCGGCCTTGCTGTCCGTTTAGATAACAACGCAGCAACGATACTGTACTGGCCGACTGGTTCCAGGCTGGAATCATCACTGCTGCTGTACCGTCTCGCCCGGGTTTCTTTTCCGGATACTTACCTCACCCGCCTACGGCTACGGCTGCCTTGGTTTGTAGCATTGACAGACACAAATCATTTTGCCAGATTAACAGTAACCAACCGCCTCCGCGAAAGGGCGGAGCCGACAGTTGGCCCTTTTCCGAGCCGTGACGCAGCGCAGCGCTATCAGGAAGAGCTTCTGGCCTCGTTCTCCATCCGGCGATGCACGGAACACCTCAACCCGGCTCCTGAGCATCCGGGCTGTATCTACGGAGAAATGAATCTTTGCTTGCGTCCGTGCCAGGCCGCTGTCAGCGAGAAAGAGTATCGCGTCGAGGCCGAGGGCGTGCAGGATCTTCTGTTAACGAGCGGTAAAAATATTCTAAACGCTTTGTCCCTGGCGAGGGATAAAGCCGCCTCCGAAACTGAGTTTGAAAGGGCCGCTCAAATCCATAAGCGGATAGAAAGGCTGAAAGCCGCCGACAAGGCCAGAGAGGAGGTTGTTAACGACATCCACAGTTTTAGCGGAATTGCCGTCACCAGGGGTTCCGAAAGCGGTCAGTTCCGGCTTTGGCCGCTGCTGGCGGGCTGCTGGCAGGAGTCGGTCACGCTGGAGCTTCCGGCAAACAGCGATCCTAAAGCAGTTTCCCTCGACAGCCGGTTACGGGATCTTTTAACGCCCGTTTTCCTCGGTCCGCGCCGGGAAGGACAGCCGGGGGAGCATCTGGCGGTGTTTGCCCGTTGGTACTATTCTTCCTGGCGCGACGGCGACTGGATCGCATGCACGCAGTTGGACGGCTCCGCCTGCCGCAAGCTCGTTCGCAGCCTCTCCAAATTGGCGAAAGAAACTGCAAACGAAGAACTAAAGGTAGGGTGATAGGGTAAGGTTGTGGCGGAACACGAAGAACTGGAGCAGGTCCGGGAACACACGGAGCATGCCCGCGACCGATTTGACAAGATCGTGGCCGGAACGATGGCGATCATTGCTGCTTTGCTGGCGATTGTGTCAGTGGCAGGGCAGCATTACAATACCGAACAACTTCTTCAGCAGGAACTGGCTTCTGACGAGTGGGCGCACTCCCAGGCCAAAGACATCCGGCATTATGTAGCGGAGGCAACCAAGGATTTGCTGGCCGAATCGCATGCCCCAGGCAATCTGGTCAGTCACTATCAGCAGGACAGCGTGCGCTATAGGAAGGATCAGACAGATATTGGCAGGCATGCCCAAGAACTGGAAAAAGAGCGGGATGTCAGCGCGGAAAAAGCACACAAGTTCCACTTCGGAGAAGTGTTCCTGGAGGTCGCTATCGTGCTATTGTCGTTGTCGATTTTGACGAAGCGCCGAATGCTGGCGTATATTGGGGGCATTTCCGCCACCATCGGCGTTGTCTGGGCCTCGACCGGCTTTCTGCACTAGTGTGCGCCGTGCGCGGGCATAGAGTGCGAGGTGGACCCTGCCGGCTGTTTCAGCATTTGTTCCAGGGTGGATTCGGGCAGTTGCAAGGACACATGCACGGATGAGCCGTCTGTGTTCAATTTCATGCTGTTGAGCGCCGGAGCGAGTTGCGCCGCTTGCGGGTTATTCCCGCTCTGCGTTTGCAACATGCTGACCACGAATCGCATAACATCGGCCAGAGCAGCGGCATCCTGGGGAGAACGTGCGACAGCGTTAAACATCAGATTAGCGGATGGGCCGAAGCTGATGCCTCCGCTGGAACGGATCACCGCCTGCAAAACCCGCGCTGAGTCCATCGCGGTCGATTTTGCCCCTGCTGCGTCATAACTGGTTCCCAAGCTCAAAGAAGAGGCAGGAACAATCGACGCAAACCAAGCGTTGTTTGATCCGACATTTGCTATTTGCTCCTGCAGGGCAGGATCTAAAACTGTAGGGTTCGCCCGGTTCTGGATCACCTGCTTGACGCTTGCAATATCGCCCATCACCGCCAAGCCGACGTCAGGAAAGCCGAAAGCCGTCTGATTACTGCCGGATTTATTGACAAAAAGGTCCACTCCCTGAAACTGCTGAAGGACGCTGCCTCCTTTCTGGGCGGCGTTTTTGATCCGGTTCTGATCAAAAGAGCCTCGGGCAATTACAGCAAAGCTGCCTTGCGTTCCTGAGCCTTGTGGCGGCACGGCTGTAAACAAAACGGATTGCAGATCCCGGCGAGGATCAAAGCCGGTTTGTTCGATCATTTGCTGAAAACCGTTTTCGTGAGCACTGATCTGGCCCAGAAAAAACTGGCCGAACGCCGAGTTTCGCGATCCGTCCACATCCATCGCTCCTACCATCTGGCTGCCGGAAGGAGCCAGGGCGAGCAAGCCCGAATCCACGGCGGCAGGAGCTAAGGGGCAGAATGCCGCAAGAAGGAAAATAGCGGAGGAGAATCGAAGCATAAAAAGTTCCTGCTTAATGGACGGAGGTTCGAAGAAGAAAGTTCAGGAAATGATCCCATTATTTACCGGCACTGGCAGACTTTTCGGAGGGAATCGCCCGGCGCAGGGGCAGCTCAAACCAGAAAGTAGCGCCGGGATCAGGCGTGTTGTTATAAGTCCCAATCCGCCCTCCCATCATTTCCACCAGTTGCTTGCTGATAGCCAGGCCCAAGCCGGTGCCGCCATAACGCCTTTTCATGGTGCCGTCGGCTTGGAAAAAGGCTTCAAAGATGCGCTCACGGACAGCCGTGTCCACGCCGATGCCGGAATCGATCACCTCGCAGCGCAGGACCGCGCCATTGCCGGCCGGTTCGAATTTGGCCCGCACAAAGCCGGTTGCCGTGAATTTAACGGCATTGGCTACCAGATTTGTCAGAACCTGACGAAATCTGACGCTGTCGCCCCGAATCAATGGGGGAAGCGCCGGATGAAGGTCGTAAGTTAAGCTGACGCCTTTGCTGTCGGCGCGCAGGCGCAGCAGCTTGAGAACCGAGCTGATGCTGTCTCCCAGCGTAAAGTTCTCCTCCGTCATCGACAGTTTTCCTGCTTCGATCTGCGAAATATCCAGAAGATCGTTGATGATGGTGAGCAGATCGTTGGAGCATTGGCTGATCACGTCGGCATAGTCGCGCTGCTCCGGCGTTAAATCCGTGTTCTTGAGCAGATTGACCATTCCCATGATCCCGTTCATGGGCGTGCGCAACTCATGCGAAGTGTTGGCGAGAAATTGTTCTTTGAGCTGGGTTGCTTCTTTTGCCAGTTGCAGGGCGGTACTCAGCTCTTCATTCTTCCCTTGCAGCGCCTGCGCCGACTCCAGCAGTTTCTGCTGCGCCAGCTTCCGTTCGGTGATATCACGGCCAATGCCCTGGATTGCTACCGGGTGACCGCGACGATAAATAATGCGGGTGCTGACTTCCAGAAAACGACGCGTGCCGAACTTTGACAGAATCGGAAGCTCATAGTGTTGGGTAGCGCTGCCGCCCAGATGGTTCCGTATACTGTCCTGCATCTGGTGACGTGCTTCGGGTGCAATCAAATCCCCAAAATTTTGGCCGATTACCTCTAGCCGGGAGTAGCCGGTTAGATACTCCGCCGCGCGATTAATGGCGACGACTCGTCCGTTCAGATCATGAAGAAAGATGACATCGTTCGCATTTTCAAACAGTTCCCGGTAGCGCTCCTCGCTGGTGCGAAGCGCTTCTTCCGCCGCGTGATGAGCGGTTTCGTCCTGGATCATGGCGATGCCCGTATCCTGGCCCCCTAGCTCGAACGGCAGAAACACCATCCCGACTACCAGTTCCTGCCGGGTGGAAGTGCGATGAAAGAACGGCCCCAGGGCGTTGATCGGTTTGCTTAATTCGCTTTTCAGCGCAGCAAGCTGTGACCGCGACTGCGGAGCGAACAGATCCAGGAGTTTCAAGGAGCGAATTTGTTCGGCGTTATAGCCGTAAAGTGTTAATGCGCTCTCGTTTGCTTGGATAATTTGAAAAGTTTTGCAATCATAAACAAGTGTCGGCACGGGATTTTCTGAGTAAATACGCTCATATCCCGATAAACGCCTTTGCAGGGTTCCAACTGTACCTTCTAATTCGGCAATCCGCGTCGGCAAACCGGAGGCTTGATCGCTGGAGCCGGCACCGCTCAGTAAGGGAGAATCTCGTGACGGGATACTCTCATTGGGGTGGGCTGCCATAGTGGAGACAGGAAATTGGCTATTCCCGATTGACACAACAATTTAATGTACCAGCGAGGGAGTGAGGATGGAAATCCGCTGAATAAAATCCGGTTAGGAATTATCTTTCCCCCATAAAGGAATTTTCTTATCGGCCTGACTTTGGTTTTGGGCTATCGCTTCCTGAGTCGGATTGGAACGTAATGGTCGATTGCGTCTCGAATTTCTGATAATTCCCAAAATAAAGATTGTGTTTGAGGTAACCGGAGCCGGTGCTGACCTGAACGGAAGCTGCGCTGGGCAAAAGATAAGTCGTGCTTCCCAGCGTGACAGGTCCGTAGTCGACCGAAGTGCCGAAACTGCGAAGCTTCAACTCGGGAGGAATCTCGTCTACTTCATCCGCAATACGCCAAACAGCGCCGCTGACTGGGTCGGCGTGAACTGATCCATGGTACGGCAAGACAGCCTGCGCAAGGTCGCTTAACATGATTTTGAGCGCGGAATGCTCCTTATCAACGAAGTAATCGTAAACAGCAAGGCGATGCCCCTCCCAATCCTCCCATCCCTTCCACTGGAACATTGCATTACTATCAGAGCCGAACACTTTCGCCAGCAGCAAGGCAAACTCGCCCTCTGTCGTGAGCCGCTTCTGCCCTGCTCCGAGGGCCGCTGACCGGGGCGGCCGCCCGTTGACCAGCTCCAAGACATGTTTCTCCCGGACCCCATCAAAAGCCATCCTGGAAACCAGAGTGTTTTTCTTTGTCCAGTGATCCTTCCTCCTTCCTGCTTCGAACTGTTCTGTCGTTTGCCGGCAGATGAAGTTCGGCAGATTCTGAATGTAATGCTCCACATAATCCCGGACCGTTTCTAAAATCTGATCCGGATCGTTTGGGGAGTCCGAAGCGGGAAGCGGTTCTTGGGTGAAAGCAGGAATGCACAGCAACAGCAGCGCGACGGTTGCCCGGAACAGTCGATGTTTGAGAACCAAAAGCCAGTTTACTGCTCCAGCGCTAGGCCGCACGGTTATTGGCCGCTTGTAGCTGACTTGTTCGCCAGAACGAAGGCGCCCACGCTCTGCTTATCCACAACAAAGGACCCAGTGTCCACAAAGCTGGGGAAAGGAGAAACGGGATTTTGATTCCAGTCGGCGGTCAATTGGTTGGGACGGTGAAGGTGAATGTCAGCGAGCAGTTTGGCCCCGTAGTAGCCCATTGTCCAAGGCTTTTGGGCAATGGTGGCCGAGATGACGCCTTTCTGAATCAAGTCGATCGTGCGCTGATCGGTGTCCATGGCTACGATGGTGAACTTGCCCGCCATATTCTGCCGGTTGACGACCTCTCCCACTTCCGGGCAAGCAATGGCTTCAAGACAAATAAAAGCGTCTACCTTTGCCTTGCTGTCGAGGAATTGTTTGGTTCGGTCGAAGGCAACGGTTGGATCGCCTTTCATGTCAACGATCTCTGAGATGTGAATTCCGCCGTGCTCAGCAAATGTATCCTGATAGCCGCGCAGCCGGTCCTTCAAATTCGGCTGGCTCGGAATGGTAAAGATTACTACGTTTCCCTTTCCGTTGAGCAACTTGGAAACCAGGTGCCCGCCAAGCGTGCCGGCATTGTAGTTATCAGTGCCCACAAAAAACAGGCGCTTGCTGTCGGGCGCATCCGAATCCATCGTGATGACGGGTATGCCCTGGGCAATGGCGGCATTGATGTCAGGAGTCATCACCGCCGCGTCGGCAGCAGAAATTAAGATGCCCGCCGGTTTCTGCGCGACGGCTCTTTGAAACTCGTCATGCTCGGCCTTGGCGTCGTATCCGTCGGGACCGGCGATGTCCGATTTCACTTGCATTTCGGACGCGGCATGTTGAAGCCCGGCCAAAGCTGTCTGCCAGTACGGCAGCTTGATATTGGCTGAAACAAGAATGTATTTTTCTTTCGGATCGTGTGCAGGACCAGAGCAGCTTGTCAGGGTGAGACAAGCAAGTGGCAGGCTGGTCGCCATTAAAGCCCATTTCGCAATTTTCATCCCGGTGTACCTAGGGCGGAAGTATATCACGTATGTGCAAGATAACAGATCGGAGATGCTGTGGCAAACAGAAATTGCCGGTTTTGAATCTTTTTGTTGCGAAGATGCAGAAAGAGCGGCTGTTATACTCGGGATGTCTCCCCAGAAGGCTGGAGTGGCGGAACTGGCAGACGCACGGGACTCAAAATCCCGCGGGATTCACTTCTCATGTGGGTTCGACCCCCACCTCCAG
>CAXTWT010000130.1:0-12190 GCA_964247955.1 uncultured Bryobacteraceae bacterium
TGGCGGCTATGAGCGCCAATGCCGGCCCGCTTGCCTCCTACTACCTGAAAAAGTATCCGCTGCAAACTTCCAATACGCCCTGCGCGAATGAACCGGCGACGGCCCTCGGCCATATCGGCTGCTTTTACACGTATGACGCTTCGCCCGTTACGCAGAACACTTACTTTCTGAAGATTGACCAGAACTTCAGTTCCAGCGACCGTCTGAGCGCCAGCGTCAATGTGCAGCGGTATTTTTCCATCGAAGCTTACGGCGGCAATACGGCGTCAGCTACGCAATCAGCGTACCCTTCGCAAAACCCCGAAAATTATCATCAGATCGCCCTGGTGGAAACCCACACTTTCAGCCCCACGCTGCTCAATGAGTTTACGGCGGCGCATAACCGGCACTACTCAAACAACTTTGAGGGAACAGGCAATTACACCGACCCCGAAATCATTATTGACGGCGCCAGCTACGGCAATTACGGATTCAACATCGGGCCGAACTCGGAAGCGGTGGTGGAAGCTTTTACGCAGGACCGCTGGCAGGTGCAGGACAATCTTGGCTGGACCACCGGCAAGCATTCGTTCAAATTCGGCGGCAGTTGGCAGTACGGCAACGTGTACCGGAACTGGGATTTAGGCGGGCCAGGTTATTACCAGTTTGCGAATACCATTGGCGCTCCGATTCCAGCCACAAATCAGGGGCCGAATGGAACAATTATCAAAGTCACGCAGCAAACACTCAGCAACTTTCAGAACGATTTTCCTTATTACCAGGAAGTTTCGATTAATCCCACCACGGGAGCCAAAGCCAATGCTTACCGGCACTACGTCAGCCAGGATGCGGCGGCTTTTGTGCAGGATGATTGGAAAGCAGCTCGCCGGTTTACGTTGAACCTGGGCTTGCGTTGGGAGCATTACGGCGCCCCACGCGAAGTCAACGGCATTCTGTCGCAGTTCACGAATCTCAATTGCCTATCGATCCAGTGCATTGCGAATGCGCGCGTGGGCCAAGTCGCCACGATGTGGAAGCCGAACTATCGTGATTTTGCTCCGCGCTTCGGCTTCGCCTGGGATGTGGCGGGCGATGGAAAGACATCCGTTCGCGGCGGCTACGGTATCTTCTACGACCGCATCTTCGACAACATCTGGTCAAACGGCGCATGGAATCCGCCGTATTACGCGCTGGTAGATCATAACGCTACTCAGGGTGACGCCATCTATTATTCCGTTCCGGCAACGGTCGGCCCGTCATACAACCCGGCGGTCGGTCCAGGACGCGTTGCTCTCCGCACCATGGATGTCGCTCTGAAAGACTCTTCTTCCCAGAACTTCAACTTAACGGTGGAGCGTCAAGTCGGCCAAAACTATCTGGTGCGCCTGGGATATCAGGCGTCTTTAGGGCGGCATCTGGCAAACCTGATGAACCTGAATCGCTATGACGGGGATGCTTACAATTCAACACTGACGCCAGTTCTGCCTAACTCGCTCTACAACGGATTCAATTATCGGGCAAATAACGGAAGCTCTAACTACAACGCTCTGGTGGCCGAATTTCAAAAGCGTTATGCCAATGGATTGCAGTTCCAGCTTGGCTACACCTGGTCGAAGCTGCTGGATTTCGGCTCTGATCTGTTCGCGGGGGAATCGACCACAGGAACGTACAGCCAGCCTTACTACTTCATCACGAACGCGAATCAGCGAAATGAATACGGCCCGAGTGCTTTCGATCACACCCACTCCGCCAAAGCTAACTTCGTCTATGATCTGCCGTTCCTGAAAGGCAACAAAACGCTGATACAAAAGACCCTAGGCGGTTGGCAGATGTCCGGTTTTTATCAGGCTTATTCCGGCTCTCCCGTTGAAATCTACAACGGCAGAACTCGTTACGCGGGCAATGCTCTCGACGCCAACGGCGTGCCTGAGAACTTGGGAGGCGATTACAATCTGGACGGCACGGCCAATGATCGGCCCATTTATGTGGGCAGCGGCTCGCCTTATTCCAACTACAGTCCTGCCGACGGTATTTTCACCGACAACAATTTGATCGGCTGCGGCTATGCCGGGGCAAAATCAACGAACGTCGCCGCTTGTAACGCCCGATTCGGTGTCGGAACCCCCAACGCTTTATTCGTAAATCCGAGCGGCGGAGCGATTCGCTACGGCATGGGGCGCAATGTGTTTCGCGGCCCCTGGTACAACAATTTTGACGCGGCCATTTCCAAGACGTTCGGCTTAACGGAAAGAATTAAAATGCAGATCCGGGCCGATGCGGTGAATGCGCTCAATCATCCTAATTTCGGTGGCATTCAAACCAATCTGAACTCCGGTCAATTTGGAAGAGCGCAGTATCTGGTCGGCAACG
This sequence comes from uncultured Bryobacteraceae bacterium, assembly GCA_964247955.1. Taxonomy (GTDB): domain Bacteria; phylum Acidobacteriota; class Terriglobia; order Bryobacterales; family Bryobacteraceae; genus Bog-105. The sequence goes on from CAXTWT010000130.1 coordinate 2,350, forward strand.
GCGGCATTTACAACCCCACCACGGGCGGCGGCTCCTGGTCGAATGGGATTGCACGGCGATTTCAATTCGGGGCACGGCTCTCGTTCTAGCTGCTTAACGAGACTTTGCTTTGAAATGCCTTGACACCGATTCGTGGTTGCGAGACCATTTCTCCTATATACATATTACGGGTCTCTGCTTTAGTGATCTGAAAAGGGGAATTCTATGTTTCTGAACTTCGCGCTTCGCTTGCGAAGCCGTTTGACACCCATTCTACAAACGCTTATTGTGGCTGTGAGCTTGTTGGGAGGCTTGCCTTTCAACACGGCTGACGCACAGGCAACCGACGCCGGCACCGTTTCCGGCCAGATCACCGATCAGCAAGGGGCGGTAATTGCCGGGGCTGAACTGAAGCTGATCGACGCGACTACCAATAAGGTTCGAACAACTGTCAGCAACGATACGGGCCGGTACACGTTTGTCAACGTAGAACCGGGCGTTTACACAGTTGAGGCCAGTAAAAGCGGATTTGCTCTTTCCAAAGCTTCAGACCAGAAGGTCGATGTTGGACTGGTGCTGACAATCAACTTATCCATGCAGGTCGGATCGACGGCAACTACGGTGGAAGTGCAGGCTCAAGCCGGTGCGGAATTGCAAACAACTAACGCCACGGTCGGCTCAACTATTACCGCTAAGTCGATTGAAGCCCTGCCGAACCTGGGCCGCGATGCTAACGCTTTTGTTCTCTTGCAGCCGGGCGTAGCGCCCGGCGGACAGGTAGCGGGCGCGGTGGCGGACCAGAACGCGTATCAGCTTGACGGGGCCAATAACTCCAGCGATATGGACGGAAATCAAAGCACGTACACGCAAGGAAGCGGCTACATCGGATCGGCTTCGGCAGGCGGCACGCCTTCCGGTGTAATGCCGACACCGGCGGAAAGCATCGAAGAGTTCAAAGTGGGAACGACCAACCAGACAGCGGACTTCAACCAATCCGCAGGCGGCCAGATTCAAATGGTCACGAAACGCGGCACCAATCAGTTCCACGGGTCGCTCTATGACTTTTATCTGGGCAGTAATTTCGGCGCAAATTTTTGGAAAAACAACCATACGCCAAGCCCCCAGCAGCACCTAGCGTATACGCCGCTTCCTTCCAGCCATCAGAACCGCTTGGGCACCTCTCTCGGCGGCGTCCTGCTTCCCAACTTTGCGGGAGGGCGAACTTACTTTTTCGCTAATTACGAGGGGCGACGTTTTCCGCAAGTCACCACCGTTGAGAAGACCGTGCCTTCGGACCTGCTCCGCGCCGGCGTCATTCAGGTTCCCAACGGCTCAAATGTTCTCACTGCCTACAACATCAATCCGTACCCCGTCACGGTGAACGGCACTCCTTACCCGGCTTGTTCAGGAAACTATTGTGATCCTCGCAACATTGGTTTGAATCCGATTGTCCGGCAGATCTGGACGCAGCAGATGCCGCGCGCCAACGATCTCCAGTTCGGGGACACGTACAACACGCAAGGGTATCTTTCCGCGATACGGCTGCCGCAGAACTCCGATTTTGGTGTAATTCGCGCCGACCACGATTTCGGGTCGAAGTGGCACCTGATGTCCACTTACCGCTATTACAACTTCACGCAGGCAACTAACAATCAAGTTGATATCGGCGGAACGGTATCCGGCGCTCCGTTGGGGCAAGCCACCGCCCTGACCAACCGCGTGCAGAAGCCCTGGTTCCTGGTTGCGGCTTTAACCACCACCATTACGCCCAACATGACCAACGATCTTCATGTCAGTTATCTGCGGAACTACTGGCAATGGTTTTCGGCGAGCGCTCCTCCGCAGCTTGCGGGACTTGGCGGAGCCCTGGAGATCGGCGGCGAAACGAGCAACTCCACATTGGGCGGCGGCCCGAATGCCCTGATGCCGTACAACGTCGATTCGCAGGACGTGCGCCAGCGCTTCTGGGACGGCAAGGATAAATCGCTTCGTGACGACCTCAGTTATGTCAAAGGCAATCACTTGCTCCAGTTCGGCGGGCAGTACCAGCGCAATTACGATTACCATCAGCGCAATGACAACGGCGCGGGAATCTTTACCGCTAATGTGTATCAGATCGGCAATGGCCCCGGCATCAACTTTTCCGGCAATCTTCCTTCCGGCCTTCCGAGCAACCAAACCAGCAACTGGGATACGTATTATGCGGACGTGCTGGGGCTGGTTGCTCAGCCGCAGTCGCTGTATTCGCGCACGGGCACGAACTTGACCTTGCAGCCGCTCGGCACGCCCTTGTTCGACAACGTGATTATTCCCAGCTACAACTTGTATTTCAGCGACACATGGCGTTTGCGCAAGGATTTTACATTTACTTACGGCTTGAGCTGGACGCTGGAAATGCCGCCTTATGAAACTAACGGCAAGCAGGTGGAGCTTGTTGACAGTACGGGAACGCCGCTCAGCGCCCAAAGCTATCTGTCGCAAGTGCAAACGGCTGCTCTGGCGGGACAACCGAACTCCGCTCCGACCATTGGATTCTCGTTAATTCGTAACGTAAAAAACGCTAGCACCAAGTATCCCTACAATCCGTACTATAAGAGCTTCAGTCCGCGCCTGTCTGCTGCCTGGAACCCCAGCTTCGATTCCGGAATTCTAGGTTCGCTTCTCGGACAAGGCAAGACGGTAGTTCGCGGAGGATACAGCAGGATCTACGGGCGCTTGAACGGCGTGGATCTGGTTCTGGTGCCGCTTCTCGGAACGGGAAATGCGCAGGCGGTATCTTGTATTGGCGCAAGCAGCAGCGGCCAGTGTTTGGGATCAAACGGCGTTACTCCCGCTACTGCGTTTCGCATCGGCGCGGACGGCTTAACCGCTCCGCTCCCCACCGTGTCACAAACCCTGCCGCAGCCGTATTACCCTGCGATTGGCGGCAATGCTCAAGCTGGCGACGGCTCTGTTCTTGATCCGAAATTCCAGCCGAATCGCTCCGATCAGTTTGACTTCACGATCCAACGCTCGCTCGGAACCAAGATGAGCATTGAGTTAGGCTATATCGGACGAATCATTAACAACGAGTATCAAGGAATTGATATTAATGCTGTTCCCACCATGACAACATTGGGCGGCCAGAGTTTTGCCAATGCGTTCGCTAATCTGTATTCTGCCGTGAGCGCAGGGGCAACTCCGCAGGCGCAGCCGTTTTTTGAAGCAGCTATGGGCGGCCCTGGTTCGGCCTACTGCCAGGGATCTGCCAATTGCACGGCGGCTGTTGCTTCCAAACTGCGGAGCAACATCGTTTCTACGCAGGTATACAATCTTTGGAGCAACTTGTCGGGCCAGCCGTCCTGGACGCTGGGCCGAACCATGATTACCAATCAGATACCGGCTCTATTCATGGAAACAAGCTTAGGGCACGGCAACTACAACGGCGCGTTCCTATCGGTTACGGCGCGCGACTACCACGGATTGACTGCAACCTCCAACTTTACGTGGAGCCGTTCGCTCGGCACCGGAAGCGTGCAGCAATCCACCAGCCAGTTCACCGTGACCAATCCCTGGGACCTCAATCAGATGTACGGCCCGCAACCCTTCGATATCCGGTTCGTATACAACCTGAACATGCTCTATCAGGTTCCTTTCAGGGAAACAAAGGGAGTGCTGGGCCGCATCCTGGGCGGTTGGTCGGTAGCGCCGTTGTTCACGGCTCAAAGCGGCGCGCCGCTGATGGTGAATATCGGAACCGGCTCCAATCAAAACTGCCAGTCTTTTGGCGAAAGCGTTTGCGACGGCTCCGTAAGCACCTATGAGAACGCCATCCCTGCTTACCCGTATCCGTACGGCAACTCAGCCCACTACAATGTAACGGGGACCAACGGAATCGGAACAGCGGGAAATGCCGCCAGCGGCGGTTCCGGCATCAACATCTTTGCGAACCCGGCAGCGGCTTACGCGGACTTTCGCCGTCCAGTTCTGGGGCTTGACACGACCTCCAATGGTTACGGCGTGCTGCGGGGCTTTCCGACATGGAACCTGGATCTTGCCGTCAACAAGAACTTTGCGATTACGGAAAGAATCGGAGTCACCTTTGTTGCTCAGTTCTCCAACGTGCTGAATCACTTTCAGCCGAGCAGCATAACCTCGAACTTCACTACGTTCGACAGCCCCGCAAATTGGGGCGTCGTCAAAGATCAATCAAACACGCCGCGCCAGATCGAGTTCGGCTTGCGGATCGCGTTTTAACGGTAAAAGGGCAGGCAACCTGGTAACGGCGGCCCGCCCTTTCCGCTATTAAACCTTAGCCGTCAGTTGCGGTTTCAGTTCCACCTTGATCCAGCCGGACTGGCGCTTATCGAAAGCTTTATAGGCTTCGATAGCGTCTGTGATTGGCTCCGTTTGCGTGAGAACGGATAAAGGATTGGTTGTTCCGTTTCTCACCATGTTGACGAGCCTGGGAATGTATTTGCGATGGTTGCAGTTCCCCATGTTGATGGTAAGGTTGCGGTTCATGGCAATTCCAATCGGGAAGACTTTCGCTGTTTGAGGATAAACGCCAATAATGGAAAGCGTTCCGGCCTTTGCCAGCGACATCACCGCCCATTCCAAAACCTGCGACGGAGCATTGCCGGGCACCCAGTTGCCGTTCTTCGGGTGCGTTTCCGGAGCGATTTCTGACAGTTCCCGCTTGTTCGCTCACACTGATGTTGCGGACCCCCTTGCCGATCTCTTCCACGATCCCGACGCCTTCGTGTCCTAGAATGGTGCCGGATTTCATGCCGGTAAACGTACCCCGGACCATGTGAAGATCCGTTCCGCTAATTGCACTGGCGGTAAGGCGCACAATGGCGTCAGTGGAATCCTGTATCTTCGGCTCTTTTACATTGTCCAGTAGGATGTCGCCTATGTCATGGAAAATCACGGCTTTCATACTTGTCTCCTCGTGTGGGATGTAAATCCGACGCAAAGCATGCCTTTGTAAAAATGCCAGGGTTTACTCGAGTTGGAGGCCTGTCAAAGCAACGCTTCCAAGGGACAGCGCGACTCAGCGCGCAGTAACGGCCTGAGCACGTCACCGATCCGCTCAACACGGGAAGGCACGCTGTCGATGGTAAATTCCGACGCCTCCACACCGGCTTCCAGTTCTTCCCAACTGATCGGGGTGGAGACAGTGGCCTCGGGATGAGGACACAGGGAGTAAGCGCAAGACAGAGTTCGTCCGAGGGCGTTCTTGTTACAGCCAATCAACACGCGTCCGGGAAGCCGTTTTCTGATGATATGTTCCGAACTCAACAAATTCGGATGTTGTCTCGCGATTTGGTGGGCAACCTGCCTGGCGGTCCGCCACACTTCCCTGACGTAGGGTTTGCGATGGATCGGCACGTAGAGGTGAATGGCCCGGAATCCGGTCGTTTTGGCGTAAACGTTGATGCTCTTCGTATGAAAGAAATGCTTGATCAGAAGAGCTGCTTCCCGTACTTGCGGAAACTCAGCCGGGAGAAGCGGTTGGAGGTCAAAAAGGATGTAATCCGGTCGTTCAGTGTCATCGCAGCGAACAAGCGATTGACAAAGATCAATACAACCCAGGTTGACGATCCAGAGCAAGGAAGCCAAGTCCTGCGCCATAAGAACATCCACAGTGACTCCTGGCGAGCGCGGCAACGCGCAGAGTTGGAGCCACTCCGGACGGTAGCCCGGAAGCTTCTTCGCCATATGGGCTTCTCCCGCAACGCCGTCCGGGTACTTTTTCAAGAGTAAACCATGGTCTTTAAGATGCGGAAGAAGAACGTCGGATACTGCGGCGTAATAAACCAGCAGATCGCGTTTTGTCTTATTCCCCTGCGGCCAAAAAACCTTTTTCAGATTGGTGAATGTCAGTATTTTCTGACCACACTTCACTTCATAGGTTTCAACATCATGCGGAATGTTCAATACCGTACCCATCGAACGCTACTGCAAGACGGAAGCCAAATACCGGCAGCGTGAGTTGTAAGGAAGCTTCAGGGGTTTAACTTTGTCTAAGCGGAAATGGGATCGCGTGTCAGTTTGCCGTCGATGGCGCGCATGATGCCGCGCGGGTTCACATTTTGCAGCTCAGGCGGCAGTAGAGATTGAGGAAAACCCTGGTAACACACGGGCCTCGCAAACCGGTAAATGGAGGCCGTTCCCACGGACGTAAACTTTTCGTCCGTTGTTGCCGGATAAGGGCCGCCATGATGCATGGCATAGCCGACTTCCACTCCGGTCGGAAAGCCGTTCACAATCAGTCGGCCGGCGACAAGGCTCAGCTTGTCCGCCAGAGGAGCATAGTCGGGAAGTTCCTCAAGGGATGCCTGGAGAGTAGCGGTCAAATTTCCTCCCACTTTAGCAGCGGCGGCGGTAAGCTCGTCGTCCGAACGGCAAAGGACCAGCACTGTTGCAGGGCCGAAAGCTTCCTCATGCAAGACATGATTCCGAGACCAGGTTTCAAAGCTTGCGACAAACAAAGCCGGTTGTCCTTCCGACCGCGACTCATCACCCCTTCGTTGCGAGAGCACCGCTTCCACGCCTTCGACCTGAGTAAATTCCTGTAGTTTTTCGCTGTAGCCTTTACGAATGGGAGGGTTGAGCATCGTACTCGGCAAGGCTTCCTTAAACAATTGAGCCAGTGCAGCGCGGAAGGAATCGAGACCAGAGGTGTCACGCACAAAAACCAGTCCGGGGTTGGTGCAGAATTGGCCTGTACCGAGGGTGACCGACTTGAACAAGGCATCGGCGATTTGAGCGCCTCTCGATTGCAACGCGCCGGGAAGGATAAACACTGGATTCACGCTGCCCATTTCGGCATAAACCGGAATCGGGTCCGGCCGTTTCGCGGCGGCATCGAAAAGAGCCCGCCCGGCGCGTAAAGAGCCGGTAAAGCCGACCGCTTTCGTGCCTGGATGTGTGACCAAGGCCAAGCTGATGCCGGGGTCCCGGCTTTGCAGCAGCGAGAACACGCCGGGATGCATCGATTTTGCTTTAACAGCTTTAACAATCGCGTTCGCTACCAGTTCGGAGGTGCCGGGATGAGCCGGATGCGCTTTAACAATTACGGGATTACGCGCAGCCAGAGCAGAAACCGTGTCACCGCCCGCTACCGAAAAGGCCAGCGGAAAATTGCTGGCTCCAAAGACCGCCACTGGGCCAATCGGCTGCAGCATGCGCCGAATATCGGGTTTTGGAACAGGTTTACGTTCGGGCAACGGCGTATCAATACGGGCATCTACCCAGGAGCCTTCCCGCACCAACTCAGCAAAAAGCTTGATTTGGTTCAGGGTCCGGTCGCGTTCGCCCTTTAAGCGTGTTTGGTCGAGCGCCGTTTCCTGCGCCGCGCGGTCAATCAGCGCGTCGCCTATCGCTCCAATTTCCTCGCGGATCGCCAGCAGCAACTCCGCAATTTCGTCGCTTGTGGAATATCGCAATGGCGCGGTCGCCTCGCCTGCAAACCCCAACGCTCGACTGACTTCTTCGGGAGTCGCTTCGTAAAAGCTCGGCTGGAGCGAAACTCCCATCTTGGGATCAAAGCCGTTGAATGTTTTTTCACCGGCGGCAAACGGCTCTCCGCCAATCAAACTCTTTCCGTGAAGATGCATGACAAACTCCTAGAGTAGCGGAAGCAGGATGCGTTATGCCTTTGCAGCTTTTCACTTCAGTTCTGATTTTGCGGCTGGAATATCAGGAGATGACGGCAGCAGCTCATCGAGACGGGTCATTTCCAACATCTTCTTAAGGTTTGGGCTTACGGCAGCAAGACGAATAGGGCACTTTCGCCTGGAAGCCAGGGTATAAACCACAGTAAGTTCACCCAAGCCGGAGCTATCCGTCACTGTAATGGCTGCCATTTGAAGAATGACCCCCGAAACCTTCTGACTGCTAAGCACCTGCTTCGCTGTTTCACGTAATGTGCTCAAGGTGGGCCCAAGTGTTAAAGATCCTATTAGTTCAAGAATGGCGAAATTATCTTCCACGCGCGATATGACAGTAAGCGGCAAGACGTCTCCTGCGGAATTTTATAACAGTGTCATTATCTACTGTACTCATGGCGGCGCGCCATTTATCCAAGCGGATAACGGCAGGGCCCGTTCGCAGTCGGAGCAACCCCCAAATGAAGAGTGGTTTTGACCTTTAAACGGTTGGCACATCAAATGCATAACCAACAGTGCGGATTCCGCAAGACCACTAGTCTGCTCTCGGAGGTCAGATTGGTGCTGCTATGGAGTACGCTCGTTCATAAGGTTCAAACCGCTACAATAACAGCGCACTCCTATGGGGAGGCGCTGTTTTTTTTAATAGGTCGGGATCTTTGCCGGTTTGTAAGGCGGAGTGACGTAAGCCGCTACCGGGCTCTCATTTCCATCTTTGTCGACTGCTCGGACGCCCACCACGACTTCATCAATATTGACATGAGGCAGTGTATAGGTGAGAACGTTTCCTACAAAAATTTCCCGCTCCCAAGTCGGCGAAGTGGTTTTACGGATAACGACGGCATAGCCGGCAAGGTCTGGTTCCGGTTTGGAGCTTGACCAGCTCATCACCGCATCATAGCCCTTTTCGCCTGCTCCACGGCTGAGCGGTGAGGCGAAGGAGCGTCCTTCCGTAAGCGGAGGTGTTTTCAGCTCCGGCATCTTGGGCGCGGAAGCGAGACAAGCGATAGCAGCCGCATTGGCCTTTGCTACGGCAGCCGCATACGCCGGGGATGTGTTGGCGAACGTATCGGTCGCGGTGTGCTGATTGGAAAAGTTTTCCGCCGGAGTCGTAATTCTAACTGCCGGATATCCTGCTGCCGCAAACGGGCTATGGTCGCCGCCTCTGCCGAAACGATCGTGCCGGAATACCAGATTCACCTCGAAGCCCGGCTGATAGCGCTCAGCGGATTCCTTTAAATAGCGGGCGAGCTGACGCGAAAGGGAGTCGTCCGGATCGTTTGAGAAGACATTGACGTAACGGTTTGTCGTCTCGCCGTTGCCGGTGACATCGCTTCCGATGATGTCGTTATTAAACAGGCCCTCGATAAGCTGATGTTTGGCGGCAGCACTTTCCGCATATAGCCCACTGCCCAGCAAGCCGTACTCTTCCGCCGCGAAAGCGATAAATACAATTGTTTTGCGAAATTGATGCTGGCTCATTACGCGGGCCAACTCTATCACAGCCGCAGTTCCGCTGCCGTCGTCTGTTACTCCCGGCGCTACTGCTGCTATCGTAGCTTCGGGGTCGAGTTGGCGTTTTCCATCCGGCCCAGCTTTGTAGACCATGTCGATAGTGTCGTAATGGCCGCTGACGATCACCTGGCGTTCCGGCTCGGTCGTTCCGGGAAGGACGGCTATTACGTTCCAGATTTCGACGTTTTTGAACAATCGTTTACTGGGGTCGCCAACCAGCCTGTGCTTATCGAACGAGACTTGCAGTCTAGGACTATAACTTTTCAGTTGCGACGCGATCCACTCGCGGGCTGCGCCGATTCCGTGCGCCGGATCATCCGTAGTGGAATAAATATTTCTGGTTCCGAAGCTTTCCAGCTTCTTTTCGATCTCCGCAATCCGATCTGTCGAAATTCCGGAAACAACCGCCTCAATCTCCGGGTTGATTGACTGCGGAGGAGCAGATGCGGCGAAAGCACAGCAAGTAATTAAAAGAAAGATGCCGGGAATCGGTCGAAACACAAAGGTCATGTATCTACCGTAATGCATGGGTGTGTGAAGTTCCAGGGTAATAGAAGACTAGCAGTCCGTTTCTGCACAGTCAGTAATCTTCTGAAAAGCACAAACGCCCCGCTTTCTATCGGCAAAAAGCGGGGCGTTTATATAAAACTAATTCGGGCGACGTCCTACTCTCCCACCGACTTACGCCGGCA
>CAXTWT010000131.1:0-4243 GCA_964247955.1 uncultured Bryobacteraceae bacterium
GATGCTTACACGCGCTTGGCGAAAACCGGCGCTGTTTCCGAGCGGCAAGGCAAGCAGGCCGTTACCACCGCCGATACGCAGGAGGCAGTGGCGGCGGCGGCGCAGCGGCGTGTCGAGGCTGCCCGTGGCGCGTTGAACGTGGCGAAAGCCAGCTTATCAAATCCCGAGATACGCAACGCGGCTTTTCTAGCTGTCCGCAGGCAGATTGCCCAACAGCAGGCGGAAATTGCCAGCGCCGCCGCTGATGCCGCTCGGGCGCGCGCGCAACTGACCGAGGCGCAGGAGAATCGTAAGGACCTGATTGTTGCCGCGCCGTTCGATGGAACCGTGGCGACGCGCACCGCCGAGCCGGGGGAAGTGGTCCAGGCCGGTACGGCTGTTGTCACGCTGATTGACCTCAGCAAAGTATATCTGCGCGGCTTTGTGCCGGAAGGGCAGATCGGCAAAGTAAAGGTCGGCCAAGCGGCCCATGTTTACCTGGACTCCGCGCCTTCCCGCCCTCTGGATGCTTACGTTTCGCGGGTTGATCCCGAGGCCACGTTTACTCCCGAAAATACGTACTTCCGCGATGACCGTGTGAAGCAGGTAGTCGGCCTGAAGCTCCAGTTGAAAGCGGCTGTCGGCTACGCCAAGCCGGGCATGCCCGCCGACGGCGAGATTCTGGTCAGCGGCGATACGTGGCCCGAAAGGCAGCGGCGCAAGTGACCGAAGTTGCTATTCAAGTGGACGGCCTGCGCAAGAACTACGGCGCGATTCAGGCAGTTCGCGGCATCTCGCTGGAAATTGGGAAAGGCGAAATTTTCGGCTTGATTGGTCCCGACGGCGCGGGCAAAACATCCACCTTTCAGATTCTCGGCGGGGTAATGGAGGCGACCTCCGGCGTCGCCAATATCTTTGGCCGCCCGGCGCGGGAGGCGCGTTCCGAAGTTGGCTATTTAACCCAGGCTTTCAGCTTGTATCCCGATCTGAGCGTGGCGGAAAACATCCAGTATGTCGGTGATCTTCGGCGCGTGCCTCGCCCGCAAATTCGGGAGCGTGGCGGCCGCTACCTCCAAATGTTCGACATGGATCGCTTTACCGACCGTTTGGCCGGTCGTCTCAGCGGCGGCATGAAACAGAAGCTCGCTCTGGCCTGCGCGCTGGTGGCGCAGCCGCGAGTTCTTCTTCTGGATGAGCCGACCACCGGCGTTGATCCGGTTTCCCGTCGCGAGTTCTGGGACACGCTGGCGCATCTTTCGGCGGAGGGTCTCACCATCATGGTGGCAACTCCCTATCTCGATGAAGCGGAGCGCTGCGGGCGCGTGGCGCTGATGCACCTGGGCGAACTTCGCAAGGTGGGAACGCCTGCCGAGTTGCGGAAAGGGCTTGGAGCGAAGCGGATTGAGGTGCGTACCAAAGATCTCGGCAAAGCGGAACAGATTTTATTGGATGCATCCGGTGAAGGACGCGAGATTACTGATGTCCAGCGGTTCGGCGACCGTCTGGACGTGATCGCTCCCAATGCCGACCGGGGCCGCCAATTCATACAAGACAAGCTGGAGAGCGCCGGGCTTGCAGTAGAAGATCTCCGCGTGGATGAGCCTACGCTGGAAAACACGTTTGTCGCCACGCTGCGCGCCATTGGGCAGGAAACCAAAGCGCCGCCTTTCCCCGGCAAGCACCCGCATCGCGATCTGCGCGAACAGATTGCGATTGGCGCAAAGAACCTGACGAAGCGCTTCGGCGCTTTCAATGCTGTCAAAAATGTGAGCGTTCAGGTTCGTTACGGAGAGATCTACGGGCTGCTGGGCGCCAATGGAGCGGGCAAGACCACCACGATTAAAATGCTGTGCGGCCTGTTGGGGCCTTCGAGCGGCGAAATGGAACTGGCGGGCGAGCGGGGCAGTCTGCGCTCGGAAAGCGTGCGCGAACGAATCGGCTACATGTCGCAGAAGTTTTCGTTGTACGACGACCTGACAATTGGAGAAAACCTCGACTTCTTCGCCGGAGTCTACGGCGTTCCGGAAGGGGAGCGCCAGGAGAAAGAACGCTGGGTGCTGGAGTTTTCGGGTCTCGAAGGCAAGAGCGATCAAATTACCGGCAGCCTTCCGGGCGGCTGGAAGCAGCGTGTTGCGTTCGGCAGCGCCATCATGCACGAGCCGGGCGTTCTGTTTCTCGATGAGCCGACTTCCGGCGTCGATCCCTTGGCTCGCCGCGCTTTTTGGCGCATGATTAACCAGCTTGCGGACGCCGGAGCCGCAATTCTTGTTACAACGCATTACCTGGAAGAAGCGGAACAGTGCAATCGCCTGGGTTTTATGGTGGCTGGCGAGCTAGTCGTCGAAGGCACCCCGAGCGGCGTGAAAGCCGAGCAGGGCGGGCATCTTCTTGAGTTCATCGTAGATCAGCCGCAACGCGCCGTCGATCTGCTCAAAACTAAAGAAGAGCGCTGGCGCGTGTCGCTGTTTGGTGACCGCCTGCATGTGATTACGGACGAGGACGCGGAGGCCGGTATCTGCACCATTACGGACAAGTTGAAAGCGGCTGGCATTGAGGTTCGCGACGCGCACGAAGAAAAGTATTCGCTGGAAGATGTGTTCATCGTCGTCGTCGAGAAAGCCCGTCAAGAAGGCAAAGTGGCTTCGGAGGAGTAACCATGAGACGCATCTTCGCGCAAGCCCGCAAAGAACTGACGCAGATCATGCGCGACCGGCTGGCCTTAACGCTTGCCCTGGTCTTGCCGCTCATCATTCTTTTCTTGCTGGGAACCGCCATTTCGTTAACTGTCAGTGATCTGCCGATGGTGGTGCAGGATCTGGACGGCTCGCCTGCGTCGCGCAGCCTGATTGACGCTTTCCGCGCTTCCGTGACGTTCCACGTGGTTTCTTTCCCCGCTGACCGGCAGCCGGATCAAGCATTCATCTCGAACACGGCGCGGGCTGTTCTGATTATTCCCGAACACTTTGGCCGTGATCTTGCCCGTGGCGTGAACTCCGGCGTGCAATTGCTGGTGGACGCAACGGACGCGAATACCGCCCGGCTTGTTCAGGGTTATGCCGGGCAGATCGCCAGCGCTTATAACGCAAGTAACGGCGGGAGCGCTCGCCTGGAGCCGGTGCGCGCTCAGATTCGCCTTTGGTACAACCCTGGCCGCGAGTCGAAAAAGTTTTATGGGCCGGGAATCTTTGTGCTGGGCATCTCTATGTTTCCGCCCCTGCTGGCTGCTCTTGCCATGTCCAAGGAGGGCGAGCAGAAAACAATTTTACAGGTTTATGTTTCGAGCATTTCCGCTCACGAATTCCTGTTGGGCAAGATCTTCGCCTTTACCCTGATTGCTCTTGCCGAATGGCTGCTTTCCCTAGTTTTGTTGTTCACGTACTTTGGCCTCAGCTTTGCCGGTGACCCCACGCCGCTGATTGTTGCCACTGTCCTTTATTCGTTCTGCGTTTCGGCGTTTGGAACGCTGATCGGCTCCGTCATTCCGAGCCAGGCGGCGGCGATTCAGGCGGTGGCTCTGGGCGGATTCCTGCTGGTGTTTCTTCTTTCCGGGCTGATTTTCCCAGTGGCTAATATCCCCCCCGGCTTGCGCTGGATTTCCGCCATTGTGTGGGGTCGCTATTACATCGAGATTGTGCGCGACGCGCTGCTGGTTGGTGGAGGGTGGCCTGCCATGTGGACGCGTGTTCTGGTGATTGCCTTCATCGGCGCAATTTTTTATCTCCTGGCCTGGCGCAACATGCGTCGTATGCAGCTCAAAATATGACTCCCGAAACAAGGCATCGCACTTCCTTCGGCTCACGCTTACGAGCGCTGATTCGCAAAGAGTTCAATCAGATCCGGCGCGACCGTCGTCTTGCCATGTCGCTGATTGTGCCGCCCACGCTGCAACTGCTGCTGTTTGGCTTCGCGCTGAACTCCACGGTGTCTGACCTGCGGCTTGGGGTGATTGATGACAGCCGCACTCCTGAAAGCCGCGAACTGCGGGCCGTCATGACAGAGAGCAAGAGCTTCCGGCTGGCCGGAAATTACGCCTCCATTAATCAGTTGAGCGAGGCGATTTCGCGGGGTAATCTTGATGCGGGATTGGTGATCCCCTACGACTATGCGCGCAACTTGCAGCGCGGACGGCAGACGGATGTGCAAGTGCTGCTGAATGCCGTAAACGCCAACACTGCGGCTATCGGGCAAGGTTACGCGGAAGGCGTGATACAGTCCTACAACCGCAGCCTCCTGCAAAGCGGCGGCATTCATGCCGAGTTTCGCC
>CAXTWT010000131.1:4343-6656 GCA_964247955.1 uncultured Bryobacteraceae bacterium
ATGAAAGTTGCCTTCGGCGTTCCGTTCCGGGGCAATCTGTTTCTGGTGCTTTCCGCAGCCGCTTTGTGTGTGTTGTGCGGAATCGGCATCGGCACCTTTATTGCCACGTTCACCAGATCCGCGCAACAGTCGCAACTGATGAGCTTCTTCGTAAATCCGCCGCTGGCCTCTCTTTCCGGCGCGTTAACTCCGGTAGAAGCCATGCCGCATTGGATGCAGCCGCTCACGGTAATTAACCCTATTCGTCATTTTGGGCTGATCACGCGCGGGGTGTTGCTCAAGGGCAGCGGACTGGCGGAATTATGGCCCAATCTGCTGGCTCTTCTCCTGTTTACGCTGGTCCTGCTGTCCCTCAGCGTGTGGCGATTCCGCAAACAACTCGGATAGAAACGTAAACGTATGCAGAAAATCTCCTTAACGGCGTATACTCTCGCCCTTTCCATCGGTGCGGCTTCCGCTTGGGGGCAATTGCCCGGACAGACTCCCACCAGCAGCACGGAAACTCGCGCCGTACAACTTCCGCTTTCGGGCCGCACGGGGGAGACCGGCACGGTGAACGCCGCGCAGACGCCCCTTCCCGGAACTACCAGCAGCGTGAATACGCTGAACACAACCGTGCAGGCGCAAGGCCCATTTGCCGGAAGCGCCAACAGCACGGCGCGCATGCCCTTTTCGGGATCGCTCAGCCTGCGGGAAGCGGTACAACGCGGCGTTGCGTTCAACCTGGGCGCGGTTGGTCTCGCTCAGGCCGTCCGGCAGGCGCACGGGCAGGAGCGCGTGGCCCGCAGTGTTTTGCTTCCGAACCTCAGCAGCGGATTGCGTGAAGTGGCACAGCAAAGTTATCTGCGGGCGTTCGGCATTCAAGTGCCTTTTATTCCCGCTGTGGTCGGCCCGTTTAACTATTTCGATCTACGCGCCACGCTGACGCAAAACGTTGCTGATTATTCCGCCATCAGCAACTACCGATCCGCTCAGGAAGTTCGGCGCGCCAATGAGTTATCCCTCAGCGACGCACGCGATCTGGTCGTTTTGGCCGTGGGCGGCGCTTATCTGCAAGTCATTGCCGCGCAGGCTCGCGTCGATGCCGAACGCGCTCAGATCGAGACTGCGCAAGCTCTTTATAAGCAAACGCAGGAGCGGCGGCAGGCTGGCCTTTCGGCGCAGATCGAAGTGAACCAGAGTTTAGTGCAGTTGCAAACGCAGCAGCAGCGCATGGCCACGCTCCAAAACGATCTGGCGAAGCAAAAGATCAACCTGGCGCGGCTGACCGGCTTGCCGCCTACGTATCAATATCAGCTTACCGATTCGGTACCGTACGCTGAACCTCCCGCGCTCTCTATTGACGAAGCGTTGAAACAGGCTTTTGACGGACGCGCCGATCTCAAAGCCGCCCAAAAGCAACTGCTGGCAGCCGAGCGATCCCGCTCCGCAGCACGCGCCGAGCGTTATCCGTCCCTGGCCGTCAATGCCGATTACGGCGCAATCGGTCTTCGGCCTACCGACGCGCACGGCACCTTTTCCGTGACCGGCACGTTGCGCATCCCGATCTGGGCAGGCGGACGGACGGAAGGCGATGTGGAACAGGCGCAAGCGGCCTTAGACCAGCGCCGTGCCGAGTTGGAGGATACCCGCGCCCATGTGGAAAGCGACGTCCGCAATGCGCTCTTTGATTTGCAGGCGGCAAGGAGTCAGGTCGAAGTGTCGCGCAGTAACCGGCAAGTCGCGCGCGACACGTTGCAGCTTACTCGGCAGCGCTTTGAAGCTGGAGTAACGGATACTGTGGAAGTTGTGCAGTCCCAGGCAACGGTTGCTTCCGCTGATCTTGATTACATCACCAGCCTGTTCGCGCATAACCTAGCCAAGCTGAGCCTGGCGCGCGCGCTCGGAAACACGGAAACTCGGCTGCCGCAGTATCTCAGTGTGCAATAAGGATAGCCGGCCCGTTCAATTCGCTCTGGTACTCGTGCTGGTACATTAATTACATCTTCCCTTGAGTACCGCGCTTTTTATCCTGCTGCTTTCGCAGAGTTTAGTGAAGTCACCGGCGATGGAGGCAAAAGCCGCCGGTGTCCGGGCAGCACAAGCGAACGATTATTCTCGGGCCGCTCAATACTTCGGTGAGGCGTGCCGCCTGGAGCCGACACTAAAGGACGTTTGCTATTACCAGGGCCGGGCGCTTTATTACAGCAATCGCTTTGAAGATGCGTTAGGGCCATTGAAACAGTCGATAGAAGCGGGAGAATCGCAGGCGCGGGCGAGATCGACCTTGGCGGAGTGCCTGGAAGCCCTGGGACGCGCCAAAGAGGCAGAGCG
>CAXTWT010000131.1:6756-12182 GCA_964247955.1 uncultured Bryobacteraceae bacterium
ACAATCTGCTTCGCGCCGGACGGCCACTGAATTTCCACGCGGGTGACGCTCGCGCCGGTTCCCAAACCGAAGCGCACAATCTTTTCGCTGGCGCTCGCATAGCCCACCGCTGTTGTGCAATGATTCCACTGTTCGCCCGAGGGTGCAACCAGATGAAGACGAGCGCCGATGCCGTCACGATTGCTGCGAGTACCCTCCAATGAGAACGCTGCCCAATGATTGCCGGTACCCGAGTGATTGAGAAACACTGCCGGAGGCATCTGCAGCCGGCTAACCGCCACGTCGATCTTTCCGTCGCCGTTAAAATCAGCAAACGCCGCGCCGCGATGCCAAGCCGGTTCTCCCACAGCCTGCGCTTCAAAGTGTCGCGGAGCGCTTTGCCGGAACATGGTGCAGCGCTGTTTGGACTCGCGGTTTGAAAAACCCTCTGTGTTGGTGTTAACATCGCCGTTGGCCGTAAAGATATCCTTGCGCCCGTCGTTATCGAAGTCATAGATCCCGACCCCCCAGCCGGTGAGCGGCATCGTTTGCGCACCCAACCGGCTCGCATAAGTAATGTCTTTGAAGAGTCCGCTGCCGATATTTCGATAAAGCGGGTAAGTCTCGTTGGAAAGCGAGGTGATGAAGATATCATCCAGCCCGTCGTTGTCAACGTCACGAAAATCCGTACCCATGCTGGAGAGCGCGCGTCCATCCTCATTGAAAGCGACACCCGCCTCCAGGCCCACTTCACGAAATTTCAGGCCGCCTTCATTGTGAAACAGGAAGTTGGGCGTCGTGTCGTTCGTAATGAGTAAATCTATGCGGCCGTCGTTATCGTAATCGCCGATAGCCACCCCCATTCCTTTGCCTTTATAAGCGCCCATGCCGGACTCACGGGAAACATCCGTAAACGTCCCGTCCCGATTATTGCGCAGGAGAGTGTTCGCCAGCGGTTCGTAGAAGCGCGGATGACAGTAGGTGCGGACACCTATCGTGGAATCACCGCAGAACGGCTCCGTAGCGGGGTTCCACTTTACATAATTGACGATGAGAAGGTCGTTCCAGCCGTCGTTGTCGGCATCAAAAAAAACAGCACCCACAGCCCAGCCATGATGTGGAATGTGAGCCCGGTCCGTAACATCCTCGAACGTGCCGTCGCCGCGATTGCGGTAAAGAAAGTTACGGTCAACACCGGCGACGAATAGGTCAGGCCAGCCATCGTTATCGAAGTCAGCGACGGCGGCGCCGACGGAAAATCCCTCGCCTCCCAAACCGGCCTTTGCGGTGACATCCTCGAATGTGCCGTCACCGCGATTGTGATAAAGACGATTCCACCAGTCCGGTCCTGTTTTGCGCAAGTCGGGTTGCGGCGCGCCGTTGGTCAGATACAGATCAGGGTGCCCGTCGTTGTCAAAATCGATCACCGCTATGCCGCCCGCCATGGTTTCGATCTGGTGTTTTTCGGGCGTAGCGGCATTGCGCAGGATGGACCCGATTCCGGCCCGTGCGGAAACATCTTCAAATCCCGGCGGAAGAAGGGCGGGAGCAAACGCAGCGAAACCCGCAACGGCAATCAATATTCGGTAGAACAAGGCGACTTACTATTCCCAACGGTAAACGGAAAAGGGCAGCGGAGTACTATCTTCCGCCGCCTTGGCTGGTGATGCAAGTGAGGAATATCTACCAGTTGGCCTTGATGCCGAACTGGAGTTGGCGCGGATACACGGTATTACCGATCCATGCGTTACCTGGAATATAGGTTCCGAAGTTTGCATCGGTCGGATTGGTGTTGAACGTGTCGTAGATATCCGTGAAGTGGTTGAGCACATTGAAAGCTTCCAGGCGGAATTGGGCGCTCAGCCGTTCTGTGATGTGCGTCGTCTTGCTGATGGAGGCGTCCATTGTGATGGCGCTCGACATGCGGATCTGGCCGCTGCGGAAAGAATTAACGGCCGGAGCATAGCTGGGCAGAATGAGCCACGAATAAGTAGAAGGGTCGGTTCCACAGCCGGCGTTGATGCTGTTCTGGAGAGGCTGGATCGTTCCGTTGTTGAGCTCCTGCAACACGCAGGGGCTCCAGCCACGGACTTTGTAGTCGCCGAAGTTGGGAGTTACCGCCGGGTTCTTCAACATAATCGCGTTCTGAGGCAAGTTGGCTGGGATTCCGGAGTTAAACGCAAAGAACGACGTGACTTGCCAGCCGCTGGTCAAACGTCGGATAAATCCATTACTGGAATTTCCCCACCGCTGACCTTGTCCGAAGGGGAGTTCGTAAACCGGAGTGATTTTGATCACGTGCGGCCGATCCTGATAATAGAGACCTGTTTGCGGTATCTGTTTTTGCCAATCATTGAACCCCCAACGCTCCAACTGTTTCGAGAACGTGTAATTAGCATTCAGGGTAAGCCCGCCCCGGAAACGGTAGTTGTAGGTCGTTTGGAACGAGTTGTAGTGAACAAAACCATCATTACGGCCCAACTGCGTCATTCCGGTGAACTGGGGATAAGGCCGCAGCATTTGGTAGCGGTTCACGGTAGGCGAAACACCAAGGCTTGTTCCGGCAAACGGCGCCAACCCATAAAAAGGATTGGGAACCTGAGCGTTGCAGTAGCTGGCGCTGCCGCCCTCCAGGATGTTGCATGTCTGGCGATTGGCCAAATTGGGGTCATTCCAGGTTCCTGAGCCTGCTACAGTGCTGCTGGTTTGCAGGTTCATGATGTAGTTGCCGACGTACTTCAGTTCCAGGAAGGAGGCTTTGCTTACTTGGTATTGGAAGCCATACGAAAACTGATTGGAACTGGGCAGCTTGAAAGTGGGATCAAACCAACTGAATCCCTGGCCTACATAGGACAGTGATCCTAGCGATGCTCCCGGTGGCGAGCTGATTCCCCCTGGATAGGGATTTGAGATCAGGTTCTGAATTGGCGTGCGGCCGCCATCCAGAGAAGTGACCATTGGGGTGTTATTGCTGAATCCGTTGTACTGTAGATAGTCATTGTTAGGATTCATAAAGTAACGCCCGTAACCGCCGCGCATCACTAGCTTGTCGGTGAGTCGATAGGCAAAACCGAAACGCGGCTGGATATTGTTCCAACGGATGCCGGACGCCTCTTTGGTCGCTCCGTTCACTCCGGCAAAGGTCATGCTGCCTTTGAGATTGGCTAATTGAGGGTAAAGGGCGAGATTTGCCGGGGAGATCAACGACGAGACCAGGCTGGGAGCATTCGTATTAAATCCAGTGTTCAGGCGGTTGTGAATTTCATACGGAGGCAGATTGTAGTCCCAGCGCAGGCCCAGGTTCAAGGTAAGTCTGGGAGTGACTTTGAAATCATCCTGGAAAAAGGGAGCAATGTACCACTGTTTGAAGAATGGGTACGCAGGATAATTCGAGCTGGGTGTATTGCTGTTGTTGGCGTTCTGATAACCAAGCAGGAACGAGGCATAGCTGTTCCCGCTGACGCCGTTCGGCTGCTGCCAATCGTTGGCGGTCCAACTGTTATCAACTGCAAACTGAAGTATATTTCCGGTGTCGTCAATCGCGTACTGATCCCAGCGCACATCCACGCCTGTGTGAAAGGAGTGATTTCCCCGAACCTTTGTGAGATTCACGTTCAGGCTGTAATTGTCAGTGACATTCTTTTGAACCGACCGCCCTAAGGTCTGATAGCCGTTCATTTGCCATACGCCGAACCCGGCAGGTTGCGGAAGCTGGTTAATCAGCGGCTGAGGCAGAGCCAGGTTGCCGAGATTAAACCCAATGTTATCGGCCCCAAGCCCTTTCTCGATGAAGCGGTTATAGGAGGCGCGCACATTAAACACCAGGCTTGGATCAACGATTTTCACCCAGTCGACAACATAAGCGTCGTTGATCCGCTGGAAAGGCTGCTGCCCGTCCTCTCCCGGTCCGATGATGCCGTTGTTGGCGCGATTTTCGGTACGGTCATTGGATGCGTGACGAATGAAAACCCGATTCTTTTCACCAAAGTTCCAGTCAAATTTGAGGATCAGGTTATAAAACTGGTCCGTGTCGAAGTAGCCTGGTATACGCAGATCATTGAATGAGTAGCCAGCGCCCACGCTCGTCGTGTTCGGCAAAGGCATGTACTTGGTGACGGCTAAAGCGACAGGGTTTAAGCGGCTGGCAGGAATGATGTTTCCGGGGAACTGCTGGCGGGGAGTGACGGTGTTGCCGCTGGCGTCATAGACAGCCGTCGTGGGATCGTAGATTTTGATCAGGTTTCCATTCGCGTCCGTGAGCTTGCTGAAATCGCCGCCGCGCATGTCCGGCTCTGGATAGCTGAGCGTCAGAGGGTTCGGTGTTCCCTCATGGTAGTTCTCAAAACTTCCCAAATAAAACAGCTTTACCGGGCTATCCTTTTTCAGCAGCTTGGGTATATAAACCGGACCGGATACCTGGCCTCCATATTGATTCAGAAAGTGATCCGTTTTCGGCGACCCGATAGCATTGTTTTGAAAGGTGTTTGCATCCAGCCATTTGCGGCGAAGAAAGTCCCATCCCACGCCGTGGAATTGGGAGCCGCCGCTTTTCAAAACAGTGTTCATCACGCCGCCGCTCGTATGGCCATACTGCGCGTCATAGGTGTTCTGCTGGATGCTGAACTCCTGGACCGCGTCAACAATTGGAACATAGGCAATGTTATTGCTGCCCATCTGCGCGTTGTTCGGCGCGCCGTCGAGCAGGAACTCATTGTTCGACTGCCAGCCTCCATTGACAATCCATTGCGCGATGGCGCCGTTGTCGAATGGGCGTTGCCAGATGGATGCTCCGGTAAACGTCACGCCGGACATCATATTGCCCAGCATGAACGGATTACGTGCATTCAGCGGCAGCTCGGTCACCTGCAAGGTATCGACCACGCCGCCGCCGCTGGCGGACTGCGTTTCGAGCATTTCGGGCTGACCCGTAACCTCGATTGTCTCGGTCACAGTGCCGATTTGCAGGGTGGCGTCAACGCCAGCGATTTGACCGACAGTGAGAGTCAAGCGATCATTGACATACTGCTTAAATCCTGATGCCTTAATGGTCAGACGATAGTCACCAGGTTGAAGAAGGGGAACCGTGTAGCTTCCGGAGTCGTCCGTTACAGCGGTGGAAACTGCATTATTGGCCAGGCTGACGACCTCGACTTGGGCTTTGGGAATTGCCTTTCCGGAGCTATCAAGAACGTGTCCTGATACGGTTGCTCGAAATTCCTGTGAAACTCCTGAAAAAGCGAGCAGAAACAAACAGGCAAGTGCGCATGCACCTGGAAATCTAAATCTTTTTAGCAACATGGCCTCCCCTTACTAGCTTGTGGCGAAGCAGCCGCACGCTTACGCCTCAGACCTTCACTTCAATGGAAAAGCTTATAAGTGTAGATCATATGACTGAGAGGTTAATGTGTCAAGAACCAAATCGTGACCTGTCGTTAATATCAGGTATG
>CAXTWT010000132.1:0-4411 GCA_964247955.1 uncultured Bryobacteraceae bacterium
CTGAAATCCTGTTCCACAAAGTAATGCTTTACGCCGCTCTGCGAAGCAGCCTGCAGAATTTCGTGCAGAGGCAAATCGCCGGTACCCAGTTCGCGAAATGTACTATTCGGGACAGTTGCCATGTCGTAGTGAACGGGTGTGCCGGGAGACCGGTCTTTCAAATGCAGCATCTCGACCCGAACCGCGTTTTGCCGCAGAAACGCCGCTGCATTCACTCCCGCCATGCTGACCCAGAAAGCATCCACTTCCAGGCGAACTAAGTCCTTGTCGAGACGCGCCAGCAAAGTATCAATGGGCTTGCCTTCCGGTTTCGGCTCGAACTCGAAATCGTGATTGTGATAACAGAATTGCAGACCGGCGGAGCGGCATTTCCCCCCAGCCGCATTCAGCTTATCAGCCAGAGCGCGATAGAAATCGGAGCCCAGCCGCTCTTCGGGAGCAAGATAGTTAAACACCATGTACTGAAAACCGTGATCTCTCGCTTGAGCCAGCGTGCCGTCAAAGGTAACGCCCGGTTCAATCGGAGGCATGTTGGCATGCTGCCAAGCCTGCCAGTTTCCGGTTATCAGAGGAGTTTCAAAGTGCAAACTGACCGGCTGCAATCCGACAGCTTTGAAGTGCGGCGCGAGAACCGCAACTTGGCTGCGCATCACCTCCAGTTCGCGATAGCCCATCTCGAAAATTGCCTGCAATGTCGGCAGAGGACGCTTCAGCACAATGTCCCGCACCGTGTAAAGTTGCACTCCAGGAACGCGAGTCCCCTCGCCGAAAGCAGGCGCGCACGCTGCGGCAGCCAAGCGCATCAGAAATCGTCTTGTCATCGGAAGTGCGTCCATATTACAACACCGAATTTCGCTAAACTTGAACCGTGCATCGGTATCTGCTTCATAACGGTTCAATTCGCGACACGACGGAACCGCTGATTGCCCCCGGCCAGGTCGGGTTTATGAACGGCTGGGGGATCTTCAGTACGCTTCGCGTAGCGGACGGCGTTCTTTTCGCTTTCGAGCGTCACTACGGTCGCATGCGCAAGGATGCAGCGCGGATACATATTCCGTTTGAAATATTGCCTGCCGATCTCGAACACACACTACTTACTCTGGTTGAAGCAAATGGTGCAACGGATGCTACTCTCCGCGTTGCTGTCATGCGGAATTACGGCGGTTTGTTTGAAGCTCCGAACCTGACTCGCCAAGCCGACCTGATTGCTTTCACGACGGACCTGAACAACTGGGGATCAGGCGTCAAGCTCGGCTATATGCCGCATGCCCGTCACGGCGCATCGCCCTTTGCAGGAACCAAATATACGTCCTGGGCCGAAAACCTGACTTGGCATGAGACCGCGCACGAGCGCGGATTTGACGAATTTGTTCTTCTCAACGAACACGATCAGGTAAGCGAGTGTACTTCCGCCAATATCTTTGCCATCACAGGCGACCGTGTCTGGACTCCGCCGTTGGAATCTTCCGGCTGCTTGCCCGGCGTGACGCGCGCCATTCTGCTTGAGGAGATCCGCATTCCCGGTCTTACCATCGCCGAGGGTGAGATCACTCCTTCCGAGTTGGAAGGGTGCGATGGGGTATTTATCACGTCTACGACCCGCGACCTTTTGCCTGTACTCGAAATTGAGGGCGCAACTCTCAACACCGGCAGTGAACGGATTTCCGAGCTGCAACGAGCTTTCCGCCGCTATCGCGAAAGCTACATTACGGAGGCAAAGAACCGCAAGCATACCTTCGCTGCATGAAGCTGTCTTCATTCACCTGCGACAACTGCGGCAGTTCGGACCTGCGCCGGTCGAGGCGGAAATCGCTTGCAGACGCAATGCTGGCGCTGCTGGGCAACTGCCCTCTGCGCTGCAACGATTGTCATACGCGCTTTTCCGTAAACCTTCTTTTGCTTTCCAAAGCCGGAGTTGCTAAATGTCCCAGATGCCTCAACATCCGCCTGAGCACCTGGGACACAAAGCATTATCAGATTCCGCGCTGGAAGAAGTTGCTGCTTGCTCTCGGCGCTCACCGTTATCGCTGCAATCCTTGCCGCTATAACTTCGTCAGCTTTCGTCGGCCTGGATCTGTGACTGCCAAATAGCGGCAGTACCTGCCTGTTACGGCTGAACTTCGAAGTCGGCCCGGCATCCGCGATCAACCCAAACTCCCCGAGAATCAAAGCCCCATGCTTTGTCACGACGGCAAGCATCATTGTATTGCCTGACGATCCGCACCCCACGGGCAGTATTTGCCTGGCAGTACCGGCGACGGCCATCATCGGAAGAACAGGTCACAATATAAGGGGCTCCGCCGCTGCCGTCACCCGGCCTATCACCGTAGCCGGGCCGATTATCGCCGTAACCAGGTCTGTAATCTCCTCCGGAGCCGGGCCTGTCACCATAACCGGGTCTACCGTAGTCGTCCGACCCGCCGCGCCACTCCAGATCAAAGGTGTAGCCCTCGTATCCGGCCTTTGGGTCTTCAATCCGGATTACCGCCGGACCTCCATCCCGTGGATCGCGGACCAGCGTCATTCGGCCGCGCCCGTCGATTCCGGTGAAGCGGAAATCGTTAGGACGAAGAGGCATGATGCTGTTGCACTCGAATCTGCGCCATTGCGACGGTTGCCCGGACAAAGTCCGCATGCGCCCGCGATCTCCGATAACTTCCACTTCCACTACATCGTCTACGTTAACTTCGATGGTGCATTTCCCCCGGTCTCCATTCGGGCGTCCCTTCATGATGGCGCGCATCGAGTCTTGCGCCCAAACCGGCATCAGCGTACCGATCAGCACGCAACAGCCTAGTGCTAAACGATTTTTCATGCTATTTCTCCCCCGGAAATAGACGTGATGGAAAGGCAATTTAGTGACAGTCGCGATAGTTCCGAAGGTCAGTGTGTCGCGCATCGAGTCAGGGTCAAACGCGCGTTACCAGGATTTTGTTTAAAACAAACCACAGTGCGTTCAACAATTTAGACGAACTTTTCCCAAGTCCTATAACGGCTCAGCGATACATTCCGAAGCAAACAGACGTGAAAAAATTTATTGTTTTCTTTGTCGTGGCCAGCGCCTTTGGACAAGTGCCTGCCATTGTTCCCGGCAGTATCACGGTTGACCAGATTTCCCATTCGAGCGCGCGCTTTATGTGGCAGGTGGTTCCGCCTTCCACTACCGTCGGCTCCTGGATTTATCAAAGGATGAGAACGGTTCAGTCGCCCGCCACCTGCGAAGGCGGCAGCGGCGGCGCAGTGACTGACGGCGGAAGCACCACACAGCATTACAGCGCGATCGTGGGCGGCATGCTGCCGAGTACAACTTACGAGGTTTGTCCGGAAGGGTCCGCTGACGGGCAAAACTGGTCCAGCGGACAAGGTGTTAGCGTCACGACGTTGCCATTGCCGGCGGTGCATCCCGCTCTGCCGATGCCGCCACGGCGCTTTGACACAAACTATCCAGACACTACGGGCTATGCAGTAGTGAATGTTCCCTCCAACGATGATTGTTCCAGCATCAAAAATGCCCTAAACAGCGCGTTGAGCACATTAGGCACGCAAGGAACCGTCATTAATGTGCCAGCAGGCTCGGTTTGTACCGGAGCGCTTCGCCCGTCTACTCTCCCGTCCGATGTCGTTACTCTCGCCCCCGGCGCGTTTAACACTTCCAATCACTACATCACCTCTCCCAATCATGGCTTCAATGAGGGTGATCAGATTATCTGGAGCATCCGACTTTATCAAAATAATCCAAGCTGCCTACCGGGAACGAATTGCGGAAGCCTCACGCAGGGGCCAATCATCATTGGGCAGCCCTATTACGTGCATGTAGTCGACCCTAATACTTTCCAGGTGTACTACAACGCACCGTCCTCCCAGGGCGGCCAGCTTTGGCAGTTTTCGGATCAGGGATGGGGAAACATTGAGTACGCTCCCTGGCCCCGAAAACTGAAGTGGATCGTTATTCGCACAGCTACACCGGACGGTCAGTTTGTTCCTGAACATGTGCGCGTGAATCCGGACTGGGCGTCGAAGATGGCTAGAATTCAGGCTCCTAATTCGTTTCTAGGTTATGTCGATAATCGCAGAATCATGTTCAGCACGATGAGCGGGGACGCAGGCGACGGTTCCGACCGCTACCTGATGGCGAACATTCGTTTCGTGGGCATTGAATTTACGTATCAGCCCTACCCGCAAGGAGCTAATAGTAATGATCCTCCGCCGGGAATGCAATTGATAGCTACCGACAGCGAAGCGCAAAACATCATTTTTGATCGTTGCTGGATTCATGGCTATCCAACGCCTTTCCGCTCTTACCGAGTTATCGATTGGAACGGCATGAACATGGGAATCATTGACAGCTACATCAAAGACATGCACTTCTTCCGGCAGTTTAATTTCGGGCTAAACGTTCACCAGTAAGGAA
>CAXTWT010000132.1:4511-12176 GCA_964247955.1 uncultured Bryobacteraceae bacterium
GACATGCACTTCTTCCGGCAGTTTAATTTCGGGCTAAACGTTCACCAGTAAGGAATACAGATGAAACGCATTATTCTTTCCACCCTGTTAGCTGCTCAGGCTTGTTTTGGGGCAGCCACGTACTATATTGATCCCGGCACTACTTCATTTGGAGTGGGACGCGGCGCGTTGTCCAGCCAAATCACAGTGACTTTAACAGGCGCTCCGGCAACGCAGCAGCGAATATTCAACTACTTCGATTTCTCAGGCCGGCTGCATATTGCGCTGCCTCCCGGCGTGACAGGCGCCTGCACCGGCGCACCGTGCTACATATACACAGCATCAGCGGCGAGCGGCTCCAATTACGGCTCAGGCAGTCATGCGCTCGCCACCGGGTTTACCGACAATCTGTTCTGGATCGACCCGATCTTCAGCACCGCTCATGATGGTAGCGGAGCAGTTTCTCTTCTGGCCAATGCTCCGCTACCGGATGGTTCCCAGAACTACGCCGGGGGGTCTTTTGAGGTCGATGTACGGTTTCACTCGGACCAGCCCGGCTTCATCACCGGCCTGCGCTTTTATCAAACTTCGCAGGACACGTCCACGGACCAGCTAGCGACGCTTTATGACGACACCGGCAACTCACTGGCGTCAAAACCGTTCAGCGTGAACGGCAACGGCTGGCAAACCGTTTACTTTGACATGCCCGTGGCGATTACAGCGGGAACCGTGTATCGCGCCAGTTATCACTCCAATGGCGGCATTCCGTTTTTTACCGGGTTTTTTCGCAATCGCTCCTATACAGGCGGAGGCGGCATTCTCCATAGCGAAGCAAGCGCCGAAGGGACAAACGGCACCTGCGATCCTTCCGATTCCTGGCCAGGCAACAACGATGGAAGCTCTGCAGCCGGAATCATCGGCTGCGTCGATATACGACCTGATGGAACATTAGCTGCCGCTTTTGCTCCGGCAAACGGCTACGGTTCCGGCCAAATTGCCTATTCCCGCTGGGGTAATCTTGAGGGTTGTCAATGCATGGTGGGTGGAGTCGGTCCAGGGCCTTATGCACTAATTAACACGCGAATTGAGGGATCTGGAAACGAGTGGCACCACGATGACTCCGGCGGTTCTTGGTCCACACGAGGCGATTATTACTACTACCGCGATACGTTTACCAGCCCCACTTACACTTGGATGGGCAGCCCTGATTCGGACGGCAACCGCTATTTCTCGCGCCAGAAACTGGAGTGGAAAGGCGGACAGCGCATTTACATCGGCGGCAGCGTATTTGAAAATTTTTGGAACGACTCCGTTAACAGCTCGCTGGGCATTTCCTTCAGCAATCTGACGGTCGGCGTTCACGATATTAACTTCGAGTACAACGAAGTGCGGCATGGGCCCGGCGTGTTCAACGCAGCGACTGCTTATGGAACAAACTCATACACTATTGCGCCGCCTCCGCTCCGGGAGCGCATTGCCAATAATCTTATCTGGGACATTGGCCCTTATTCAGTCAAGTATGGCGGCGCAGGCGACGGCTGGTTCATTCAAGGGGCGTCGGGGGCCGAAGATTTGGTAATCGACCACAATACAATTCTTCCCATGCGAGGGCAGGAGGGTGTTCTGTTCTGGCTTTACAACACGCGTTCCGAAGGCGTAACCATCACGAACAATATCTTGCCGATCAGTTCTTCGTTTAAGGGAGTCTCGGGAGAGAATTACTGTCCGGCGCGCTATGGGGAGGCAGTTCTTAACTGCTTATGGACAAATTACACCATCAAAAGCAACCTGCTCTATCCGGCTAACTGGTCAGTCTTTGACACCCTTGGCTTGAACAAGTCCGCACAACCAAATCAGACTTTCAGCAGCAACACGCAACCGTCTGATATTTTCTCGTGGTATCCCAACGTGGCTCCGCAAAATATTGTGCCGACCTGGACGGACTTGTCGAATGTCAATTGGTTCAAACTGAGCGGCTTTCCATCTGATTCAGCACATATCGCCACAACCGGGAACTTTCATCTGCGCAGCGATTCGCCTTACATTGCCGGAAGCCAATACAAAGGTTTGGACGGTAAAGATATGGGCATCGACGTAGATGCGTTTGAGTCGGCGCAAGGCAGGGTCACCCTGATCGGCGCGCCCGTGGACAAAATTACACCTTCTTCTGCGACGGTCGCCTTTATCGCTCCGGATGCGCAAGCTTGCCCGGTGGACATCAAAGTTTATGACCCAAGCGACCCTAATCTGATTAATGGATTTACGCGCATTATCGATACCGGAACAGACCGGGTACGCGCTGTTCAAATCAGCAATCTCGTTTCGAAAACAACCTATATGTTTCGCGTAAACTGCGCAGTGGAGCAGCCAAGCGGTCAGTTTCGCACCAATTAACCATTAAGCAAGAGCGGACTTTCGCTGTTTGCTGTTAAGGCCGGAGACATACCTGAGCATAGGTACGTCTCCGGCAGTCTGATATAGTTCGATTGGGGATTATTAGCATAATTGGGACGGGTGAATGGCACTAAAAAAGAGGTTTAATGGCTTCCATAACATTCCCCCTTCTTTTGCTCGGGGTCGCTTCCTTTCCCTTCATCTATTACATTCTTGTTCTATATAGCTCCTGGCGTTTTTTTCGTGCGAACACTGTTGCCCAACCGGAAGATTCCACGTTTACGCCTCCCATCAGCAACTTAAAGCCGGTACGAGGTCTTGATCCCGATGCTTACGAAAATTTCGCCAGCTTCTGTCAGCAGGATTACCCGGAATACGAGATTGTCTTCTGCGTGGATTCTCCGAGCGACCCCGTGATGCCCGTCATTGAGAAGCTGCGACTCAATTTCCCGCATCAGCAGCTACGGGTTTTGTTCGGTTCCGGACGTACGGCGACAAACGACAAAGTTGCCAAACTGGCGCGTCTGGCTGACGAAGCTCGTTATGAGCACCTGGTCATCAGCGACAGCGATGCTCGTGTTAAGCCCGACTATTTGAGAAGCTTGATCTCGCCGTTGTCTGATCCAAGTGTCGGCGCGGTTACCTGTTTCTATTTATCTACCGGCGAGAAGACGTTTATTGATCACCTTCAGTCGATTGGCATGGTTTCGGATTTCTATGCCGGCTTGCTGGTGGCGAAACAAGTGGACGGAGTGAAGTTCGCGCTTGGCCCCAGCATTGCTACAACCCGCACTCATTTAGGAAAGTTCGGCGGCTACAGCGCCATCGAAAATAAACCAGCCGATGATCTCTTAGTAGGGCGCTTGATTGCCGAGACCGGCCACGAGGTCCGGCTTCTTTGCTACGCAATTGAGACCGTTGCCGACTACCAATCCATTCGCGAGTTGCTCTTTAAGCGCTTGCGATGGCTCGTTGTCATGCGAAATATGCGGCCTTGGGGCCATCTCGGACTGATATTCACACAAGGGTTGCTATGGTGCCTCATTGCCGTTGCAATAAAGCCGACAGCGCCGGTTGCACTCACCTTTCTCGGCGCTTACCTCCTGTTTCGAGTTGCAATTACTTGGACTATCGGCGTTTGGGGCCTGAAAAGACCGGCGCTTCTGAAGATCGTGCCGCTCGTGATTGTGTGGGATGCGCTTGCCTGTTTGTTGTGGCTGGTCAGCTTTCTGCAAAACACCATCCGATGGCGCGGCGGTGAATACTACATCCGTAACGGCACATTAGTTCCGTCTGACTCGATTCCCGCAAAATCATAAGCACCCGCGCCATCGCTTTTCGTTACACTACGGAGAATGTCGCACTGTGCTGTTGTCGTTTCACTTATGATGGCGCTTTCATTGTCAGGCTTTCCGGCGGATTCGGACCGAGGCCAACGACCTGCAACAGCGCAAAAGCCGGTCACGGATGAGCTGCATGGCGTTTCCATCACGGATAACTACCGATGGCTGGAGGATCAACAGAGCCCTGAAACCAGGGCTTGGATCACACAACAGCAGCAGTATACGGACAAGTTCCTTCGGGCGATGCCAGGACGCGAACCGATCAGACAGCAATTAGCTTCCCTGCTGCACGTGGACCAGCACCAATTGCCGATTGTCCGGAAACAGCGACAATTTTTCGTTCGGCGTCCGGCGGATAAGGATTTTAACCAGATCTGCCTGCGCGAGGGCAGCGGAAAAGACGAGGTGCTGCTGGACGCTAATTCGCTAAGCACCACGGCAAAACCCAAAACGCTGCAAATGATGGGTGTTTCAGAGCTCGGCGACCTGCTGGCTTACGGAATCCGCGAAGGCGGCGAGGATGAACTGACAGTTAAGTTCTTTGATGTTAGTACGCGCAAAGACACGCCGGAAACGACGCCCCGCATGCGCTATATGAGTTTCTCGCTTTTGCCGGACGCCAGCGGCTTTTACTACAGCAAGATGGCTTCCGGAGGCGTGCGCGTCTTCTTCCATAAACTCGGCACAGATACATCGGCTGATCCGCTTATCTTTGGGAACGGGTACGGCCCGGAAATCATTATCGGCGCAGAGGTCACATACGACGGGCGATGGTTGATTGCTACCGCCGTACACGGATCAGCAGCCGATCAGACCGAGATTTTTGCCATGCGGCTCGGCCAGGACCAAACGCCCAAGCCGATCATTACCAAATTGGATGCTCAGTTCTTTCCGGATTACTTCAATGATCATTTATACGTAACTACCACGTGGAAAGCGCCGAACCGACGCATCTTCTCCCTGGATTTGAACCATCCTGAACCGGCCAACTGGCTTGATGTTGTGCCGGAAGGAGCCGATCATATTGAGTTTTCTTCCCTTGTCGGCGGCAAGCTGTTCGTCACGTATTTGCACAATGTAGTGTCACAGGTCAAGATCTATGGTTTAAATGGAAACTTGCAGCAGAATCTGACGCTTCCGAACCTGGGCACCGTAAGCTCCGCTTCGGGTCGGGCAGACCAGGACGAAGTCTTCTTTGAGTATCAGTCGTTTACAATTCCCCCTACCATCTACCAGCACAACCTCGTAAACCAACGACAAACCATTTGGTGGGAAGCTCCACGCGAAAAGAGCCTGGAAGGGATGATCGTAAAGCAGGTCTGGTACGAAAGCCGCGACAAGACCCGCGTACCCATGTTTGTTGTACATAAGAAGGATTTAAAACTCGACGGTTCCGCGCGTGTCTTAATGACCGCTTACGGCGGCTTTGATGTCAGCATGACGCCGCACTTCAGCGCAATGGCGGCTTATTGGGTCCAAAACGGAGGTGTATTTGCCCTTCCCAATCTGCGCGGTGGCGGAGAGTTTGGAGAAGCTTGGCATAAGTCCGGGATGTTTGAGAAGAAGCAAAACGTGTTTGATGATTTCGAGTATGCGGCGGAGTATCTGATTAGGAACGGTTATACGCGACCCTCGCGGCTGGGCATTATAGGAGTCTCAAACGGGGGCTTACTAATGGGCGCGGCAGTGACGCAGCGCCCGGATCTTTTTGGCGCAGTCGTTTGCGAATTTCCCTTGCTCGACATGGTTCGTTATGACCGGTTCAAAGTAGCGAAATGGTGGGTGCCGGAGTACGGCACGGCGGAAAACAAAAACCAGTTTGCGTACCTGTACAAGTATTCGCCTTATCATCACATGGAAAAGGGAGCAAAATATCCTTCCGTTCTGTTCGTAACAGGCGATGCGGATACGCGGGTGGACCCGCTGCATGCGCGGAAGATGACGGCCCTCATGCAATCAGCAACAGGGTCGGCAAACCCGATTCTTCTGAAGTATGACACCACCTCCGGTCACTCCGGCGGGCAGGCGTTAGATAAGGAAATCAACGATGATACCGATGTCATATTATTTCTGTCGTATACGCTTCATTAAAAGTTTTTCCCCAACCCCATGAAAGTTTATAAAAGTCTGTTCCCGGTTCTGTTCGTATCTGCTGTGGTACTGCAAGCGCAAGGACGGCAGCAGCGCGGACCTCAGAGTGAGCCGCCTGCTGAAACGCCGCAACCCCAGAGTGCTCCGGCGGCAGCCGCGCATGAGCCGCCGGAAGAGAAGCCGTCCGTGACGCATCACCGGATTACCGTGCATGGCAAGACACTGGAGTACACGGCCACAGCAGCGCGCATGCCGATCAAAAATGAAGGGGAACACACGGAAGCGGAAATGTTCTATGTGGCCTATACGCTGGACGGTGCTCCGGCGGGTAAGCGACCGTTAACAGTTGCGTTCAACGGCGGCCCCGGTTCGGCCACGGTCTGGCTGCATATGGGATGCTTCGGTCCTAAGCGCGTCAAAATGCTGCCGAACGGATTTATGCCCCCTCCGCCGTTTACCTGGGAAGACAACGAGAACACGATTCTCGACAAAAGCGACCTGGTTTTTGTGGATGCGATCGGGACCGGGTACAGCCGCCCTATGACACCGGAATTGGGCAAGAAATTTTGGAGCGTTAGCGGAGACATTGCGGCCTTCGGCGAATTTGTCCGCCTTTATCTGCAAAGAAATTCACGTTGGCAATCCCCGCTTTACTTAGCAGGGGAAAGTTACGGAACAACACGCGCGGCCGGCCTGTCCGGTTATCTGGTCGATCACGGCATTGCGCTAAACGGAGTTGTGCTGATCTCCACGGTTCTGAACTTCCAAACAATAGGCTTTGCTACCGGCAACGATCTACCATATATCTTGTATCTTCCGACGTATGCCATGACAGCCGCTTTTCATCACAAACTCGCGGATGATGTGACGAAAGATCCCGAAGCGCTGCGGGGAGAAGTGGAAAAGTTTGCTTCCACCGAGTATGCGCTGGCGCTGCAACAGGGGGATGGTTTGCCTGCTTCGCAAAGGCAAGCGGTAGCGGCGCGGCTGGCCCGCTACACAGGGTTGAGCAAGCAGTACGTTGAGCGCTGCAATTTGCGAGTGGATCTGTCGCACTTTGACGCGGAGCTTTTGCGCGATGAAGACAAAACCGTGGGAAGGCTGGATGGACGGTTTACAGGGATCAATGCGGAAGCGACCGAGCAGCGGCCCGACTTTGACCCGAGCGAAGCCGGTATCCGGCCGCCCTATACTTCTGTTTTCGGTGATTACGTAAAACAGGAATTGAGTTATCAAAGCGACCTGACCTACTACGTGCTGGGCGGCGGCATTGGACGCTGGGACTACGGCACAACGGGCTGGTCCGGGTTTGCCGACACCAGCCAGGCGTTACGGCATGCCTTTGCCAAAAATCCTTACCTGCGCGTCTACATTGCCGAGGGACTCTACGATGCGGCAACGCCGTATTTCGCCGTGGATTACACCTTCAACCACATGGGCCTGACACCAGAGGCGCGCAAGAACGTGTCGCGCGACCGTTTCGCGGCAGGCCATATGGTTTACATCGACGACGCCTCCATGAAAAAGCTGAAGGCCGATGTGGATGCGTTTTACAGTGCGGCAGTGGGTCAATAGTCGTCTCCGCAGAGGCATACTGAGTAGTTGGTAAACAATTCAGAATCCACGCAATCCGATCAGCTTGACGAATTGCGCACGGCTCTGGAAAAGAGCCGCATAGCCGAAGGAGAACTGCGCACGGTCGTGCAACAGCAGCAGCTTGCTGTGGAAGCGGCAGAGGTAGGAACCTGGATTTGGAACCTGCAAGACAACAAGCTGACCTGGTCGGAACGCTGCAAGGCTCTTTTCGGGCTGCCGCCGGAAGAGCCAATGAGTTATGAACGCTTTCTGGCCTGTCTTC
>CAXTWT010000133.1:0-7581 GCA_964247955.1 uncultured Bryobacteraceae bacterium
AGGGAGTCTTGAACCCACTTATAGTGCGGTCAGCCCAGTTTCCGATGGTCCCATTTCACAACCGGAAAGCAGGTAAAGCGCTAACAACTTGGGATCATGCCCTCTCTCTTCGCTTAATTTCCTGGCTGCTTAGAAGTATGAACAAGGCCGTCGACACAGTATAACTGCGTCCATTGCTTTGATTTGATAAAAGAGGTCTTTGCTGTGTCCCAGATCAGAACTTCGCAGCCAGTCCGTCGAACGTTCTTATAGACCTCAAGCTTAGGAGCGTCCCCAAAGCGTAAACCAGCTTGCGGTATTGAAGGTATCGGCTCCAGACTCTCCAACCTTGCCACGACGATGGTGGGGCTTCCCAATACGTTGCCGGTTTCGATTCGAGCTTCCGTGAGCGTACAGTAATCTTTGTTCTGCGTTGGGTGGCAATCGTCCTTCTTATCACTCGTCTCGTAAATCTTGGTGAGCTTTGAATTTTGAAGACGGAAAATGCGAAAGAACCGATCATACAACCCTGATCCGCCGCCGCTCTCATGAACAAGAATTTCCGTTTGAGGCCACTGCAAGACGGGCCGTAGCTCGATAAAGCCTTCCAGCGGATTGGATTCATACTTGCACCAGCAGTTGAACACGCCGATCCGCAGCCATCCCGAAGAGTTGCGCAGGAGAACCGACGCCCAAGCGTAATCTTGCATTTGAAGAACAATGACGGCCAAATCTCGATCTTCCATGTAATGTCCATACAGAAGTCGCGCTTGGGAGACTATCGTCCAGTTTTCGCCGTTAAATGTTTTCTGCTGCAAGAAGAGATCAGACACCCCAACCAACTGCAACGCTTTTATCCGTACTTGAGCATCGGAACTCAGGAGTTGATTCAGAAACGAGGTTGGAGAGGGCACAGGAACATGGCGCAAATTTGCAGAGTTGCTGCTGGCTGTCGGTGCTTGTTTTGCTGAAATGACGTTCGGAGCGGATACAAATCGCACCAGCATGGTAATCGCCATAACCATCAAAGAACCAGCCGATTGGATGCGGAGATTGGGCTTCAATCACCTTAATTTTCTCACTATCTGGAAAAACAGCATTTATAGACGATAACCCGTTCCGGCTCCTGCCGCAGTAGTTTTCCGATAACGCCGCTTACGAGAAAGTAAACTCTTCACTCAGGCTTGACGACGTGATTGCCGGTATACAGTCGTGATATACCAAGCTGTTCCCTATCGATGAGCAAATCTGTAATCCTGCTTCTGACGTTAATCGGCGCTGTCAACGCTCAGGCTCAGGTCGTTAGCACAGCGCCCTTTGAGGTGTCTGGGGCGGACAAGCCCGTGTGTTCGCCGGGAGCAATCTGCTTTTCGGGAGAAGTCTCGGAAGATCAGGAGTTTCGCAAAACCATCAACACTGAACTGGAATTTGTGCTCGAACGAGGTTGGACCATTACTGTCGTTCCGAAACGTCCGAAAGGTGACTGCCGGGAGTTTGCCTCGGTCGTCAATGCCCCTTATCGCGCCCACAGAGATCTCTATATTGATACCAGCTACGGATGGACGGCGGAGGAAGAAGTAAAATCGTCGCCGCGCCAGTTCTACTTCGTCACGAACTGCGCGGACTACCGCACCGAATCGGAGCGTCTCAACATTGTGCTGTGGGGCTATGACGTAACTCAACAGAAATATGATGAAGCCATGGCGAAGCTCGCAACTTCGCCGTTGGGGACAGGCCGTCTCTGGATTACCGACTCAAAGGTGACCCACGCCGAGGATACGCCCGACAACAAGCTGGGCAAGATTAAGTGGATGAAGTTTGCTGTCGAAATCCGATTGCCGCACAAGTAGGGGAGCTGGGTGATGTGGCCCAACAATGGCAGATGGACAGTAACTTCGGGGCATGCACCGCGATAGCCTCATAAGAGGACTTTGAAAGCGCCGACGCCTGTTTCATCCGTTTACCTTTCGCTTGGTAGCAATCTCGGAGACCGGCAGCTTCATCTCGAACGCGCGGTCGCTTGCATTAAACAGGAGGTGATCAGCATTCAGCGGCAATCGTCCATCTACGAAACCGAGCCGCAGGACATCGAGCAGCAGCCCTGGTTCCTCAACATGGTTCTCGAATGCGAAACGCTGCTGCTTCCTTTGCAGCTACTCAACTTATTGCAGCGGATCGAGCATCAAGGAGGGCGCATACGGGAAGGCGCTGTGCGGAGAGGCCCCCGCAGCATCGACATTGACATCCTGCTGTTCGGCAATATCGTAATGAATACCCTGCAACTCACCATTCCTCACCCGCGCATAACGGAACGGCGCTTCGTCCTGGAGCCGTTATTAGAAATTGCCCCGGAGGTCCGGCATCCCGTAACGGGACAGCCGCTGCGGAAGTACCTTAATGCCTTAACCGGCCAGCAGGTACGAAAGCTGGAGTAACACAATCGCTCAACCCTCATTCAACGGGTCCGGCTGTTGCGCGGGATCGAGCTTCTCAATCAAAACCGTGGCGATGCGGTTGCGTTCCATCTGCGTAATCGTAAATCGCCGGTTGCCGTACACGACCGATGCGCCGACCTTTGGAATGTGGCCGATCTGGTACAGCAGGAAGCCTGCCAGAGTTTCAAAACCGGCTTCGCTCGGAAGCGAAATGTTGTAGCGGGTTTCCAGTTCGCGAATTGTGGTGCTGCCTTCCAGTTGCAGCAATCTCTCCTGAGCCGTGGGCTGGGGCCGCACCACATCGTGTTCGTCGCCGATATCGCCGAAAATCTGCTCCAGCACGTCTTCGAGCGTAATCAGCCCGGTCACGGTGCCGAACTCATCCACTACGAGCGCCATGCGGGTGTGATTTTTGCGGAACTCATCCACCAGTTGATTGAGCGGTTTGGTTTCGGGAACCACCAGCGGCTTGCGGACGAAGCGGCGCAGCCGGAAGGGATGAGCGGCCCGGCGGCGCTCATGCACAAAACGGCGCTCATCCCAAACCCGCATCAAATCCTTATAGTGGACAATGCCGATAATCTGTTCCGGCCGGTCCTCGTAAACGGGAACGCGCGCGAACTTGTGTTCTGCCATGGTATGCGAGACCAGTTCCAGGTCGGCGTCCACGGGAAGAGACACAATCTCCGGGCGCGGCGTCATAATCTCGCGCGCCGAATAATCGGAAAGGTCGATCAGTCGCTGAATGGCGTCCTGCTGGAACTCTTGCAGGTGACCCTCGTGGCGGCTGGATTGAATAATGTACTTTAACTCTTCGGGCGTGTGTCCGCCGTGAGCATGGCCGGTACCGAGGCCCAGCGACCGGAGAATCAGTGCGGAGGACCGCTCGATGACCACTACAAACGGCTGCGACAAGCGGTAAAACACAAGCAGCACGGGAGCGGCCAGCACCGCCATGCGGTCGGCCTTTTGAATGGCCAGGTTCTTGGGAACCACTTCGCCGATAATGACGTGAGCGTAGCTGATGAGAAGAAAGGCCAACCCGAAGCCGACGCCGTGCAGCACCACCGGCGAAACAGGCAGGCGCAGGGAATCAAGCAAACCCCGCAGAAGCTGATAGATCGTGTCTTCCCCGGCCCATCCTAAGCCCAGACTCGCCAGCGTCACGCCGAACTGTGTTACCGATAATAACCGGCCGGGGTCGGCCAGCAAATTCAGGGCGCTTTGCGCGCCCGCATGTCCGCCCTCCAGCAACTCCCGTAGACGGGACTGGCGAACGGAAACCAGCGACACCTCCGCAGCGGCAAAGAAGCCGTTGGAGATAAGTATCACGAATAGAATAACCAGTCGCAAGCTCATGCGCTAAAAGGAGACCCAAAAGGGCAAAATGGCATGGCAGAGTAAAATCGGTGGGTGCTGACCCGCCTGGTACGGATTGTCAATGTGAGCATAGCGGTTCTGGTTGTGCTCATAGCGATTGCTGTGTATTGGTACGCGTTTCGACCACTTCCCCAGACGACGGGCGAGCTTTCCGCGCCGATTGGAGCAACTGCCTCGATTAAACGTGATGCGCGCGGCGTGCCCCACATCGAGGCGAAATCCTGGCAGGACGCGATTTTCTTGCAAGGCTATGCCACGGCCCAAGATCGATTGTGGCAAATGGACTTTCTGCGGCGCTTCGGAGCGGGTGAACTGGCCGAAATTTTCGGTCCCGGCGGTGCGCTGATCGCCGATGAGCAATCCCGCAAGATGCGCATGCGGGCCATCGCCGAAGCAAACGTCCGGCGCTTGACGCCCGAAGACCGCCTCGTGCTGGTCGAGTATGCGCGCGGCGTTAACTATTTCATCAACACGCATCGGGGAGACTACTCGCTGGAGTTTGCGCTGCCGGGGCATGCCTACGATCCCCGCCCCTGGACCCTGACGGATTCCATGCTGGTCGGTCTGATCATGTTCCGGGATCTGACCGATTCCTCCAAGTATGACTATGACAAGGGCGTGCTGTTAAGCCAAGCTGATCCCGTCAAAGTGCAAACGCTGTTTCCGCCCGCGCAGGGAGCAATGCTCAGTCCGGGATCAAACGCCTGGGCCGTCTCTGGCGCGCATACCGCCGATGGAAAGCCGATAGCTGCCAACGATCCGCATCTGGCTTACGGCATTCCGGGAACCTGGTACCTCGTACACCTCCAAGCGCCGGATTTGAACGTGACCGGGGCCAGCCTGCCGGGGTTGCCCTGCGTGATTTCCGGCCACAACGGGCAGATTGCCTGGGGCGTCACGAATATGCAGGTGGACGTAATGGATCTGTACGTTGAACAGATGGACTCGCGCACCGGACGCTATGTCTTTGCAGGCAAGCTGGAACAGGCTCAACTGGACCAGCAGATGATCGGCGTGCGCGGGCAGAAGCCGGTGGAAGTGGATACCTGGATCACGCGGCATGGCCCGATCGCCATTCAGGAAAACGGAAGATTTTACGCCATGCGCTGGAGCGCTACGGATGGTTTCGGCTTTCCGTTTTGGAAGATCAATCGCGCCGGAAACTGGGAACAATTCCGAGCGGCCTTGAGCGCCTTCTGGGGACCGGGCCAGAACTTCATTTATGCGGATCGGGCCGGGAACATCGGTTATCAGGCCACCGGACGGTTCCCGATTCGCGGCGATGGAAAGACGCCGGTTAGGAGCGATGCGCCGCTGGACGGCGCAAGTGGCGGAGCGGAGTGGACCGGCTACATACCGTTTGAGCAGCTGCCGACCCTGTACAATCCCCCGTCCGGCATGATCGCAACCGCCAATCAAAACCCTTTCCCGCCCGGCTTTCCGTATCAAATGAACGGCAGCTTTGCCGACCGCTATCGCGTCCGGCAGATTCGCGCTCTGCTGGGCGGCCAAAGCAAGCTAACTGTGAACGACATGTTGCGCGTGCAAAAGGATGTGTACTCGGCCTATGACCACTTCCTGGCAATGCAAGTGATCGCTGCCGCTTCCAGGCGATCCATCACCAGCGGTGCTGCCCGCGAAGCCGTAGCGGTGCTGCGCTCCTGGAACGGGCAAATGGATAAGGATGAAGCTGCGCCGATGATTACGGCGCTGTTGAGCAACGAAATGGGAAAGGCTTTGGTCACTGCCTCCATGCCTCGGAAGATGGCTGGTCCAAGCGTTCCCACGATTCTGCCGCGTCCTCAGGTGATCGAAACTTTGCTGCGAACCCGGCCCAAAGGTTGGGTGGCTAATGATGATTGGGACCGCTGGACGATGGATAACTTGTCGGCTGCGCTCGAAGCGGGACGCAAGCAAGGGGGCAGCCCGGTTTCAAAGTGGAGATGGGGACGCCTGTTGCAATGGAACCCTTTAAATCTGGTCACCACGGGATTTCCGCCTTGGCTGCCGTTTGTGAAGGATTTCTTTAATATCGGTCCTGTGGAGATGAGCGGCTCCGGCACCACCGTAAAGCAAACCACGGCCACGCTGGGCCCCTCGGAGCGAATGGTGGTGGATTTGGGAAACCTGGACAATTCGGTGCAAAACCTGCCGGTCGGAGAATCCGGCATGGTGGCATCAAACCATTACAAGGACCAATGGCCGTCGTATTACGTCGGCAACAGCTTTCCGATGGAGTTCGGGCGGGTGGATGCGAAACAAGTATTGCGCGTAAAGCCCGGCGGTCCTTGAGGCGGGCGACCTAACTGCTTCCCGGCGACATGTCAGTCAGGCTGACCGGAACCGGGCTGATATGCCAGATCTCGTTGCAATATTCGCGAATAGCGCGATCGGAAGAAAACCCGCCGGTGCGCGCCGTGTTCAGAATCGACATGCGCGTCCAGCGGTCCTTGTCTCCGTAAACTCGGTCGATGCGGTCCTGGCATTCAATATAAGACTCATAATCGGCGAGCAGCATGTACGGGTCCTGCTGCAGCAGGGAATCGAGCAGGGGCCGGAACAGATCTTTGTCGCCGCCCGAGAACCGGCCTGACGCCAGCCCGTCGATAACTTCTCTTAACTCCGCGTTGGAATCGTAATACCCGCCGGGATGATAGCCTTTTGCTTTGAGCGCGGAAACTTGCTCGGCGGTCATTCCGAAAAGAAAGAAGTTCTCGGGGCCTACGGCATCGCGGATCTCAATGTTCGCGCCGTCCAATGTTCCTACCGTTAGCGCCCCATTCAGCGCGAATTTCATATTGCCCGTGCCGGAGGCTTCTTTTCCGGCAAGGGAAATCTGTTCGGAAAGGTCGGCGGCGGGATAAACGTGCTGGCCGAAAGTGACGTTGTAATCGGGTAGAAATACCACCTGCAAACGGCCCCGAACGTCCTCGTCGTTATTCACAACTTCTGCCACAGAGTTAACCAGCTTGATGATCAACTTCGCCATCAAGTATCCCGGAGCGGCCTTGCCGCCGAACAGGAAAGTGCGGGGCGCGATAGGCGCGCCGGGATCTTTTTTGATGCGATGGTAAAGCGTGAGAATGTGCAACACTTTCAGGTGCTGCCGCTTGTATTCGTGAATGCGTTTTACGATGACGTCCAGCATCGAAGCCGGATCGATGATTGCTCCCGTCTTCTTCCGGATGTAGTCGACCAGCTCTCCCTTGACGTGGTGCTGGGTTTCGCGCCATTGCTCCCGGAAATCGTTGTCCTCAATGTGATCTTCCAATCGACGCAGTTCTTGGATATTCGCAACCCAGTCCTCTCCGATACGGCTGGAGATGAGCTTGGCTAAACCGGGGTTGCTCAGCGCCAGCCAGCGGCGCGGGGTGACGCCGTTTGTTTTGTTGCTGAACCGCTCTGGATACATCTCGTATAGATCGTGCAGCACGTCTTTCTTCAACAGTTCCGTGTGCAGGGCGGCTACGCCGTTCACGGCATGGCTGCCGACAGTGGCCAAATGCGCCATGCGTACGTAACGTTCGCCCGATTCGTCGATCACAGAAAGACGGCGGATGCGTTCGGTGTCGCCCGGATATCGTGATGCTGCTTCTTCGAGAAAGCGGCGGTTGATCTCGTAAATGATTTCGAGATGGCGCGGCAGCAGACTTTGAAACAACTGCACCGTCCATTTCTCCAGCGCTTCCGGCAGCAGCGTGTGATTCGTGTAGCCGAGAGTGGCCTGCGTGATCTTCCAGGCAGTCTCCCACTCTAACCCGTGTTCATCCATTAATAAGCGCATTAA
>CAXTWT010000133.1:7681-8829 GCA_964247955.1 uncultured Bryobacteraceae bacterium
TAATAAGCGCATTAACTCGGCAACGCTTACCGACGGATGCGTGTCGTTCATCTGAACGGCCCATTTTTCGTGGAAGTGTTCTATCGGGCGGCCCTGTTCGAGATGAATGCGAATCAGATCCTGCAAAGAAGCGGAAACAAAGAAGTATTGTTGTTCCAGCCGCAGTTCCTTGCCTTTGATGTCTTCATCATTTGGATAAAGGATCTTTGAAATGTTTTCCGACTGCATCTTCTCCCGGACGGACCCGAGATAATCCCCGGCGTTGAACGCTCCGAAGTTGAAGGATTCGACCGCTTCCGCTTTCCAGAGTCGCAGCGTGTTGGCGGTGTTCACGCGATACCCTAGCATCGGCGTATCATAAGGAACAGCTTTAATGACACGGTCGGTGATCCAGCGCACGCGGTATTTGCCTTCGCTGTCCGTGTAGGCTTCCGTGTGCCCGCCGAATTGAACACGCACCGCCAACTCCGGCCTGGCAATCTCCCAGGGATTTCCGTACTGCAGCCAGTTATCGGTAATCTCCTGCTGCCAGCCGTCTCGAATGGTCTGGTCAAAGATGCCGTATTCATAGCGGATGCCGTAACCAATGGCCGGAATTTGGAGCGTTGCCAGGGAGTCCATGAAGCAGGCTGCCAAGCGTCCCAGGCCGCCGTTGCCGAGTCCGGGTTCTTGTTCCTCGTCGATGATGTCCTGTACATTGAGTTGGAGTTCTTCCATGGCTCGCTTGGCTTCTGCTGCAATGCCCAGATTAAGCAGATTATTGGCAAGCTGCGGCCCAAGCAGATACTCGGCGGAAAAGTAGCAGACCACGCGAACATCCTGTTGCCGGTAAGTCGCAACCGTGTCTACCCAACGCTGGAGAAGCCGGTCGCGAACCGAAGAAGCAATCGCCAGGTAATAATCCAGCTTCGTCGCCAGACGAGGATATTTGCCTTGCTCGTAGATGAGATTGTCGATAAAGGCGCGTTTCAGCGATTCAACAGTGAGTCCCGTTCTGGTATGTTCATGCTTTTGGGCAGGGATGGAAGAGGTAGCAGTAGCCATGGCGATTTTTGATGATTCGAGGGCAGAGTAAACGATTTACGGTGCTAAGGCAATACAGCACGTCCATTGTTTGCAGAGTTGTAACCAAATACTTCGAAAGGGCA
>CAXTWT010000133.1:8929-12119 GCA_964247955.1 uncultured Bryobacteraceae bacterium
CCGGTGCGCAATCCCAAAACGTCCGTCCGCAAATACAAATTTCCGGTGAGCCGAACGACGCACCGCAGAGTCTCTCGGCTGATCAGATTCCGCAACTGGAAGCGCAGGTGCAATCGAATCCCGAAGATATGAGGGCGCGGGCGATGCTGATTGGTGCTTACCAGCGGGCGGGGCAGAACGACAAAGCGCTGGAGCAGATGCTTTGGATCGTTAGCCATCATCCGGAGGGGAACATCGCATCCATTACGAGTTTAGTGAGGGAAAAGGGCGGAAGCAGCTTTACGGCATCTGATTACCAGCAGTTAAGGTCCGCCTGGGAAGGAGCGCTGGCCGATCATCCCAATGATCCCGAAGTCCTTTACAATGGTGCCATGTTCTTGCAAGAGTCGGAAGGAGAACGGGCCTTGCAGTTATTTCGGCAAGCCCGGCAGTTGCAGCCGTCGAACTGGAAGTACTTGCAGGGAATCGCAAGCATATACGAAGCTGCTGTTTTACACGGCACGCCTCATATAGCCCCGCTCTCGCCCATTAGTACGGAGTTGGCGGCGCGGTTGAGCGCCGAGCTGCCGACACTGAACGACGCAGCGCTCCTCAGCCAAGTGGGCGGTTACTTGACGCGGACAGGTCCACGCGAACCTGAGAATACAAACCGGCAATTAGGATTGCGCTTGCTGGAGCGTGCTACGACCCTGGAGCCGGATAACCCTCAATGGAAAATGGCGCTCGAAATGGCAACGAATCCCTCGGCGCTATCTCCTGCCACAACTCCGTCCGGCGCGGTCCGTGTTGGCAGCGCTGTTGCGGAAGCGAACCTGGTACGGAAAGTAGACCCGGCATATCCTGCCTTGGCGAAATCGGCCCGTATCTCTGGAACGGTGGAGTTTACGGCCGTGATCGGAACTGACGGGCATATCACGAATTTGCAACTGGTGCGCGGCCATCCCTTGCTGGTCAACGCGGCAAGAGAAGCGGTTTTGCAGTACATGTACAAACCAACTCTGCTGAACGGAAATCCGGTTGCCGTTGTTACCAGCCTCGTCGTTGGTTTTGAACTGCCCCCGCAGTAAACCAAGTTGGCATAATAAGGCAACAGCGGTAAAGCATGGCGACAACAGTTCATTCCATTTCGCTCGAAGCGTACATGCACGCGTCCTACTCGCCGGACTGCGAATACATTGACGGCGAAATCCTGGAGCGCAACGTAGGTAAAGGCAAGCATGGATTTATGCAATTGGCAGTAGGATCAATTTTGAGAAACTGCGTCTCAGGAAAAAAGCTTTTTGTGGCTGTCGAGTACCGAGTTCGTGTTTCAGAGACCCGTGTCCGTGTACCGGACGTATGCGTAGTGCGGGAGCTGGAAGCTATTGTGACGAAGCCGCCCTTGCTGTGCGTGGAAGTGCTTTCGCCCGACGACTGTTGGAGCCGGACCAACCATGTGATCAGCGATTATCAAACGATGGGCGTGCCTTGCGTGTGGGTCATCGATCCCTGGCTATCGCGGGCCTGGATCTTTGAGTTGGATCAGCCGCCGAAAGAAGTGATGGACGGCAGGCTGACGGCGCAGACGCTCAGCGCGGAAGTACATCTGGCGGATGTGCTGCCGCCCGCTGGATAAA
Organism: uncultured Bryobacteraceae bacterium; assembly: GCA_964247955.1. Classification (GTDB taxonomy): domain Bacteria; phylum Acidobacteriota; class Terriglobia; order Bryobacterales; family Bryobacteraceae; genus Bog-105. The sequence continues at coordinate 10,546 of CAXTWT010000133.1, forward strand.
GGGGAAACACTCGGTGGAAACTGCTAGTCCTATGGGTGAGATACCAGAAAATGTCTGATCAAAAAGAATTCGAACGATTGAAAAATATGGTCCCAACTGACGAGCAAGAGAAGAATGCAGCACGGAGCTTGGGAGACGCCGTAAACTCCCACCAAACCCTGCAAGGGTTTGAGGTGATGAACAACGAGCATTTCTCGAAGGAACTTGAAGAAGAAGCAGCGAACGACAATCCGCAGGACCGCGAGAAAGGTCATCCTGTTCCGTAGAAAGAAGGGAAGTCAGCTTGCTGGCTGAACCGTGCCGTCACGGTTCAGCGTATAACGTTGGCCGCGCCAGTGAATGGAGTTGCCGAAAAAGCCCGCGATCCAGAATGCAAATCCCAAACAGTCCTGCAAGGGCAGTAGCAGCCAGGACACGCGGGCGCGCAAGATGTGTTCCGATACTGTCCAGGCAGCGGCGGTGCGTAGAACCAGCGTGACTGCTAAAAATCCCCAGTGCGCGTGAGCCATCAGGCAGATGCCCAGGCTTACCGGAAAGGGATGAGTGAAGAACTGGCCGATGTAGGCCCAAGGACGGGAACGGCGAGTTGTGCGGGCCCAACGCAGACGGTGCGAAAAGTTCTGCAACATGTTCTCGCTGCCGATCCGGTGTTCCACAACATAGGGGGATAGCCGCACCACAAAACCCTGGTCGGCTGCGATCCGGCCTAACATAAAGTCTTCGGAACTCAGATAATCTTTCACCCGCTCCACGCCGCCCAGGGCATGAAGGACGTGCTTGCGGGCAACAATTGTCGGGCCGACTGCAAATTTGGCGCCTTCCATCATCACCGCCGTGAAAAGACCCGCATGAAAATCGGTGTTCATCCCCAGGGCTTCCAGGCGTGACCAGATCGTTTTACCCGCTACCGCTCGGTAAGGGCAAGTGACCAGCCCAAGTCGTTTATCGGAGAACTCAGCAGCCAAGCTTTGACAAAAATCCCGGCGCACCCGCACATCGCTATCGCTCATAGCGATCAGGTCGTAACGTGATTCGTCAAGCATGCACTGCAAGCTGAAAACCTTGGCATGCGGGTACGGCGGCTCGCCGGTAAAAATGAGCTTGGCGCGCACGCGAGGATACTCCGCCATGAGTTGACGAACCACCTTTGCTGCCGGGTCCCATTCTTGACGGACAGCAAAAAGCAGTTCAAACTCCCGGTAATCCTGTTCGAAATAGCTGCGGAGATTTTCCTCCAAGCCTTCGTCCAGGCCAGCGAGCGGCTTCAAAATACTAATCGACGCAGGAATGCCGGGAACGAGCGGACGACAACCGCGCTTGTGCCTTACTGCTGCCATCACAGCAAGAACACAGTACACCCAGCAGCCCAGCAGAACAAGAGCCACGGTAAACACGATAGGTTATTCTTCTAAACTTTTACTTGCAATAAGCTGCAACAGGCGGGAAACGAAATCATCCGCCCCCGCAACCCCTTGATCGCCGCTCTTCCGGTTGCGTACTGAAACTTGACCGGCTTGGGCCTCGCGATCCCCCACAACCAGCATATAAGGTATTTTATGTAGTTGCGCTTCCCG
>CAXTWT010000134.1:0-6494 GCA_964247955.1 uncultured Bryobacteraceae bacterium
TGCCTGGACCGGTCATTGCCTGTACTGCGGGGCAGAGGCGCGTAGCCCCTAATAAATTAACGTTGTAGTACTAATTCCGATTAGGTAAAGATTTACCTAATCGGAAAAACGCCCTGTTCTATCGAACGTTGCACGGGGCGGCTGTGGGTGACTTATTTATGAGCTTGATCCACACATGTGAACTTTGTCAGGTCAACTCCTTTGAGTACCTGACCGAACTCCAGCGGCACGCGCGGGAACTGGCCATCGAACCAGCCCGTTGGATGCCGTGGAATTACCGGAATACGCCGGCACAGAACGCCTGACGATCTTCAAAAAATCTGTGAAAAACTACTGCCCCAGATAGGCGTGTGCAGCTTTACCGAAAGCTCACGCCGAATGGACAGCGCTAGTGGGCCGATCCAGTGATATCCCGGTCCATTAATCTTTTGCAACGGACGCGCACGATGTCAAAGCCCTCTCCTCTCGATTGCGCGTTGTGACCGACCAGGGCAAAGAAGAGCTGGTTGGCTCCTTGGCTCAGGGGAAGATCAGCGAGTTTGCGAGCGCCGCTGAGCTTCCGCTGCGGCGCATAAAAATCAACTCGGTTTCCGACCGGTTGGTCATTGACGAGTAACTGTACTTGTCCCTTCTCCGGGCCGGTAATTCCTTCGATGGAGACCGCATACTGCCCCTCTTGGGGAGCGTCGGCGGTAAGGGCCACAAAGTGCTCCAGCATATCCGCTTTTCCCGTCTGTCGAAAGGAAAGATAACGGACGGTGTCGTTCCCGATCTTGGCTCGTACTTTGGTGAGGGTCGCATGCTCGAAGGAGAACGCATAAACGGGATCTTGCCAGCCGGGAACCAGGACAAACTCCGTCGGTTCCGTCACCGCGCGAGAGACCCCGGGGCTTCCTGCCTGGTCTGCTCCGCTCGCCTGATCCAGGTAGAAGTAAGTGACGCCCGTATAGTCGGCGGAAACGTTGTTGCCCTGCGGTCCGTGTTCGATCGTGAGGAGGATGCTCTTTTGGAAAAAATACGCGTCCGCCAGCATCAGGCGATATCCACTCGTACGGGCAATCGACTTTTTGTATTCCAGACAGCCGCTGAAAGGTAGGGAAAGGCGACCAAACCAACGGCCGGGAACATCATACCAGCCGCCGTTGAAGAAGTCCTCGGAGCCGGTACCGTGTATCGTCAGATCGCCGTCGATAGTGGCTTGATCGTCGCCCTCGAAGAAGTCGGTTCGCCCGGGCTGTCGGCCCTGTGCTTGGAGGGTAGCTCCGACGACCTTGCCGATGCCTTGCACCGCTAAAAAGGTAAACGGTTGGCCCGGAGTGGTGGGGTTTTCGCGATGCCACGCCGTATGAAACCAGCCTTCGTGCGGCGCTCTCGGCTCCTCCGAGACCACGATCTCCGAGCGAACCGTCACCGCGTCGGGGCGCTCGGAAACAAGCTCTATGCGGGCAGAGCGGCTGAAGGGCATCGGGAAGTAAAAGTAGTTCCACTGCTCGTCAGTGCCGATCAGCAAGGAACGGGTCGCGGGCGTTCCGAAGCTGTAGCCGAAGAAGTCACCGACCGGCGTCTCCACAGCAGGGCGGCTGGACCCATCCCAATAGATCCGGAGAGCGAGCGATCGCTCGCGGCCGGCAAAGGCGGCAGGCGGCCCTAATTTGAGAGAGACAATCCGTCCCGGACGCTGCGTCTCCCATAAGGTGACGGCTTTCCCGGCCAGCACGACGTGCTCGCTCTGACTTCGACGGCCGTTGGTTTCGACGCGGGGAGGCGCAACGGTGTCCTCAGCATGGTAAGCGCGCGCCAGCGTGCCCGGCTGGTAGAGAACGTAATTGATCTGGTAGAACTGCACCAGTTTGGCGCGAACAATTACCTTGATGCTGCGAGTGAACTCGAGCGGCACATAGGACACATATCCGCCTGCTCCCGGAGCTGCGAGCGGCGGGACAAAGGGCGGTGTCTTACCGCTGAACAGGTCGCGAAACGGAAGGCGCAGGCGGGGGGCAGACTCTCCGTCAAAGTAAAACTCCACAGGGTCCGAGGTGGGCGTGGGCGTCCAAATGCGGGTGAGTGCGCCCGCTCCCTTCAGTTCCGCGATGACCAGCCCGTCTCCTTCCTTCCGCAAAAAGGAATACCGGCCCGAAAAGCCGTCGTCATTGCCGCCCGTGCGGTCGTAGCTGGAGAAAGAACCCGTTTTAGCAATGGCGGCGCCGAGTTGGGGCAGCCGATCTACGCGCAGCAGCGAGGGAGTGTAAGAGCGAGCCGGCGTTTGCGCGCCCAGAACCTTCGCAAGCAGGACGGAAGTCAGGAACAAGCGGTGTCTCAGGACGGGACCTCCTATTAGGATGCATTTTACGACAAGCCCCGGGGATCGACTTGCATCATAATGGCCTACTGTGTTGTCCTTCCTCTTAACGGAGGCTGGGGCAAACCGGGGGCTGACTCTTCCATACCTATAGTGGTTTTCGTTTGAACTGAACCAGCGTGCAAGCGCACGCTTTTTTACAGGTGCGGCTCAGAGGCAGCATTAGGGCTTGTTCATTTGAAAACCGGTATAGGTGATTCGAGATCCAGCCGATTGGCAAGGCTGAAACGGAGAACCAATAACCGAAGCTGCCTACTAAGCTTCGAGTCCCCGAAAGAAAGCGCATGCTGCAAACAAAAGAGTTACTCGCAGGCCCCGGTTTGCCCCAGTCTCCCTCATGTAGTCCTGATGAAGGGAGAACCCGGATGGAATGCCCTTCTTCGGGTCCTTACGACACCACGCCGGCCAGCCCCGGCTAAGTTCCGGAACGACACTCTAAAGTTTTTTATACTCGCTTGTCGCTAAAAAGGACTGGAATTGCCTACTACTCTAATACGTGAGTTGCCAAAGGAGATGCGGCCGCCATGAGGTTCCATGAATCGTGACCGAGCAGCAGAACTGGTCTCATCGCTCTTCGAATCCTGGTACTCGACGCTGATCCGCTATGCCTATCGCAATACTGGCAGAAAGGAAATCGCTCACGATGTGGTCCAGCAGACCTTCATGGCGCTGCACCAGGCGCTGATCAAAGGACAAGAGATCCGCTTTCCCAAGGCTTGGACGCTTTGTGTCCTCCGCCGCGAACTGCGTCTGTTTCGCGACGAAGAGCCCGATTACGAACCGCTCGATTCGCTCGAATCCCGGAAAGCGAGGTGTTATGAGCCTACTTTCGTGGACTTGGAGTCCGATGACATTCTTCGGATTTTGAGTGTCTTGACCGTTCGGGAACAAGAGGCCGTTTTGCTTCGCATGGAGGCCATGAAATACAGGGAAATCGCCGAAGCCATGGGTGTGAGCACAAACTCCGTCAACGTTTTGCTGTCGAGAGCTGTTTTAAAGCTTCGCGAAGTACTCAAGAAAACGGAGACGGTCGTACCCGATGAAAGAAAGTACAAACGGCATGCGCCCAAGACACTACAGTAACCAGCAGCTTCTTGCCTATTTAGACGACGAGGTGTCGGGGCCTACTGCCAAACGCATCGCCGAACACCTGTCCTGCTGCTGGAGTTGTCGGGCCGGTATGGACGACCTGGAGAAGGACGTGCAGCAGCTCGCCCGCCTTTTCGCTGCGCCCTCCGCGCAGGATCGATGGGCGGCACGGCAGGCGCAGTCTCGTTTCCAGGACTGGTGTACGGAGGTCAATCGCAAAGGCAATCCCGTTTCGCAAAACACGGCCCCGGACTTCCGGCGTTATTGGCTGGCCCTCGCGGCGGGGCTTTGCCTTCTTACCCTGTATTTTGCTTCCTTTCGGAAGCATTCCGTCCGTCCTGCCAGCAACGAGGTCTTGGCAAAGCTGCTCAAATTGGAGCGGCCGGCAGGGGAGAGCGAAGGGATTGTTCAACAACGGTACGCACTCGCCATTCGGCAGGATCGTCCTCGCGTGCGGTATATCCGCAGCGAACTGGTCGTTTGGGCGCAACCCACGGAAGGCCGATACTCTTCCCGCTGGAGCAAGGGAGCCGGACAGCTTCAGTATGTCGTCTGGCGGCCGGCACGGGACAGCGCTTTCTGGTACCATCCGCCGGGCTCCCGGGTGATCCGTGAGTCGTCTCATGACCGGCAGGTTCCGCTTGCCCTGGCGGATCTGGCCGATAGCGGCGCTTCCCTGGAGAATATCGAGGCCCGCCTCGGTGAATGGCTGCGCCGCCGCCGATGCGAGCCGGTTTCTCTGGCTGGCGAATTTAACGTTTTTGTCGATCATCCGCATACGACTGTGTCGGTAGAAAAGGTCGGCAGCGAAGAAAAGATCGTGACTCTCATGGCGGAACGCGCCACTTCACGTTGCAAAGTCACGATGGTGCTGCAGGCGGATATCCAAACAGGACGGCCGCTCTTTGAAACCCTTGCTTTCTCTACAGCGGATTCTGACTACCGTGTCGATTTTCGGCCCCAGGACAGCAAGCTGCTCGCGCCCGGTCCGGAAACAGCGGCTCTTTTCCGACCGGACCTCTCCTCGAAAGAAAGACCGGCAGTACGGAAGCAGACCACAGCGGTCCGACCAACCGCCGCCGCGCTCATTCCGGAAGTGGACCTGCTCGACGCGGAAATTGCCGCGCGCTACATACTCCACCAGAATGAAATCTGCCTCGGCCATCCTGTTGCCATCCGGCGCGACAAAGAAGCGGGCGTGGTTCGGATTGAGGGGTTGGTAGACAATGCCGCTCGCCGCCGCAACTTGAAGGCGTCTTTCGCGGCGCTCTCCGGCGCCGAACTTCTCTCAGTGCATCTTCAATCGCCGGACGAACTGGTTTCTCCGCAATCAATAAAAAGAAGCATAGCTCAGGACACGTCCGGCCCGCAGCGCACCTCGATGCTCATTAACGATTACATCGACGGCCTCACCGCGTCCGACAAAGAAAAACAACTGCTGAAGAACCAGGTCATCCAGTCGGCTGGCGATTATGTGTCTTCCGGGGAAGCTCTCGTGCGGGAAGTGGCCGCTTTTCAGAGTCTTGCCGATCCGGGCCTGGAATCTGCCCCGTTAAGCAAAAAGGCTGCCCATTTGCTTGAGGTAATGAGGCGGGACCATCTTGGTTCGATGGATGAGCAGCTTTCAAGGCTGTCTCAATCCATCGGCAGTGTAGTGCGGCTTTCGACACCCGGCGGTTCCGATGCCGAGCAAAGTCAGCGGAACTTGGAATTGAAAAATCTTACGGCAACTTCTCGTTCCGCCATGATGCAGGCCCGGTGGATGCAAGAGGCGCTTTTGGATCTGTTCAGCATCGGTCAACTCAAAGCGGCCGGTCCGGATGAGAGTGCTTCCAAGCTGATTGAGTCGGCAAGGGCATTACGCAAGGCTGTGACTCAGCTGCAGGTTGACATGATCTCTGACACCGGCCGAGACGGCAGAGCCGACGCACGGATACCTCGTGAGGGTCATCAGTGAAAAAGATGGATATCGTTTTTACCAAGGAGTAAAAATATGCGATTGATTCAACTCAAAACACAAAGCCCAAATTCCTGTTTATTTTGGCTCTTATTACTCATGCTTCTTGGGACACCACGAGCCCAAGCCCAATTCAGCAGCGCGATTGAAGGCACGGCGACGGATCAAACGGGAGCTGGTGTTCCCAATGCCAAAGTCGTCGTCATTAATGAGGCGACCAACGTCACCTACTCAGCCAGCAGCAACGAAACAGGAGCATTTCGCGTTTCCGCCCTGAGCGAAGGTAGTTACCGCGTGGACGTGCAGGCCGCTGGCTTCGTTCCGTGGGCGCAAAGGAGCCTGCGCCTCCAATCGAATGAGGTGCGGACGATCTATCCGAGTCTGCGAATCGGCGAACAAAAGGTCACAGTCGAAGTCCAGGCCGCGCCCGAAGCGGTCGAAACGGGAAAGAGCGAAACCAGCCGGGAGATTGAAGCCCGCACGATCACCGAAGCGCCGATCTTTGGCCGCAACGCCTATACGGGCTTGGCTGCTTTAGCTCCCGGAGTGACCGGAACCGGCGCCGCCGGTGGTGGCACGCCGACACTCGGCACTGACAATTTCGGTACGGAGCTGCAGCCGCAGATCAATGCGGCCGGCCAGCGCGTCGAAAATAATCAATATGAACTCGACGGTTCTAATATTGTCGTTGTCTCGCGCGGGGGAGCAGTTTACGTCAGTCCTGAGCCGGACACCATTGAATCCATGAAGATCAGCGCGGCGGATTTTTCCGCCGACCGGGGCCGCTCGAGCGGGGCCTCCGTGCAGACTTTCACGAAATCCGGCACCAACCAGTTTCACGGCACCTTGTCGGAGTTTCATACCAACAATCATCTGCAGGCGCGCACGGAGTTTCAAAACACGATACCCGTCTTCCGACGCAATGAGTTCGGCGGCACGTTCGGCGGTCCGCTGATTAAAAACCGGACGTTCTTCTTTGGATCGCTGTTTGCTTTGCGAGCTTCCACCGCGCAAACGCAAATCGCCACCATTGAAACTCCTGAATTTCGGGACTTCGTGCGGAACGCCTTTCCCAACAGCATTGCCAAT
>CAXTWT010000134.1:6594-9776 GCA_964247955.1 uncultured Bryobacteraceae bacterium
CGAGATGACGATCCCTTCAGCGCCGCCTATGGACGGCCGACATTCAGTTTTGCCAATTTGTTGGACTTCGCGCAGGACCTGCCCTTTTCGCAATCAGGACCGACCGTTAATGGCACCAACGGCCAGTTGGCTACCGTCAATATGCGGCAGCGGGTTTTTTACCTGTCGCCGTTCTTGCAGGATGACATCAAACTGACCAGCCGATTCACTCTCAATGTGGGTCTCCGCTATGAGTACTTCGGCCACCTGGCTACCGTGAGGGATGACGCGGTCTCGATTCCGAAATTTACGCCGGGCCCCGGCAACACCTTGGCAACTCAAATTGCGAGCGGCAGCATGCAGTTGCGGGGCGGCAATCAGTCTTATCAAACCTTAGGAATTTTGCAGGGCGTCTCTCCTCGGTTCGGTTTCGGCTGGGACGTATTTGGCAACGGCAGCACCGCTGTCCGGGGTGGATACGGCATCTTTTATAACAAACTCGGCGACCTGGCCTACCGGAGCGAGGTGAATCCGCCCGTGACAGTCACGCCGTATACCAGTGTTCTGCAAAGCTCTGCCTTCAGTTATCGCCTGGGACCCAACTTCGTCCCCCCGCCCGGATTCTCAGTCAACATCAATCTCGCCGGCGGAGTGGTGGGCAGCACGGTGCAGGCACAGGGCCTTGATCCCTACCTCCAGCCCCCCAAAACGCAAAGTTGGATGTTGAGCGTGCAACGCCTGCTCGGGAAAGGTCTCGTGCTGGAGGCTGACTATAATGGAACGCACAGCGACCATCTCTATGTGCTGACCGATGTCAACCGTATCAGCGGCGATCTGGTGGCGAATGGCGGAAAGCTGACCCGCCTCAACCCCAACTTCGGCCCCATTCTGTACGGCCGCTCGATCGGTCTGTCGGCCAGCCACTACGGCACTTTGATGCTGAGCAGGCGTTTCAGTCATCACTGGTCGGCACGCGGCATTTTCACCTTCGGCAAAGCAACGGACTTCGACAGCAGCAGCAATACAGGACCGCCGAATGCGCAGAGCATTGTGAACGCTTTGAATGTGGCCTCCCAGAAAGGACTAACGGATTTTAGTGTCGCCCGGCGGCTGGCAATCGATAGCGTGCTGGAAGTCCCGTCGCCCTGGCGGGAGGGAATCGGAGCCCAAATTTTCGGGGGCTGGCGGCTGACCACCATTGCTCTGCTGCAGAGCGGATTGCCTTTCAGTGTCTACACGTCCGCGCCTTATCCCAGCGGCGATTACAATGCGGATGGGTTCAACTATGATTATCCCAACGCCCCGAGCTTTGGCCGGTCCATTCCGACCGGTCGACAGAGCTTTCTCCAGGGTGTTTTCAGCGCTTCCGATTTTCCGCGCCCGCAACCGGGACAAGCGGGGAATCTGGGGCGGAACGTGTTTACCGGCCCAGGACTCGCGAACGTTAATATGAATGTATCCAAAGCCTTCCGCATTCCCTGGTTTACCGGCGAAGGCGCCTCGCTGGAGGTGCGGGGAGAACTGTTCAATGTTTTCAACCGCGTGAACCTATCGAATCCAGTGAGTGATCTGTCCAGTGGACTGTTTGGCCGTTCGGTATCGCAGAGTCTGCCGCGCGCGGTGCAGTTCGGTGTGCATTTCGCGTTTTGATGGACGGCCGGCGATGAGAAGCGGTTTGAGAAGAGGGCTGATTCTGGGCATGCTGATGCTGCCCGTCTCCTTGCCGTTACATGCCTCCAACCCGGTGGCCGAGGCGTTGGCAGGTGGTCAATTCGCAAGAGCCTTGCAGCTCACGGACACGCTTCTCGAATCGTATCCTGACGACGCGCGTCTTCTGACGGTTCGTGGGATGGCGCTGAAAGGCCTCGGTCGTCGCGACAGTATAGATTCATTTGAAAAAGCTCTGGAGCGTGCGCCGGACTTTTTGCCAGCGCTGGAGGGAGCCGCCGAAGCAGCCTATTGGTTTCATGACAGTCGCTTGGGTGAGTTTGTGAGGCGCATACTGGCAAAAGACTCTGCAAACTCGACCGCTCAGGCCATGGCGGGTGAGCTTGCGTTCGAGGCGAAGGATTGTGCCTCCGCTGTCGATCACTTCGGGAAGGCGGGACCGCTCGCGGCCCGAAGCGAACTGGCCGTCCGCTATGGGCAATGTCTGATCGAGGTTCACCAGGCCGACCGAGCCGTCCGGCTCTTCGAAGACCTGCTATCGAAAGATCCTGGAAATGATCTGCTTCGTTTCAACCTCGGGATCTGCGAGTTTGCCGCCCGCCGGTTTGAGGTCGCCGTCAAAACATTCGCGGCGTTGCTGGCAAGTCCGCTGCCTCGTTCCGTACTCCTGGATAACCTCGCGCTGGCAGAGGGGCAACTCGGCCGCATGGAAGAAGCCCGAGGACATCTGCTAACGGCGATTCAGGCCGCTCCCGAGCGGGAAGGGAACTATCTGGATCTAGCCGTTCTGCTGCTCGAAAATCGATTGGCTCCCGAGGCTTTGCGCGTCGCTGATCAGGGCTTGCTGAGGTTGCCGCAATCGGCTCGGCTGCGCACCGTGCGCGGTGTGATTCTGGCGGAGCAGTCCCGCTACGAGGAAGCCGAAGCTCAATTCGAAGAGGCAGATCGGTTGTTTCCGGAACGGGCGCTGGGAGTGGCGGGTCAGGGCGTTCTTTATTCAAAACTGGAGCAGAAGGACGCGGCGGCTGCCCTCTTGCGTCAGCGCCTGCGCCGCTCACCTGACGATTACTTTTTGAACTACTTGCTGGCGGATGTTCTTTTCAGTGCCGGACCCGAGCCCGATAGTGCATCGGAAGTGGAAGCTCGCCAGGCGCTCGAACGATCCATTCGGGTCAATTCCTTCTTTCCCAATAGCCGTGTTCTTTTCGGTAAATTACTGATTCGCAGAAAAGACCCCGACGCGGCGATCCGGCAATTCAAGACTGTTCTGCGATATGATCCCGCGAACCGCACGGCCCTCTATCAACTAGCTGTCGCGTTGCGCAAAATCGGCCAAACTGAGGAAGCCGAGAAAACCTTCGGGCAGTTCCGAGATGCCGTCAAGCAAACCTTGCAAGAGCAACCAACCGAGGAACGAATGCAAATCGGTGCGATCCAGTCCCCATTCCGAGCAATAAAAGAGTGAGATGAAGAATTCCATTTACGATGTCTGTATTGTCGGCAGCGGACCGGGCGGCGGTATCGCGGCCTACGCG
>CAXTWT010000134.1:9876-12075 GCA_964247955.1 uncultured Bryobacteraceae bacterium
CACTCGCTGCGCTTCGGACCGCTCGATTTTGAGAAGTGGCCCATCCGGTACGAGGAAGTCGCTCCTTATTACAGCCGCGCCGAAAAATTCATGGCGGTTTACGGGGATCAGGATGGGCTGTCCAACATGCCGGATGGCGAGTACCTGAAACCGGTGCGGCTCCGTTGCGGCGAGGAAATGCTGCGACGCGGTACGGAGCGGCTGAAACAGGGAGGACGCAAAGTCGAGTTTATCCGCCTTCGCAAAGCGATGCCCACGGAACGTCACCCCCTGCGCACGGTGCCTTGCCACTATTGCGGACATTGCATGCGGGGCTGCGAGGTCGACGCCAAGTACACCTCCGCCAACACTCCTATTCCGCTGGCGCTCAAGACCGGAAATCTCAGCCTGTTTCTGGAATCCACGATGGTGCGCATCTTGATGGACCCATCGGGCCGCCGCGTCGCGGGTATCGAGTATCGGAAACCGGATGGCGGGACGGATGTGGTGCCATGCCGCGCCCTCGTTTTGGCCTGCAGCGCTATTGAGACAGCAAGACATCTGCTTTTGAACAAAACGCGTGAATTTCCGAACGGCCTCGCCAACGGCAGCGGCCAGGTCGGACGCCGTCTGTCCAGTCACTTCGGTGTCACGGTAGTTGGTCTTTTTCCGCAAATCCGGAAGCGAAACGCTTCAAACGACGATGGAACGGATTACTTCCACGGCTTGGTGACGGGACTGTATTGGGATCAGCCCAGCCGCGATTTCGCGGGGACTTATCAGATTCAATGCGGCTCCGGCGTGCATCCGCTCGATCTGGCCATCCGCGATGTGCGCGGATTCGGCGCAAGCTTCAAGCGCGAGTTGCTGGAATCCAACCTCACTCATGCGAGTCTCGGTATGCAGGGCGCTCTCCTCACCTCGGCCGGAACCTTTGTTGATCTTGATCCGGAGAAAAAAGACGCCGACGGTCTCGCGCAGCCGCGAGTACACCTGCATTACACGGACAACGATCTGGCGATGGCTCGCGATATGGTGGCCTTGTCGGAAGAAATCATTCACGCTGCGGGCGGCGCTACTTATCAAAAGCCGCACGCCGTCACGCCGCAAACGATGGGAATCGATTCGAATCACTGGGCGGGCACCGTTCGCATGGGACATGACGCGAAGACCTCGGTCATCAATACCGAATGCCAAAGCCACGAGATTTCCAACCTGTTCATTGGCGACGCCTCGGTGTTCGCTGATTATCCGGAGAAAAATCCGACCCTGACGAATATCGCTCTCTCCTGGCGTATGAGCGATTGCTTGGCTGAAAAGCTGCGGAGAGGTGAGGTATGAGTATGGATGACTGGCGCCGACGTGATATTTTCCGCATTCTCGGCGCTGCGCTGGCGTCCGAGGCGTTGGACGCCCAGCATCAGCACCACATCGGGCCGGTCCAGGGCGCCCCGAAAGAATATCAGCCCAGGTTCTTTTCGCAAGCCGAGTATCAGGCCGTCGAGGTGCTGAGCGAATTGCTGATTCCGGCGGACGACCACTCGCCGGGAGCTCGCGCGGCGGGAGTAGCTTGGTTTCTTGACACTCTGCTGCTCTACTCTGATGCAACCCGCCGGCAGACTTGGCGACAGGGCATAGCGGCTATCAATCAGTTGGCGCAAACCCGATTCGGAAGAAACTTACTGAACTGCCGACCAGGGCAGCAAATCGTCATCATGGAAGCGATGGCGGAGAATGAGGGCGATCCGCAAGCCCCTCTGGAGCATTTCTTTGCCGAGTTCAAACCTGCCGTTATTGAAGCTTTTTCCGTTTCGGACGTGGGAATGCAAGAGTACTTTCGGTATCGCGGCAATACGGAACTGGCTGACTTCCCCGGTTGCCGCCCCGGCGAAATCGAGATCTGATTCCGTTGACGGAGCGCTGAACATCAAAATTCTCATGCGCTATCGTAGTGAGCCTTGTGCATTCCCTCATGCCGGCTGCTCAATCATCCTTCGCTTTCGCACTTGTGCTCGAAATACGCCGATATGGGTAAGGTGACTCCCGAGTTTGCCTGTACCCAGGGCAATATATTCGTCGTTCGTCAGCAAAAGCCTTGTTGATCTCTGACGGCACACGTCTTCCACCATCGGCGCGATCTCTTGCGTGAAAGCATGCTGGGGCGCGCGGAAACCTTCTACCGGTTCGCTTGTAACCAGAGGGAAATCATCTCGGACAGAT
>CAXTWT010000135.1:0-12029 GCA_964247955.1 uncultured Bryobacteraceae bacterium
AGATAGGTGTTCACAATCAGGGAGGGAACGGCAACAACATCCGTCGCTATTTCTTTCACTGCTCTTAGATGCAGATCTTCGCCAATTAGCAGCAGCCCGTTTTCGCCATGACGACTTCGCCGATTTGCACCAGCGTCGGATACTTGCCGGTGTAGCAGGCGTAACAGAATTGCTGATCTGTATCTTTGATGGAGTCGCGCAGGGCATCAAGGCTCAGGTAGGCCAGTGAGTCCGCTTCCACATACTGCCGGATCTGCTCAATGCTGTTATTGGCCGCAATCAATTCGTTTTGGGAAGGAGTGTCAACACCGTAATAGCAGGGCGAAACAGTAGGAGGACAGGAGATACGCAGATGCACTTCGCGAGCGCCCGCGCTCCGCACCATGCGAACGATTTTGCGGCTGGTCGTTCCACGCACAATCGAATCGTCCACCAATATGACCCGCTTGCCTTCAAGCTGATGCCGCACCGGGTTCAGTTTGAGTTTGACTCCGAAATCCCGAATGGCCTGGGACGGCTCAATAAAGGTACGCCCTACGTAATGGTTGCGGATCAAAGCCTGTTTATACGGGATTCCCGATTCTGCCGCATAGCCGATGGCTGCCGATACGCCCGAATCCGGGACCGGCACCACCACATCCGCGTCTACCGGCTGCTCGCAGGCCAGCAAGCGTCCCATGCGCTCCCGCGACTCGGCTACGGGTTTGCCGAAAACCACCGAATCGGGCCGCGAAAAATAAACATGCTCAAAGGAGCAGTGCGCGGTCACGCCCGGCGTCGTGTAGTACTCGCGCGTAGTGCCTTCCGGCCCTACGATCACCATCTCGCCCGGCTTTACATCATCGACGTAGGTAGCGTTGATTAGATCAAAGGCGCAGGTTTCCGAGGCAAACACCGTGGCCACTACCCCGTCCGGCATTTCGAGCCTGCCCATAGCGAGAGGGCGAAAGCCGTGAGGGTCACGCGCCACGATGATGCGATCTTGCGCAAGAAAAACCAGCGAGAATGCGCCTTCAATTTGTAGAAGAGCGTCGCGCAGCGCACCCGATAAGGTCCGTTCATGGGAGCGCGCCACCAGATGCAGAATGACTTCGGTATCGCTTGTTGATTGAAAGATGGAGCCGTCGGCTTCCAGGTCACGGCGCAGTTCAATGGCGTTGGTCAGGTTGCCGTTATGCGCCACCGCCACCTGCCCCTTGCTGCACGCGACGGATAGCGGCTGGGCGTTCTTGAGCGCCGCTTCGCCCGCCGTAGAATAGCGCGTGTGCCCGATGGCGAGAGCGCCCGGCAATTGATTCAACACGTCCGGCGTAAAGATGTCCGCGACATGCCCCATTTTCCGCACGCTATGGATTTTGCGGCCGTCGCTAGAAGCCGCTCCGGCGCTTTCCTGGCCGCGATGCTGCAACGCGTACAGGCCGAGGTACACCAGGTTCGACGCTTCCGGGTGCCCATGAACGGCAAACACCCCGCACTCTTCATGGAGCTTATCGAATGGACAGTGGTCTTCGGAGTCAATCATGAGCTTGGCAGTAACACGGGATTACCGAGAAGTTGCTGGAGCGCCTCGTTCCAAGGTTCCTTCAGTTGGTCAATACGGCTATCAACAAGGACCTGATCGCGATTTTGAATTTTCACTCTCGACTTGAGTGTAACTCCAATGAGGAGCGCGGCAACACCTTTTTCTTTCGATGCGGCAAGAACTCGTTCCGGCTCAGCCGTAGAGAGAAGAATCCGAGACGGCCCTTCGTGAAACAGAAGCCGTTCGGGCGGGAGATCGGAGTCGAGACGAACCTCCGCGCCGATTTCACCTGGGCCAAAGCAGCATTCGGCCAGCGCCACAGCCAACCCGCCTTCGCCGAGGTCATGAGCCGACTGGACCGCTCGTTCGCGCACAAGCCAGCGAACCACTTCCTGGACGCGCTTTTCGTAATCCATGTCGAGTTTCGGCGGCACCCCCCAAAGCGTGTTGCCGATGACCTTAGCGTATTGCGTTCCGCCAAACTCTTCGCGGCTGCAATTGCCTATCCCGCCCAGCAGAATCACCGTTGCGCCTTCTTGAATAAAAACGTTGGGCGTCGGCAGGGCGGTCGGCAGCGTTCCGACAATGCCGACCACGGGCGTAGGGAAAATGGGCGCGCCGAGCGTCTCGTTATACAAACTCACGTTTCCGCCCGTTACCGGAACCTCAAAGAAGCGGCAGGCTTCGGCCAAGCCTTCGATTGATTCCACGATTTGCGCCATGATCTCCGGCTTTTCCGGGTTGCCGAAGTTCAGATTGTTCGTGGTGGCAATCGGCAGCGCGCCCACCGTGGACAGATTGCGGCAGCATTCGGCCACCAGGAGCTTTGTGCCTTCGCGCGGATCGAGCGAACAGTAGCGCCCGTTGCCGTCCAGGGACATGGCAATCGACGTATTTACGCCTTTGATCCGCACAATCGCGGCATCCGAGCCGGGACCGGCAATGGTGTTGGTGCGAACTTGATGATCGTATTGCTCCCAGATCCAGCGCTTCGAGCAAAGATCGCTCGAAGCCAGAAGCGTTTCCAAATCTTCCCCAAGATCCTTACTTTTGATTTCGGGACCATCGAGCGGCGCCGTCCGTAAAGGCTTCGAAAAAGGCCGGGTATACTTTGGCGCTTCATCGGCAAGCGCTTTGTTGGAAATCTCCGCTGCGACCGCTCCTGCGTTCTTGACGCGCAGCATGCCGTCGTTTGTGACCACCCCGATAGTCACTGCATCCAGGCCCCATTTGCGGAAAACGCGAAACACTTCTTCTTCGCGCCCTTTTTCGGCGACGAGCAGCATGCGCTCCTGGGATTCGGACAGCATGATTTCGTACGGTGTCATGCCGGTTTCCCGCTGCGGAACGCGCACCAAGTCGATTTCAATGCCGGTTTCGGCGCGGCTGCCCATTTCGCAGGTGGAAGAAGTCAATCCCGCCGCGCCCATGTCCTGAATGCCCACAATCGCGCCCGTCTTCATGGCTTCCAGGCAGGCTTCCAGCAACAGTTTTTCCATGAATGGGTCGCCAACCTGCACGTTGGGCCGCTTTTGTTTGGATTCTTCCGTAAACTCCGCCGAGGCCATGGAAGCGCCGTGAATGCCGTCGCGGCCGGTTTTCGCGCCGACATAGATGACGGGGTTACCGACGCCGCTGGCTTTTCCGTAAAAAATCTCGTCATGGCGGAAGACGCCGAGCGCAAATACATTGACCAGCGGGTTGCCGTCGTAGCTTTCCTCAAAGACGCATTCGCCGCCGACGGTCGGCACGCCGAAACAATTGCCGTAGTGGGCAATACCGGAGACGACGCCTTCGAGAATGCGCCGGTTGCGGTCGCCCGTTTTCTTATCGTCCAGCTTGCCGAACCGGATAGAATCCATGACGGCTATCGGGCGCGCGCCCATCGTGAAGATGTCGCGCAGGATGCCGCCGACGCCGGTAGCCGCGCCTTGAAACGGCTCGATAAAACTCGGATGATTGTGCGATTCGATTTTGAAGGCAATCGCGAGGCCGTCGCCGATATCGATGATACCCGCGTTTTCGCCCGGTCCTTGGAGAATGTGTCGGCTTTCGGTGGGCAGCTTTTTCAGGTGAACGCGGGTGCTTTTGTAGGAGCAGTGTTCGCTCCACATGACGCTGAAGATGCCGAGTTCGGTAAGGGTCGGCTCGCGCCCGAGCAGTCCAATAATGCGGTCGTATTCAGAAGGGGTAAGCCCATGCGCGGCGACAACGTCGGGCGTGATGCTCATGAGCGGATAGCGAGCGCGGTCAGCATTGACTGCAAAAGAACCAATCCGTCCGTATTGCCCATGAGGGGATCGGAAGCGCGCTCCGGGTGCGGCATCATGCCCATAACATTACGTTCTTTATTTAAAATTCCAGCGATGTTCCGCACCGAGCCGTTGGGATTATCACGATACCGCAGAACCACTCGGTCTTCCGCTTCCAGTTGATTTAACGTCCTGTCGTCAGCGATATAACAGCCTTCGCCGTGGGCCACCGGAAGCCGCAAAATCTGCCCCTTTGCGGCATCGTGAGTAAAAGGCGAATCGGCAGTAGTCACTTCCACGAGAACCGTTCGGCAGACAAACTTGAGATTGGCGTTGCGAAGGAGCGCTCCAGGAAGCAGCCCGGCTTCGGTCAGCACTTGAAAGCCGTTACAAATTCCCAGAACAGGGCCGCCTTCCTGCGCAAACTGCTTCACAGCGGCCATCACGGGAGAAAACTTCGCGATAGCCCCGGTACGCAGGTAATCACCGTAAGAGAAGCCTCCGGGGAGAATCACCGCGTCAATAGAGCCGAGCGAGTCCGAGTCGTGCCAAATGAAGTCCGCTTTGTGCTGTAAATTACTATTAACTGCGTACCATGCGTCATGGTCACAGTTGCTTCCAGGAAAAACAACTATCCCGACTTTCATTCATTCACTAGATGAAAACGTATAGAATCAAGCTTCCGGAGCGGCAGCGACAGCCTTCTTTCGGGTGGCGCGCCGTTTCTCAACCGGAGGCTGGCGATCACTCTTTTTCAGGGCAGGAACAGCCATGGAGGTCACAAACTTTTTTTCGCCATGCTCATCAAACTTAATTACGATATAGTCGTCGTTGCAAGAGATGACGGAGCCGAGCCCGAATTTGCCATGCTCGACCTGGGCACCCTGGGCAAATGCCGGTTTGCTTGCCATAGCGGTAAAAGTTCCCTTCTAGGTAATTGTAACAATTTGACTTACTCCTGTCGAGAAAGCACATATAATAGTTTGAGCAATCCATGGAGGATCTGAAAAAAAAGCTTCAGGATGAGATCGCGGCGCTGGAGCATGAGCTGCGCTCGGAATTGCCTAAGGAGATCCTCAGGGCCCGCGCGCATGGCGACTTAAGCGAAAACGCGGAATATCATGCTGCGAAAGAACGGCAAGGGTTTGTGAATGCCCGCTTAGGACAGTTACAGGCCAGACTGCGGGATTTCGCGATGGTGGATGTTTCGAAAATCCCCCGCGACCGGGTGGGCCTCGGCTCACATGTAGTGGTTCTGGATACAGCTAAGGACGAAGAACTCACTTATAATCTTGTGACCAGCGAGGAAGCGGACGTCGTCAAGGGCAAGATTTCGACGAGTTCGCCGATCGGCAAGGGCCTGCTCGGCAAGCGTGTCGGTGACACAGTGAAGATTCAAATACCGGGTGGCATGAGGGAGATGGAAATTTTAAGCCTCACGACCATTCACGATGCGGCATCTTCGTAAAGGACGGAGTCTATGACTTATACTCGCGCCATCGGTTTGGGAGCAAACAGGATTATTCGGCTGATTGTGCGGGGTCTTGCCTTGTCAAAAATCAACCCTAACGTTCTGACATTTTTTGGTCTGGTAATTAACATTGTTGCCGCTACTTTTCTGGCTGTGGGTCGCTTCAGAACAGCGGGCCTGGTAATTATCTTTGCCGGTCTGTTTGACATGGTGGATGGACGAGTTGCGCGCGCCACCAATCAGGTGACTCGATTCGGCGGCTTCTTCGATTCCGTTCTCGACCGTTACTCCGATCTGGCGCTGCTGGTCGGATTGCTGGTCTATTACGGAACTATCAACCGCCCCTCCTATGTTGTTCTGACAGCGGTAGTGATGACGGCTTCCGTGATGATCAGCTACACGCGCACGCGCGCTGAAAATATCATTCCTACCTGCAAAGTAGGGTTTATGGAACGGCCTGAGCGCGTAGTGCTGTTTATTATCGGCGCTCTTTTCGACCGCATGGCCCCTGTCTTATGGACGATTGCCGTGCTTGGCAACCTAACGGTCGTTCACCGCATGATTTTCACGTATCAGGAAGCACAACGTTTGGAAGACGCGCAGCTACGGTCGCGATCTGTGGCCGCATCGGCAAGCAGCAGAAGCTCCTAACAGTTTTTAGCGACCGTCTTCCAAAATGACAATCGCAAAGCCCTGCTGCGCCGTGTGCGTCAGGGAAAGAGACACCTGTCCAACCCCCAATTTCCCGGCAATCTCTTCGGCAACGTTGTAGAGACGCAAAGTTGGTTTGCCGGACGGTTCGTTTGTCACTTCGAAATCACGCCAAGTGACACCGCGTCGCCAGCCTGTTCCGATGGCTTTCATGCCTGCTTCCTTTGCGGCGAACCTGGCGGCAAAGCGTTCGGCCCAGTTTGCTTTGCTTCGGCAGTAAGCCTGTTCACGATCCGTATAGATTCGACGGAGAAAGCGATCTCCGAATCGATTGATGCTTTCCCGTATGCGTTCCACTTCGGCAAGATCAGTACCAATACCAAGGATCATACTCAGTGGATGCGCGCCCGGAAAAGTAATGAGAGAATAAGTGCGTTCATGCACATTCCGGATAATTTCCTGTCTCCTCCGGTTTGGGCCAGCCTCGACGCTATCGCAATTCCTTCTCTTGCGGTTGTGTCGCGCCGGGCACAAGGGAGCGCTCAGGTTAATCATTTTGCCACCCTCGGGGTGATGGGCGCTTTCGTATTTGCAGCGCAGATGGTCAACTTTCCGGTTGGCTTCGGAACCAGCGGCCATTTAGTTGGAGGCACGCTTTTGGCCGCTATATTCGGGCCATGGGCTGCCGCGCTCGTTTTGAGCGCCATTCTGATTATTCAGGCGCTGGTTTTCCAAGACGGCGGCGTGCTCGCGTTAGGGCCTAACATCATCAACATGGCGCTGCTGGGAGTGCTGGCCGGATATCTGCCGTTCCGGTTTTTCCGGCAGACGCGCTGGAAATGGCAGGGCGTTTTTGGGGGAGGCGTTTGTTCCGTGCTTCTCAGCGGCATCCTGGCGCTTGGGGAATTATTGCTTTCGGGAAATCCGATCTCGGCCACTCTGCTTCTCATTTCGTTTGGACTGTTTACGATTAACGCCTTGGCGGAGGGCGCAATCACGGTTTCCGTTCTGAAAGCGATTGAAAGGCTTAATCCCGAAATCAGCGCCGGGTTCCACGGCTCCACACCCCCTCAAGTTCACCCGTACGCACGGCGCAGGATCGTTGGCGCAATAGCAGGGGCCAGCCTTCTGCTCACACTGGCCGGAGTTATTATTGCTTCCGCGCTTCCTGACGGCATAGAACAACTAGCAAAAAAGCTGCAATTACCGTTCAACACCCACGCCATACTCCATTCCCCTTTGCGTGATTATCAGATTCAGGCGCTCGGCGCTTCCTGGTTGAGCCGGGCCAGCGCCGGACTAACCGGACTTTTACTTGTTTACCTCGCTTGCGCGGCAGGAAGCTATTTAGTTACTCGTACCCGCCGTTCTTATTCATAAGGTGTTTGTTGGAGCTTTTCATTGCTGCGGCCAAATCCTTATTTAGATGGCAGGCAAAGCCCCATCCACCAGCTTGATCCGCGCGTCAAACTGATTTTCCTGTTAACAATGCTGCTGGCGTTAGCAGCCTTACGACACCCCTCATTACTGCAAGTTCTGGCTTACTTGCTATTTATGGTACTGATTGCTTCCACTGCCCGCTTGCCTCTTTTTCATATCGCATCTACTTCCACGCTGGTGCTTCCGTTTGTTTGCTCGTTTTGTCTCATTGTTTATCTGGCAGGGGACCACGGTCGCGCTTGGGCCATATTGGCGAAAAGCTACCTATCAGCATTGACCGTTCTCGTCTGCATGACAACCACTTCTTTTTCGGATCTGATTTCAGCGGCCCTATATTTTAAGTTCCCCTCCCTTCTTCTAGGGATAACCCAAGTTATCTATCGCTATCTGTTTGTTCTCACAGAGCAAGTTAGAACCATGCAGGTTGCTTTTCAGGCGCGGGGTGGCCGCAGCAGGCGTTTAGCGGCTTTAGCTTCCGCCGGAATCATCGCGGTGTTGTTCAGCAGATCTTACGAGAAAGCCGCCGTTGTTAACCATGCCATGCTCAGCCGCAGTTATGTCGGCAGCTTACCTTTTAAATCGTTTGCTCCCTTTAAATACCTCGAAATAGGCGCTTTGGTTCTGGGCTTTGCCTTTGCTGCGGCGTTGCAGTTTCTGTAGATGAACACCGCACTGGAAATCCGGGATCTGACTTACCGGCACCCGAACGGCAATGCAGTGCTGAAAGGGATCTCGCTCACACTCGCTCCTAGAGAAAACCTGGTTATCTTTGGACCAAACGGCTCAGGAAAAACGACCCTGTTGCTGCATATTAACGGTATTTTGACGGGCGGTGGATCTATCCAGGTAGGCGATCTGGAGTTATCAGGGAAGAACCTCCCCGAGATCAGGCGGAAAGTCGGCATCGTGTTTCAAGACGCCGATGAGCAGTTGTTCATGCCGACGGTTTTCGAAGATGTCATGTTTGGACTGTTGAACTTAGGATGGAGCGAGACTCAAGCCAAAAGCCGCGCGCAGGAGGTTCTGCTGCAAGTCGGAATTGAGAGTCACCTTTTCCGGCGGGCGCCTTACCACCTCAGCGCCGGAGAGAAACGGCGTGTTGCTCTCGCAGGAGTACTAGCTATGAATCCAGAGTTACTGCTGCTGGATGAGCCAACCACGTCGCTCGATCCTCCGGGGCAGCGCAACTTACTACAGTTATTACGATCGCTGAAACAGCCCATGATTATTGCGACACATGACTGTCATTTTGCGCAAGCGCTCAGCAGTCGAGCTGTTTTTCTACAGGAAGGCCAAATTGTCGCCGACGGCGACCTCCCGAGCATCGTCAAGCAGTTTAGGTGGAACGCTTACGCCTGATCTTTCCGAAAAGCGGCCCAACGTTTTTTTTGCGCGGCAGCAATTCTTTTGCGCGCCTCCGCGCTCAGCACCCGACGTCTTCCATTTCCGGTCCGCTCCGTGCCGTTGACTCCGCCAGCCTGCGCACGAGCGTGTTTAGACGGTCTGCCAGCCCGACGTCCCAGCATGGCGCGCACTTGAGCAATTTGTTCGTCCAGCTTCTGCCTTTGCGCTTCCAAGCCCTGGAGCGCAGCTTCTAGGATTTCGTAATTAGGGGAAGCCGATGCTTTTGCCATATCTATTTAGTAAGTAAGTAAAACGGAACGTTAGTATCTAATTAATCTTACTAGTTTTCCGAGCAACAAATCAGAGTTACAGGACCGTCGTTTACAAGAAAGACTTCCATATGGGCCTGAAAGACGCCATTTTCCACGAAAATTCCTACTTCCTTACAGAGTTGGATGAAAGTTTCGTACAAAAGTTTAGCCCGTTCCGGTTTTGCCGCTTCCGAGTAGGAAGGTCTGTTGCCGCTTGCAGTGTCTCCGTATAAGGTAAATTGAGACACAATCAGCATCTCTCCGGAAACATCGCGCAAGCTCAGATTCATTCTTCCGTCCTTATCCGGAAAAACACGAAGATTTACTACTTTCCTGACCAAGCTTGCGGCATTTGCATCTGTATCGTCTTTGTGTATTCCAAGAAATACCAATAAACCCCGACGAATCTCGCCAACGGTTTCCGAGTTAACTGTAACCTTCGCTTGTGAGACGCGTTGCACTAAAGCCCGCATAGCGTGCCCTAGAGCGCGGGTTGCGAAGTAACGGCTCCGTCGGATGCGGAACCGACCAAAGCTACATACTTGGCTAACACACCAGTACGATACTTGGGCGCCGGACGTTGGAATTGCCTTAGCCGATCCTGCAGTTCCTCGGCTGGAAGGTTCAGGTTGATTTCTCTTGTATCAATGTCAATGGTTATGGAATCGCCTTCGCGCACAGCCGCAATGGGACCGCCGACCGCCGCTTCCGGCGCGATATGGCCTGCCATAAAACCGCGAGTTGCTCCGCTAAACCGGCCGTCTGTGATGAGCGCAACGGATTCAGAAAGTCCTTCGCCCACAATCGCGCTGGTGACTCCCAACATTTCCCGCATTCCTGGACCGCCCTTTGGCCCTTCATACCGAATTACAACAACATCACCCGCCTTGATCTTCCTGCCCAGCACAGCTTTCATGGCTGCTTCTTCACTGTCAAAGACACGAGCCGGTCCCGTTTGCGAAGATCGGTTGAGTCCTGTAACCTTAATGACACAGCCCTCCGGCGCAAGCGAGCCTTTCAGAATGACCAAGCCGCCTGATTTTTTGATCGGATTATCCAAAGATCGGATCACGTCCTGTCCCGGCGTTTCCACAACAGCCGCAACTCCTTCGCCGAAGGTTTTTCCCGTGATCGTCATGGCGTCCGAATGAGCGTAGCCGCCGTCGTGAAGCCGCTTGGCAATCACAGGAATGCCGCCCGCCTTGTCCACATCAGCCGCCGTATATTTTCCCGCAGGCTTCAAATCCGCCAACAAGGGTGTTTTGCTGCTCAGTTCCTGGAAGTCATCAATAGTGAGGGGAATCCCCGCTTCCCGCGCCATGGCTAACAGGTGCAGTACGGCATTTGTGGAGCCGCCCGAAGCCGCAACGCTGGCAATGGCGTTATCAATGGCGGCGCGTGTGACGATGTCGCAAGGGCGAAGGTTCTGCCGGACGGCGTTCATGATGATTTCACCGCATTGCCGAGCAGCATCATGCTTGCGCGCGTCCACTTGGGGAATGGCGTTCAGGCCCATTGGAGAAAGCCCGATAATCTCCATAACCGTAGACATGGTGTTGGCGGTGTACTGGCCGCCGCAAGCGCCGGGTCCGGGACAAGCCGCATTTTCTATCGCCAGCAGTTCGTCATCGCTCAAACGGCCGGCAGCGTTTGCGCCCACGGCTTCGAAGACGTCTTGAATGGTAATGTCCACGCCTTTGTATTTACCGGGCAGAATAGTTCCGCCGTACAGCACAACACCCGGCACGTTCAGCCGCAAGAGAGCCATAGCCGCGCCCGGAATGGTTTTGTCACAAGCTACGAGAGCGACAATGCCGTCAAACATGTGGCCGCGCGCCACCAGTTCGATAGAATCGGCAATCACTTCACGGCTCACCAAGGAAGTTTTCATGCCCTCCGTGCCCATGGTGATTCCATCGCTGATGGCGATGGTGTTAAATTCCATGGGCGTTCCACCCGCTTCCCGGATTCCTTGCGCCACATCTACCGCCAGATCGCGGAGATTGAAATTGCAGGGCATCGTTCCGATCCAGGTATTTGCAATGCCAATCACGGGCTTTTTCAGATCTTCATCCGTGAAGCCAATGGACTTCAGAAAAGACCGGGCAGGGGCGCGATCTTTCCCTTGGGTGATCGTGTAGCTTTGGAGTTTCATCAAACTCTTATTAAAACAAGCCGTGAGCTTGTTGGAAGGAAATATTCTTCAATGTTTGCAACTTAAATTGAAAATCTGCTTTCTTATTATCTGTGCAAAAGGGTCCAGATTAGCAGCACGCAGCCGAGCAGCGTTAAACCAAGCAACACCCAAACAGCTTGGCTGTTAGTTCCTGTCGCTCCAATAGCCTGCCGCCTACTCCAACTCCGGCCCGACACAATAATCACAAGTACACATAGACTTACAACAATCAGGATGTTAGTGTTCATGGGGTGAGTTCAGGCTAGTGTACCTTACACTTCCGCCAGCTTGCGGGCGCGCTGCCATTGGAGTTTGTGGCGGTACTCTTCGTAGAGTGTGGAAAATCCGGCCCAGCCGTAGCCGCAAACAAACAGCAGCAGGAACGGTACAGCCAGAAAGTTCAGCGTGTCAATGGCGAACCAAACCATGTAAACGAAGTAACTGCAGATGGCTAGTTCAATGTAAGGCAATATGCCGCTTTTACGGCGATAGGCGGACGGCTTAACCGTTTTTGCTTGCGTGCCGATGGCGTACTTCGCGGTGCGGGCAAAGCTGGTTTGAATGCCGAAGATTGCTTCCATGACGCCTTTGGCGTTACTTACTGTTAACGCCACGCCTGCGGCCATCAGCATCGGCAGGAAAGCAATTGATTTCCACCAGGATTTAGGAAACAACACTTTCTGGGCGTAAAGATAAAACGCGGAAATGGACCAAAAAGAAGCAACAATGAGCGGAAAATCGAGCATCACCATTTGAAAAACGCCCATGTAAAACCGCACAATCATCACCGGCAGCATAAGCATCGAGACGATCAGCATGAGCGGATACGAAATGTTGGGCGTCAAGTGCATGAACGCTTCCG
>CAXTWT010000136.1:0-11966 GCA_964247955.1 uncultured Bryobacteraceae bacterium
CACGGCATGAACTTCTGGGATGCGTTCGGCAATATCTCTTTCATCATCAGAGCCCGCGTGGAAGGTTTGCGCGACCTGGGCCCATGCATAAGCCCGTTCAATTCTTTCCTGTTCCTGCAAGGCATCGAAACGCTGGGGATGCGCATGGACCGGCATCTGTCGAACACGCTGCAAATCGCCCAGTATCTCGAAAAGCACCCCAAGGTGCAGTGGATTAAGTACGCTTCCCTGCCCGGCAACCCGTACTTTCCTCTGGCGCAAAAGTACACTCCCAAAGGCGCGGGCGCGGTGTTTTCCTTCGGCTTAAAAGACGGCTACGAGGCGGGAAAGAAGTTCATCAACAATTTGAAAATCTTTTCACACCTGGCAAATGTCGGCGATGCGCGGAGTCTGGTGATTCATCCGGCGTCAACCACCCACCAGCAACTCGGACTGGCCGAGCAGGAAGCGGCAGGCGTGACGCCGGAACTGATTCGGCTTTCTATCGGTCTGGAAGACGTAGAAGACCTGATCTGGGACATCGATCAGGCGCTGGGTTAATGCGCGTGGGCCTGCGGTTGTTTAGACTTCAACCCAGGCCCGTTTGGCGTTGCTCTCGGCTGTTTTTTCGAGCAATTGCATGCCGTGAAGGCCGTCCTCAAAGGTCGGATAGTCAACGGGCGCTGACGGATCGGCGACTTTGGCGTAAAAGCGCTTGAACACTTGCTTGTGAGAATCATCATAGCCTTCGCTATGGCCGCCGGGCAAATCCGCGAAGCCGGCGGCAGCCGGGTAGAACAGGGAAGCGTCTTTGATGATGATCTGGTTGGGTTCGTTCCGATGGCCGATCCATAAGGTATCAGGCTGTTCCTGGTTCCAGGCGACTCCGGATTTGGTGCCGAAAATTTCAAAAAAGAAACGGTTCTTGCGGCCAGCCGACATTTGGCTGACCGTGAACACGCCGTGCGCCTTTTGGCCGAGGCGCAGCATGACTACGCCAAAGTCTTCCGTATCCACAGGGAACGCTTCGTACTCGGTATCGGCAGCCTTTTTGCCGGAAAACGTTTCGACCGATCCTTTGGGCCGCTTGCGCTGCTCGTAGAAGGTGGCGAAATCCGCGCAGACGGCCGTAATGTGCTGCCCGGTCAGGTGCTGGATCATGTCCATCCAGTGCGAGCCGATATCGCCCATCACGCGCAACTTGCCGTTGGATTTCGAGTCTAAGCGCCAGTTCCAATCGGTTTCGTACAGCAGCCAATCCTGCGAATAGGTGCCCTGCACGATTAGGATCTCGCCCAAGTCGCCCGCCGCAATCATTTGCCGGATTTGCTGCACAACTGGGTAGTAGCGAAGGTTGTGCTGGACGCAGTTCACGGCGTTTCTGCTTTTCGCCGCATCGACCAGCTTTTTTGCTTCCTCGGCATTCATGGTTAACGGTTTTTCACAAAGCACCGCCTTTCCAGCCTCAATGGCGGCCAGCGACTGCGGGAAATGATCGACATTGGGCGTGCAGATGTGAACGGCCCTGATATCGGGATTGTCCAGAACGTCTTTGAGATTTGCTGTTGCTATCGGAATGCTGAAAGCGTCGGCAAACTGTTGGGCCCGCTCGGGACGGCTGCCGACCACAGCGGCAATCTCCACGTTACCCAACCGACGAACATTCTCCGCATGCACCTTGCCCATAAAGCCAGTGCCGACAATTGCTGTTTTGATTCTTGGCATAAGAACAATCTATCGAATGACGCCGTAATACCTCACTTTAGCCATGGGAATGTAAAACTTCTTGTTGCTATTTTACACAGTAACTGGTAACTTGTAAAAAAGTGATTCGGGGTTTCCAATATCGCTTTTATCTAACAAAAGAGCAAGAAATCCAGCTTGCTCACACGTTTGGCTGTGCGCGGTACATCTACAACTGGGGCTTAAAGTTGCGAACCGATGCTTGGTATCAACAGCAAAAGAGAGTGAACTACCAAGACACTTCCGCCTTGTTGACTAAGTTTAAGCAGGAAGCGGATCATGTCTGGTTAAATGATTGCTCTTCGGTGGTGCTACAGCAGTCTCTCCGGCATCTGCAATCCGCCTTCGAGCGGTTCTGGGGGAAAACGAGCGGCTATCCGGCATTCAAGAAGAAGAACGGGAACCAATCCGCCACCTACGCGACAACAGCCTTTACCTTCCAGAAAAGCGCTCTGAAGATTGCCAAACTCGGTGCGCTTAGGATTCGCTGGTCCCGCCGATTCCAAGAGAAGCCGACAACAGTCACAATCTCGCGCAACACCGCGCACCAGTACTTCGTATCTTTCCGCGTGGATGAGCCTCTACCCAAGCAGCCCAAGGTGAAGAGATCGGTCGGGATCGACTTCGGCATCACTGTTTTTGCGGCCACTTCCGACGGCTCAAAGTTCGAGTCGCCCAAGCCGCTGAAGAAATATTTGGTGAAGCTCAAGCGAAAACAAAAACAACTCAGCAGGAAACAGAAAGGATCGAAGAATCGAGTCAAAGCAAAACTGGCTATTGCTCGAACTCACGTCAAAATAGCGAATATTCGTAAAGACTTCCTCCACAAGTTCACGACCAAGATCATCCGCGAAAACCAAGCGATCTTTGTAGAGGATTTGCATCTCCGAGGAATGGTTCGCAACCACTGTCTTGCACAAGCATTGTGTGACATGGCAATAGGTGAGGCCATGAGGCAGTTGCAATATAAATCGAAATGGCACGAACGGATTTTACAAAAAGTAGACCGTTTCCACCCTTCGAGCAAGCGCTGTCATAGCTGCGGGTGGATTGTGGATCAGTTGCCGCTTTCTATTCGACAGTGGTTTTGTCCCCAATGCGGGACACTGCATGATCGGGACGACAATGCTTCGAAGAATATTAAAGCCGAGGGGCACTCGGTATTAGCTTCTGGATCTGGTGTCAGACCTCCTCGTTCGCAAGGACGAAGAGGCAACCGGAGTTGAAGGAAGAATCCCCCGGCTTTAGCCCATGGGGAGTGTCAATCTCCTCCACTGACAATCTACAACTTGCAAGGATTAATTAATTTGGTTTATTTACACCGCGTAAACTGCTAGGATTTTCTAAAGCGCAGGTTCATGTTAGTACGTATTCGCTGGAGTACCTCTCGTAGTAGTACCGTTTTGACACAACTGGCGTTGGCTGTGGGATCACTTTTAACACCCTTGGCGCTGGCGGCGTTCACCGTTTCCTTCTGGGGATTTGCGGTTGAGTTTCGCTGGGCGAATGAATTTTTCGTTACTGTAGGTTTGTTTTCGCATTGGCAGGTGTGGTTGGCGGTAGCGGCCTTATTTCTGTTGTTGGCGCGGTTACTAAGCAGTTACGGCTCAAACGAAGACACCCTTGTCCAGTAGCTTCCATATTTTATTTTTCCGATTCTCATAGAAACTATCCCTGTAATTTGCAAAGGATAGTAGGAATGAATTTTCCAGTTAACGGTTAAATTTTTCTCAATTTGTTGTCGCCGGCGGCTCCTCGTAGCCTTCCGAGTGCGCGTAAATGTAAGAAGATCCATCGTGCCGAGCGCCGGAAACTTACGGCCCTTTGCGTGCATCGGAAACAATAGCAGGGGTTAATGATGTCCGAAACTCGAACGACAGCCGTAGCTGTGCAGACGGAGCCTTCGCGGCCGTGGGCAAGCGGGCTTTTACAGGCTGTTACAGGTTCTTTAAGCCGCACCGGAAGCTGGGCGGGTAATTTCGCTCAACGGTTTGCAGCGCTTCTCTCCGATTTGATGGGACCTGCTGTTTTTTCAGCGTACGCTTTGGCAGCCTGGAGTCTGGCCGGCAATCTTGGATGGACCGGGTCCTTTCTTTTTTCGGCAGGACCGTTGTCCAACTGGCTGGTGTGGCTGGGATTCGCGGTTCTACTTAACTTCGCGGCAAGCATTCTGAAGCGGCATACACAGAGCTAGGAAAGTACTAGGAGTGTAATTAAGCATAAGCTCCTATCTTTTGTTATTCTCAAATAAGGCTTTTCTCCGACAATGCCATTCAGTTCGCGTTCCTACGTGAATAGGTACGTTCCTTCCAATCGTTTTCCCGTAGGCTTGAAGTGGCTTCTGATTGTTAATGTTGCCATTTTTCTGTTGCAATATGTTCTCAGCGCCAGCGACTTTGTGGCGTATTTGCGGAACTTAGCTTTGATGCCGGCCAAAGTGGTGGGAAGCTTTGCCGTATGGCAACTGGTTACTTATATGTTCCTGCATGCAGGGCCAAGCCATATTCTGTGGAATATGTTGAGTCTCTGGCTGTTCGGCGCGGAACTGGAACGGCTGTGGGGAACCAGAAAGTTTCTTCGCTTCTACTTCTTTTGCGGAGTTTTCGCAGCGGTTGCGGTGGTGCTCGCTGCCTACTTGTTTCACAGCACAGGAGTTACGATAGTCGGGTCGTCGGGAGCCGTCTTCGGCATCTTGATGGCTTATGCGTTGATGTTTCCGGACCGCACGATTTTATTTGGATTTTTGATCCCGTTAAAAACAAAATGGTTCGTTATGATTGTCGGCACGGTTGTGGTGTTGCAGTACTATGGCAGCATCGCGGTCATGACGTATCTGGGAGGGCTGCTTGCCGGTTATCTGTTTTTGCGCGGGCGAAGGCTTCAAACACAGATACGCCAGCCGATTGCTCTTGGCTACAAGGATTGGAAGCTGCGCCGCGCCAAAAAGAAATTTGAGCTATATCTTCGCAAAGAAAACCCGAAACGCGGTCCCTGGGTTCATTAGAGTTTTACTTGGAGTAAATTTATGAAGTTTCGCAGCATCTGGGCCGGCATTGCCGCTTTGGCGCTTAGCTTATCCGGCAGCGTCTTGTTCCCCCTTCACGCGGCGCAGGAAGGCCCACAGTCACAAAGCAGTGATTCTGTGGCGAAGCCGAGAAAAAAGCCGCAAACAGATGACAACAATACTGCTTCTCCAACGCCGCCTCCCCCTCCCGCTCCGGAAGAAGCGCCCATTCCTTCCGAATACAAAAAGCCGAAGGATGTTCCCGCAGATACGCCGATCTTTCGCTCCAACGCCACAACCGTAAACGTTGATGTGGCGGTGCTGGACGATAAGAATCGTTTTATCCCAAGAATTCCGGCGGGGAATTTCCGCGTGCTCGAAGACGGCGTTCCGCAGCAGGTTTCGCAGTTTGGGCAGGGCGAAGCGCCGATGACCATCTGCATGCTGATTGAGTTTAGCGGTCGTTTTCAGGCTTACTGGACTCAGGGATGGTACGAGACGCTGACGGCCTCCTACGGCTTTCTGGAAACCCTGAAGCGGGACGATAACGTAGCGGTGGTGGCGTACGATTTGCGGCCTACTATTTTGTCTGATTTTTCGCCGGACAAGCGCAAAGCGGAAGAAGCCATGCAGAGACTGCGCATTCCCGGATTCAGCGAGTCAAACGTTTTCGATGCCTTGACCGATATGGCTGACCGCATGCAAAACATCGAAGGCCGCAAGGCAATCCTGTTGATGGGTTCCGGGCTGGATACTTTCAGCAAAATCACATTCGATCAAACCCGCCGAAGGCTGCAGGAAGCAGGAGTGCCGATCTACACGATCAGCCTTTTACAAATTGCCCGCATTCAAGCGGAAGCTTACGGCATGAGTCCGGCGGCGAACATGGATTTCCTGCAAGCAGACAATGAGATGAGAACTTTCGCGAAGGAAACGGGCGGCATGTCGTTTTTCCCGCGCTTTGTCGGCGAGTATCCGTCCGTGTTCAATCAAATCGAGAACTCGCTGAAAAGCCAGTACTCTCTCTCTTATCATCCGACCAATGTGGCCCACGACGGCAAGTTTCGGCGCATCAAAGTGGAGTTAGTCAATCCCGCAACAAATGAGCCTTTGCGCATCACCAACGAAAAGGGCAAACCCATCAAATATCAGGTTGTCGCCAAGGCCGGTTACAAAGCTCCGCGCGAAGTGGATTAGCAGTATTTCACAACAGCCGGAAGTGATTCTTCCTGTCAAGGGTTAAATGTATCGTTGTTTGAGTCTCTTAGCGGCGCATTGACATACGGCGACCGGTCTGTTATTTTCACTTGGTCCCGATGCGCTCCCCTTCTTCCCATCACGCTTCAAGTTCAGCGGTCATTCTCCTGGTCGATGACAATCGCGATGGACTGATGGCGCGGCAGTCGGTTCTCGAAGAGTTGGGCTATAAAATACTCCCTGCCGACTGCGGCAGTGAGGCGCTGCAACTCGCCGGGCAACAACCGATCGATCTCATCATCACGGATTACAAGATGATTCCTGTGAATGGATTGGAGCTGATCGAGCAGCTTCGCAAAAATAACATTTTCGCGCCTGTTATTCTTCTGACTGGGTTTGCTAACAACGTGGGGCTGTCTCCTGAAAATACCGGGGCAAACATTGTTCTGCAGAAAAGCGCGGATGAGTTGGCCACTCTGCTGCGGCATATCAAGCGGCTGCTGCAGCCTGCCAAGAAGCCCGCGCACTCTCACGGTTCGCGCAAGGCCATCGCGAAGTCGCAAAAAGCCGGTTCGTAAGTTCGCACCGGCATTTCGCCTCTATAGTAGGAACATGTCTTCCCGTCGCGCAATCATGGCGCTTGCAGTGCTGGCTGCGTTTTCCGTTTCACTCGCAGGGGCGCAACCTGTTAAGAGCAAGCGTTCCGCCCCTTCCCGTCGAGCTGCAAAGAAAACCAAGACTTCGGGAACCAGCGCTGATAGTTCTTCCCTTTTGCGCTCCTTATCGTTGCATGACCGGATTGCGCAAATGATTGTGGTTCGCGGTTATGGCGATTTTCCGCCCAGCACGGACGCGGAGTATCGCCGATTTCAACGGTGGATACGGGAAGACCATGTCGGTGGATTTATTGTTGCCGGACGGATTCGCAACGGCAATGTGATCAATGCGCAGCCTTACGAGATGGCGGCTTTTATTAACCATACCCAAGGCGAGGCCCCCACGCCGCTGCTCGTTGCTTCCGACTTTGAGCGGGGCGCTTCGGCAAGGGTGGCGGGAACGGCTCGGTTCCCATACCTGATGGCGTTCGGCGCGGCTCATGATCCCCAAGCCACAAAGGAATTAGGAGCGGTTACGGCGCGCGAAGCTCGCGCCCTGGGAGTGAACTGGGTGTTTGCACCGGACGCCGATGTCAACAACAATCCCGATAACCCGATCATCAATACCAGATCTTTCGGGGAAGATCCAGGGAGCGTGGCGGAGGGCGTATCGGCTTTTATTGAAGGCGCGCATTCGCGTCCGGAAGATTACGTCCTGGTAACGGCAAAGCACTTTCCTGGGCATGGCGATACGGCGCAAGACAGCCATATGCAGATGGCAAGGCTGGATGCGCCGAAGGAGCGGATTGAGTCCCTGGAACTGGCGCCCTTTCGCGCTGCGATTCAGCACCGGGTGGATGCCGTCATGACAGCACATATGGCGGTTCCCGCGTTTGACCCGCAGGAGCGCCCGGCCACCCTTTCCCCCAATGTATTGACCGGCTTGCTGCGCAACGAACTGAACTTTCCCGGCTTGATTGTCACGGATGCGTTGGAGATGCAGGGCATCACTTCTTTGTATTCGCAAGGAGAGGCGGCGGTGAAAGCAGTGGAGGCAGGCGCTGATGTTCTGTTGATGCCGACCGATCCGGGAGCTTGCATTCGCGCGCTGATGACCGCCGTGGAGCATGGCCGGATTTCGAGAACACGAATCGACTCGAGTGTTGCAAGAATCGCCGGAGCCAAGCAGCGCGTGGGCTTATTTGCCAGTCGGAGAGTGGATCTTGCGGGCTTAGCGGATGGACTGGAGAGCGGGAGAGCAGACCAGTTAGCGCAACGAGTAGCCGATCAGGCGGTCGTGGTGTTGAAAGACGACAAGCATCTTTTCCCCATACCGGCGGTTTCCGGCAGCGCGTGCTTGATTGTCATGGGAGAAAGCACGTTCACCCAGCGCGGCGAAGCCTTAACCGTCGAGTTGGGGCGAACTCTGCGGGACCTCAAAATTTTTGTAGTCACCCCGACTGTTTCTGATCGGGTGTTGCAGGCGGTTGCGGAAGACGCTTCGCAATGTCCGCAGATCTATGTTGCCGCTTTTGTGACCGTAGCGGCCAATCGCGGGAGCATAGCGTTGCAAGGCGGACTCGCGCCGTTCTTAAGCACGCTGGCTCAAGGCTCTGTGCCGGTGGCGCTGATCTCGCTGGGCAATCCGTATCTGCTGCGTGATTTTCCGGCTGTCAGCGCCTATGCAGCGACGTTCAGCACGACGCAAACTTCCGAAGTTGCCGCAGCCAGGGCGATTCTGGGGAAAATCCCGATTACCGGCAAAATGCCTGTTTCGATACCGGGGATTGCGAAGGTGGGGGATGGTCTGTATGTACCGGCGCGGACCACTACCGCATCTAACGGGTCGAAATGATACAGATTACTTGGCTGGGACACGCCACCTTTGAACTGCGCTTTGACTCGGGCGAGGTGCTTCTGCTTGACCCCTGGATTGAAGGCAACCCGTCATTCCCCAAAGGCTATGAGTTAAAGAAGGTAGATGCGATTGCCATTACGCACGCTCACTTTGATCATGCCAATGATGTGATTCCCGTGGCGAAGAAGTTTTCTCCCAAAACAGTGGCTATTTTTGAAACGGCTTCGTATTTCGAGAAGAAGGGCGTGGAGAACACGGTCGGCATCAACAAGGGCGGCACGGTTGATCTGGGATTCGTCAAGCTGACGATGACGCACGCGCTCCATAGCTGCTCGATCAAGGACGGAGACAACCTGCTCTATGGAGGAGAAGCGGCAGGATACGTGTTGACGTTTCCCGATGGACGCGCTGCTTATTTTGCGGGTGATACCGCGTTGTTCGGAGACATGGCGCTGATCGGCGAGTTTTACCGGCCCCAACTGGCTTTCCTTCCAATTGGCGACCACTTCACGATGGACCCGCGCCAAGCGGCTTATGCCGCCCGCATCTTGAAGGTGAAGACAGTCATTCCCATGCACTACGGCACCTTTCCTGCATTGACAGGAACGCCGCAGGCTCTCTCCGAAGAGTTAAGGGGAGACGGAATCGAAGTACTAACCCTGCAAACGGCGCACCCGGTTAAGTGGTAAGAGCCTTACTGTCACTTTAACCCAATGAATTGCCGCGATTTACCCGTCCGTTTGCCGCGAGTACCTGTGTAAATGGTTGCTTTCGTGTAGCCCTTTTCATCAGCCTTCCTAACGAATGACCCAAACCATTGCCACGGGAACAGATGGGAATCATACGGTTGCCACGAGAACGGTTAAGAGCATAGGAAAGCTGAGAGTTCGTCTCCCTAAGGATGGGGCATGACTCGGCCCGTGGCGCTGGTAAAGAATACTTACGGCCGATTTCAATTTTCCCTGAACGGCGCATGTCAGTCTCGACCTGCGGAGTGTCCTGATCTGGGTTCCTGAACCCTTGCCGACTAATCGCGGGCTAAACAGGATTCAGTGAAGAACCAGCCATTTCCTGCTCGACAGCGAGAGTTCACCATCTTTTTGGTTTTTGGACGGTTCTGGTTTAGCAGGGCTCCGACTTCGAGTCTGCCGTCCTGCTCAGCAATTGCCTTACGACGTCGAAGTCGATCTTGTCCGGCTTCGCAAAACGAATGCACCCTTTGCCGATCTTTGAACTAGGGAGCGCGCCACGAAACTTGTCTACGACATCCTGTTTCAACACATACAGTGCTATGTATTGCTTCTGGCTGGCATACGAGACTTCTACCACGCCATTGCGCTTGTAGGCTGGCATGCCGTATTCCATACACTCCTGGTACCCAACAAGTTGCTGCCTACAGAGGCTCTGCAGCCTCTCGACGGCTGCCCGCCGCTCCGGAGGCAGTGTTGCAATATAAGTTTGTACGTCGGCTGCTTTGCTAATCATCAGGCTTTTCCAATTTCCTTAGTCTATCTGTTTTGCAAAAAGGCAGCATGGTTAGTAGAGAGCCACTGGCAAATTCAGATTCATCCTCGGGCCGGTACCACTGTCAAGCGCCGGTTGCACATCCAAAAGCCTTACTAGTGGCCGTGACGGATAGCTCCTTGCTGACGGCGATGTATTTACCAAGTCTTTATCTCACTCGCTGTAAAGTGGGTTTCATTGACAAGTGGCATGGGGCCACTCGCCCATTGCTTGGCCAGCGGATTTGATCTCGTAACAGATTGGAAAGCGGAAACGGGAACTTTCCTTCTCGTTTGATCAGAAGAGAAAGCCGAATCTGTTATGGCCGCGATTGTCCTGGCGATCAATAATCCTGGTCTGTGACAGAACTGAACTCTCGATTGTGAGATGGAGGCGCTTATTACCTTTGCATCGATTAAGAAAAACAAAGACAGAAGCACCATAATTGTCCAGAGCAGCGACGGAAGGGGTCGTTTGTTCTCGCAGCCAGCGGATGCTTCCCATACCGAAGTTGACCCATTCAGTTGCCAAACGGCAAACGAATGGGTAAATTCACACTTACGCCCTTAGTAGCGTTGCACAATCACTTCGCGAAAGCCGACGTTATGCAGCGCATCGCGAGTGGAGCTGAGGTCGCCCGCATCGCGAATCGGACCAACAATGACGCGATACAGCTTGTTGTTGCCGGGCTTGGGAACAGCATGAGCGCGGAATCCCTTTTTGTGCAGAACGTCGGCTAAACCTACGGCTTCATCGTGTCCTACGGCGACAACCTGTAAATATTGGGAGCCGCTGTGAGGCGTGTAGGTTTCCGTTGAGGAGGCTGGGACACTTTCCACCTTGGTGTCCGTCTTGAGTTCCCTTATAGGCTGAGCTTTTGCTTCTTTGCCATGGCGGGAGCCGAGGGGCGGCTCCGCCCCTTCCGTTCTTGAAGAATTAGCCGCGCCCTGGTCTGCGGTGTTGCCCCCATCGGCAGCGGAACCGCCGTCAGGAGATTTGAGTGACTCAGGAGACGCCCCATCCGGCGCTACCGTATGGGTTTCACCGCCGTTCCCGGACTGCGGATGCGCTGCTTCCGTAGCGGTTTCAGAGAGGGAAGTTTTCTTTCCCGATCCCCGGCCTACCATATACCCGCCGGCAAACGAAATTCCGAGCAAAACAGCAACCACCACAAAAATACCCAGCAACTGTTTATTGCCCAGTAGAATCTCTGTTTCGTTCTCTTCTGTTCGCAACATTTCTACCTTGGATTGTACTGAAGATCTCCGCCGATGGAAATGGTAATCTGACGGCATATCCTTTTAATTTCTGTTATGCGTTTTATTTCTAGAGTCGTTATAGCGAGTAGTGTATCTGTTATAGCGGCTGCTTCCCTGTTAACTTTCTCCCGCGTTTACCGAACCGACGCCGGTATCGTGCGGGCGGCTGGTCCGAACAAATCGGATGGGCTGCCCGGAATGCCGCCGGTTACCGACCCCGCTAACCTATATGCCGCCGACGCGCCGGGAATGTTAAGCGCGACCGTAAAAAACTATCCGTCGCGGATCTACGTCCCCAACTCCAAAAGCGACACGGTGGACATTATCGACCCCGCGACCTACAAGATTGTCGGGCATTTCGCGCTGCCGAAACATTCGAAAAGTAAGCTGGAGCCGCAGCATGTGGTGCCGTCCTGGGACTTGAAAAAGTTATGGGTGGCGCAGGACTGGGGAGACCAGTTAACCATGATCGATCCCGCGACCGGCAAGCAGGGCGAGACCATTCCTGTGGATGACCCGTACAACATGTACTTCACGCCGGACGGCAAGTACGCCATTGTGATGGCGGAGCGCAAGAAGCGCATCGACTTCCGGGACGCTCAAACCATGCAGATAGTCAACAAGGTTCCAGTGAACTGTGTGGGTGTGAATCACGCCGATTTCTCGCCGGATGGACGCTATATGCTGGCCACCTGCGAGTTTTCGAGCGAGATGATCAAGGTGGATATTCCTTCGCAAAAGGTTCTGGGGCATTTGCAACTGGTGCCGAAAGGCATGCCGCAGGATTGCCGCATTTCGCCGGACGGCAAAGTGTTCTATGTCGCCAA
>CAXTWT010000137.1:0-11887 GCA_964247955.1 uncultured Bryobacteraceae bacterium
GCTTGGCGCACGTAAAAGCCGATGCTCCGGTTCTCCAAAACGGCTGCTTGACGGAAGACGGCGGCAATCTGCCCGGACGTAAGCTCAATGATGGGACCGGTCCGCTCGGTTCTTATCTGCCTGGTAAAGCTCCGGACGTGTACCCTGTCGGCACGGCGAAACTGATTCCTGCCGGGGCCAAGCTTAA
Source organism: uncultured Bryobacteraceae bacterium (assembly GCA_964247955.1). Taxonomy (GTDB): domain Bacteria; phylum Acidobacteriota; class Terriglobia; order Bryobacterales; family Bryobacteraceae; genus Bog-105. The sequence goes on from CAXTWT010000137.1 coordinate 188, forward strand.
GTTCCAGTTGCATTACAACAACACACTCGGGACGCCGCAAACGGACCGTACGGAGGTCGGCTTCATATTTGCTGACCGTGCGCCCGAGCATCCTCTGCGCCGCGTGGATTCTTCCGCCTATTTGTTCCTGATTCCTCCCGGCGAAGGCAACCAGGAAGTCTCCAACTGCACAACTTTTCAGAAGGACGTTATGCTGATGAGCTATGTCGCGCATATGCATTTTCGCGGCAAGGACATGCGCTTCGAGATTGAACGACCGAACGGCCAGCGGGAAACTTTGTTGTTTGTGCCGCATTACAGCTTTGCATGGCAGCAGATTTATCGGCTGCAGGACCCCGTCCGGGTCGAAAAGGGTACACGTTTAATCGTCACCGCCCATTTCGACAATTCCAGCAACAACAAATGGAACCCGGACCCTACGAAAACCGTTCGCTGGGGTGAGCCGAGCACAGCCGAAATGATGGACGGCTGGATCGAGTATATCGACGCCGTTCCCGTCAAGCCGTCACAATTGAACGCGCAACGCTGACGCCTTAGGAATTTTTCGAGTGCAAATCTGCGACGGCTTGCAGAATCGCTCGTGTGCTTTTGTTGATGAGCGACATAACTTTGGCCGTGCAGACTGCCAGCATCATTCCTACGCCGATAAAAACGGCGCCTTCTATTCCCAGTTCCGGACCAGGTTTTTTATATGCCCACCAAAACGCAGCTATGAAAGCCAGAACTGTAATCGTAATTTGCTTGATGCGCTGAAACCGATATGCTTTTTCAACCTGGGCCAGCGCTTTGCGAATAAACTCTTCCTGGCCGGGCAGTGGTTTAGGTTGCCCTTCATTCACAATGCTCATCTCAACTTTTTCTCCTTTACAAGCTCACGAAGTTTAGCCACGCCGTATGCAAGGCGAGATTTGGCGGTACCTACGGGAATGGCAAGAATAGCTGCTGTTTCTTCTATCGAAAGGTTTTGCTGATAGTGCAGCAGGAGTACGGCTCGGCTCGCTGGCGACACTAAATCAATGGTGCTCAACCATTCGGAGTTAAACTCGGCATGATTGGTCGCCGACGCCGGAAGATCGGTTTCCACCGTTCGCCACCGTTTCTCTTTATGAAGATGGACGAAAGCAATGCGTGTCGCAATCCGATACACCCAGGGACGGAACGCTTTTGTTTCCCGCAAGTGCCTGATGCTTTGGAATACTCGCAAAGCCACCTCCTGAAGTACGTCCTCCGCCATAGAAACTCCCACAAGCTTTGTCACGTACTGGCGCAGCGGTCCGTACAGGCGCAGTAACAGCTTCTCGAAAGCCGCCATGTCCCCGCTTTGCACCAAGAGCACCAGCACATTCTCCTCGTCACCGTTGCTCATCGACAGTAGCGCGACGTACACACGGGACCGACAACAGTATGTTGTACGCCATTACTTACTAAGAGCCGACAACGCCGTCCAGGTGTTCGGAAGCATCACAAATTTCTGTGATCATTGAGCGGTGTTGCTTTACATGTAACTCGAAACTCATGCTGTCCTGTATTACGTCACTATCCTGTTGGGGTTAAACGCATAGTGAAAGCACACATGCCGTCATGGCGCGTACGATCTTTAGCGTTGTTCTTTACCGCTGCAACGTTTCTTCACCCAGGTTCGATGCAGTCCCGTTCTGGAGAGCCTTTGCTGGAGCTGGAAAAGCCAATCTATGCCGAGAAAGAGTCCATCCGGTTGTGGGTAGGCGTAAAGTCCGCAGAAAGTATCTCCGAAGATTTGCAGCGTTCGTGTATTTTGCATGTCGTTCGGCCTGACGGTAGTCGTTTAGAATGGCCAGTACCTTGGCCAATTGACGGTGACGCCTCCCACGGATGGAAAGGCGGACAGGAGTTTCCTGGAAAACCACAGCCGCCCGGCGCCTACACAGTGGCTTTTGAGTATGCGGGCAAGCGAACTGCAGATCAGGTTCTGACAATCGTGAAAAGCACAATTATGGACGCCATTCAAACGCAATGGATTTTCTTTGAAGCATTCAGCGGGAACCTGCATGTTCGACAAGCGATGTTACGAGTACAAAATCGGACCAGCCGTGCGTTGCGTTTGCCGGAACCGGGTTTGGAATCTGGTGATAGTGCAGTGTGGATGTCGGTGCAACAGTTTCATCCCCCGTCAGGGAACACTTTTCCCATTGGAGTATCCATTTTTGCGCCAACGCTCGCGGCTCCAAACTACCGTTTCGATCGATTTGACTGGGACAACATGTATCGATGGCCTACCGTAACCATTCCGCCGGGCGGTTCGGTCGAACGGAGTTTCCAGCTACAAACTGCGTTTCCGTTTCGTAACGGAGAAGAATACGAAGTGAGACTCAGCACTGTTTTACCAGTTTTTGTCGGCAGTAAATACGATCCTGATTTCGCATTCTTCCCGCTTCGAATACCTGTCTCTTATCGTTCGCGTTTTCGCTGGTAAGGGGAAGAATGGAAGGCGGGCGGAAAAGGCTTGTACTGGGGCGGCTAGTGGGATTCGAACCCACGACATCCAGAACCACAATCTGGCGCTACTACCGGCTGAGCTATAGCCGCCGCACTAACAGTAAGTTTAACATTTATCTCACATGAGGCTGATCGGGTCAACATCAATGATCAGCGCGGTTGCGTTCCACTTCTGGCTGTCCGCATAATTGCGAAGCCCTTTCAGCACTTCCCGCAGAATGCCGCGTCGCGCCGCTTTCAAGAGAATTTGATATCGGAACTCGCTTTTTAATCGCAGAACGGGCGCTTCCGCCGGTCCCATTACGCGCACGCCCTCGGGCGGGGGTGTCAGCACGCGGCCTAGTTCTGTGGCCATTCGCATTGCTTCTTCCTGCTGCAAAGCCCGGACCATCACATTCGCCACCGCCGCATAGGGCGGATACCGCAGCCACTTCCGAAAATCCAGCTCCTGCCGGTAGAACCCTTCGTAATCCTGTTCCGCCGCCCGCTGCACCGCATAGTGGTCGGGATTTAAAGTCTGAATAATCACGCGTCCCGCCATGTCGCCCCGGCCTGAGCGTCCCGCCGCCTGCGTGAGCAACTGAAAGCTTCGCTCGGCGGCGCGAAAATCCGGCATGCTCAGGCCGATGTCAGCCAAAATTACGCCTACGAGCGTCACGTTTGGAATGTCGTGCCCCTTGGCAATCATCTGCGTTCCTACCAGAATGTCCACATCCCGGTTGCGGAACGCGCCGAGAATATGTTCATACGCGCCCTTGCCGCTCGCAGTGTCCCGGTCCAGTCGCGCAATCCGCGCTGTGGGAAGGTGCTGGTGCAGTTCGTCCTCTACACGCTCCGAGCCTGTTCCTAGAAACTGAATGTACTCGCTTTCACAGCTCGGGCACTTAACAGGAACTTTTTCCGCATAACTACAGTAGTGGCACAGCATGCGCCGGTCCCGCCGATGATGCGTCAACACTACCGAGCAGTTCGGGCATTGCAAGCGCTCCCCGCAGGAGCGGCACATCACAAAGCTCGAAAACCCGCGCCGATTGAGCAGCAGCATCGTTTGCTCTCCCTTTTCGAGCCGCTCCTTCATGCCTTCGAGCAGCTTGCGGGAAAACGTGCCGGATTGCTTTGTTTCCAGAAACTCCGTGCGCATATCGACGATATCAACTTCCGGCATGGGCCGCCGCGCAATCCGTTCCGGCAGCCGCAGCAACCCGTACTTCCCGTGATCGGCGTTGAACCGGCTTTCCAGGCTCGGGGTAGCCGAACCCAAAATCGTGACCGCGCCCGCTTCCTTCGCGCGCATCAATGCTACATCACGGCCATGATAGCGGGGGTTGTCCTGTTGCTTATAGCTTCCGTCGTGTTCTTCATCCACGATGACCAGTCCCAGTTTCTGCACCGGCGCAAACACGCCGGATCGTGTTCCCACTACTACCCGCGCTTGGCCGTTCCGAATCCGCCGCCACTGGTCCGCCCGTTCCGCGTTCCCGAATGCGGAGTGCAAAATCGCTACCTGCTTGCCGAACCGCTGAAAGAACTGCCCGGCCATCGCGGGCGTTAACGCAATTTCCGGCACCAGCAGCAGGGCGTTTCTTCCAAATGCCAGGGTTGCCTCGATACTCCGCAGATAGACTTCCGTTTTGCCGGACCCCGTGACGCCCTGCAGGAGAAACGCCTGAAACTGTCCGCCTTTCACCGCGTTTTCTATCGCGTCAAATGCTTCGTTCTGATGGGCATTTAAAACCGGAACGGGACGTTCGTAACCGCTGGGCGCGGCAACGCCCTCCACCTCCAGCCGGATCAGGTTCTGCCGCGCTAGGGAACGCGCCGCTTCGCTCGCCCGCTTGACCTGCTTCCCCACCGCCGCGATGTTGTGCGGCCCAGGATGCAGTTCGAGAAACGCCAGCAGTTCGCGCTCGCCCTTTTTCAGTCGGGTATCCGCCGCAGGTCGACCAGTAAACTCCGCTTGCAGGCGCTCGGCGGAGGCGCGCAGCGGATCGCGCTCTTCCTGCTTCTCCTCGGCGATCACCCAACCGCGCTGGATCAACCGGCGCAGCGCATTCCGCGCGTTAGGAACCTTGCCCGCCAGATGCTCTATCGAACGCGGTCGTTGCGCCAACAATGTCAACACCGCTGTTGCCGGGTCGTTTTCCGTGGTCGCTGTTACGAACTGGCGCGCCACATCCTGCCCCAAACTCGTCAGCGAATAAAGGCTGGTATGCCGAACCTCGCCGCTTAACGGCAGCATGCTTTTCAGCACTTCGCCCAGCGGAGCGCAGTAGTATTCCGCAATCCAATGCGCCAGCCGCAGCAGTTCCGCATCCAGCACCGGCTCGTCATCCAGAAGCTTCAGCACTTCGCGTGTTTGATAAGGAGGCGCTTCATTATGAGCGCGCATCACCACGCCGGTCAGCTTACGCGTGCCGAAAGGAACCCAAGCCCGGCCACCCACACGCACCCGATGTTGCAGCGTTAAAGGAAGGTGGTAAGTGAAGGATCGGTCCACCGGCACCGGGAGCGCCAGATCGCAATACCCAAAGGACTCTTCATCCATCCAATTGGCCGATATCCTGGAAAGCCGTTTTCAAAGCCGGGTAAAGCGAGCCGTAAATTTTATAACGCTTCTCATACCCTGCTGAGGCGTCCGGCTCCGGTTCTTCTACCGCCACTTCCCGGATCACTGCATCGCAAAGCTCGCGCACGCTTTCGTACTCGCCCGTTCCCACCATCGCCAGCAGCGCCGCGCCGTATGCCGAGCCTTCCTGCGTTTCGAGCACCGCCATGCGCGTCGCCAATATATCGGCAAAAAGCTGATGCCAGAACGCGCTTTTCGCTCCCCCGCCCGATAGCCGAACCACCGAAGGCCGCGCTCCCAGTTGGCTAATGATTTCCAGACCGTCCCGCTGGCTGTAGCAAACGCCTTCGAGAACCGAACGGACTAAATCCTTCCGCTCGTGCCGGGCTGTCAGTCCGATCCATCCTCCGCGCGCGTTCGCGTCCAGGTGCGGCGTGCGCTCGCCCATCAAATAAGGCAGCCAGAACAGCCCTTGCGCGCCTGCCGGGGAGAGAGCCGCTTCCGCCGTCAGCTCGTCATATGAGGAATCCGGCGCAAACCGGTTGCGGAACCATTGAAAGCTCAGCCCCGCGCCCTGCGTCACGCCCATGACGTGCCAGGCATCAGGGATGGCATGGCAGAACGTATGCACGCGCCCCTGCGGATCATAAGCAGGCTTCTCTAGATAAGCAAATACCACGCCGGAGGTTCCAATCGTGCAGGACATGGCGCCCGGCATCACGATTCCGTTGCCGACGGCGGACGCCGCTTGATCGCCCGCGCCGCCCACTACCGCCGTACCCGGAGCCAATCCCGTAATCTTCGCTGCTTCTTCCGTGACTTCGCCCGTCGCTTGGCTCGACTCATACGCCTGCGGAAGAATGGAACGGTTCAGCCCCAGCCCGCTGACGATCTCTTCGGACCATTTCCGGTGCGCAACATCGAACAATCCGGTTCCGCTCGCGTCTGAAACATCGGTGGCAAATTCGCCCGTGAGCTTGTAACGGATATAATCCTTCGGCAGCAAAAGATGGCGCACGGCCCCGAACTGCTCCGGCTCGTTGTCGCGCACCCACAACAGCTTCGGCAGGGTGAAGCCGGTCAGCATCGGATTCGCAATCGCACGCAGAACTGCCGGAGCGCCGAGTTGGGCGTTGATCGCATCCACCTGCTTTTGACTGCGCTGATCGCACCAGATCAACGCGGGCCGAACGACTTTCCCGTGTTGATCAAGCAGCACCAACCCATGCATCTGGCCGGTGAGTCCGATTCCTGCGACAGCACTGCCGTCCACGCCCGCCTCGCGCAGCACGCCGCGAATGGCTGATTTCGCCGCCAGCCACCAGTTGTCCGGATCTTGCTCAGCCCATAAGGGACGTGCCATCTGCATCTCTTCATGGGGGGCTGAAAACGCCGCCCGCACGCGCCCGTCACGGTCGACCAGAAGCGCGCGGGTCGATCCCGTGCCGACATCCAAGCCAAGCCAATATACAACGAATTCTGAGTTCATGAAGCCGTTAGTACGCGCCGGCGGCTACCTCTTTATGAACGACCTGCTGAAAAGGGAGGTAAGCCGCCCCCAGCAAACCGGCATCGCCGCCGAGCAACGCCTTTTCCACACGAGCGCCGCTGCGTTTATAAGCGAATGACCGTTTGCTGATCTCAAAAAACATCGCGGGAGCAAAGAACTCCCACGCCGGCAGCGGGCCGCCGCTCAGCAGATACAAAGGAAAATTGAAAATGGTGATCAGGTTTGCCAAGGCAATTCCTAGGGCTTTGCCCATCGATTCAAAGACCAGTACCGCGCGCTCGTTGCCTTCCTTGGCGAGTTGATGCATCCTGGCCGCTGTGACGTCTTTTCCGAGCATCATGCGGCCCATCGCCGCAATGGCCGTAGCTGAGGCGTGTTTTTCGAGACAGCCGCAATTGCCGCACCCGCACGGGTTGCCGTCCGGGTACACCGTCATATGTCCGATCTCCCCGGCCATGCACCGGAAACCATGCAGGATTTTTCCGCCGATCACAATGCCGCCGCCGATCCCGGTACCCAGTGTCAGCAGAAGCAAATCTCTCACATCGCGTCCCGCGCCGGTCCACATCTCGCCCAAAGCCGCTGCGTTGGCGTCATTCTCCAGAATAATCGGCGCGCCTAGGTGTTGTTGTATCTCTTCCCGGATGGGAAACCCCTGGAATCCCGGCAAATTGCTGGCTTCAATGACCACTCCCGCATCAAAATCAACAAACCCCGGAATGCCGATCCCCACGCCGCGCAGACCTGCGGTTCCCAAAGGACTGCGGATACTGTCGATCACGCGCACAATATCTTCCACTACCCGCTCCGGCCCGCAGTCGTAAACCGCCGGAATGGAAACGCGTTCGAGAATTACGCCATCGCTGTCCACTGCCGCCACGCGGAGATTTGTGCCGCCCAGATCCACGCCGACCGAATAAGCGCCCATGCGCCAGAATGATAACAGATATTGTTACAAATCCGCGTCTATCGGCAAATTATGCAGGGGTATGGGCAACATCCAGCCAGAAGTGCGCCGTGGTGCGGATGGTGTGAAAGAAAGAATCCAGGTCGACCGGCTTGCGCAAATAGCAATTGGCGTGCAATTCATAGGCATCGCGCACGTCCCTCTCGGCATCGGAGGAGGTCAGCACGGCAATCGGAATCGAGCGCAGGCTGTCGTCTTGTTTAATCTGGCGAAGAATTGACCGGGAATCTGATTTCGGCAGGTTGAAATCCAGAAATACCAAGCTTGGCTTGGGAGCGTTGCTGAACCGGGCTTGACGCCTCAAAAACGAAAGAGCTTCGTCTCCGTCCCCTGCCACATGGACCGTGACAGAAGGCACAATATCACGCAGCGCCTCACGCATCAGACGCACGTCTCCGGGATTGTCCTCGACAATTAGAATGTCTCGTTGATGCGGCAACAGTTTTCCTGCTTCCTGCAATGACAACAACAGAATAAATTGATAAGCCCAGTATACAAGCAAACATTACACGAAAAATAGTCCAGAATATGTAAATATTACTAGGTTCAGGCTACTTTCTGTCGCGCTCATCCAACGCGCTTGCTGTCCGGGTGAGTCGATTGCCATTTTGTCGCCGTCCAGTTGTCTTTGACTCCGGGCGGATGGGTCCAAGGCGCTAATTCCATCCGGAGCTGCCGGCTTAAGATGAACAGATAGGGTTCATACATTCCCCGCAAGAAGCCGAGCCGGAGCCAGGCTTCTTCTTCCGGGACGAGATCCATTCCTTCCCGGCGAAAGCGGTCGCAAATGGTTCTAAAATTTTCCCGCGACAAGCGTTCCTGCTGGTCAGTTGAGGGCTTTTGACGAAACACTTGCGTGATGTCCACCACCGCATGCCGCGCTATGGCGAACGTCAGTTGCGCTTGTGAAGAATTCTGCCGATGCTCCCGGCAGGCGAGGCAGAGCGCACAGCTATCAAGAATGACCGTGACCGCCGCAACCCAGGACTGATTAGTGTGCTGCGAACGGAAGTAGCACAGCACGGGAAAGGAGATATGGCTTTCTAGAATCTCTGCGCACCAACGCTCCCACTCGGCTAAGAACAATTCAATGCGCTCCCAGGCATTGCTTTGCGCCGAGCGACACAGCCACTCCGCCGCAGACGGAGGCGAACCGGCGCGCGCGTCCAAAAGCGAAATCTGCGTTTCACGCCGCGAAAAGGCTTGGTAAAGAGTCGGAAGATAGCCGATAACCAAAGCCACTAAACCCAAGCCCAATCCGGACTCAACGACCATGATGAGCCGGGCTGCCGGAGTGCGCGGTGTGACATCGCCCAAACCTAAGGTGGTCAGCGTGGTGCCACTCACGTAAAGGTCCAGGGGGAGGCCCGGCGCGACTCCGTCCGACGATTTAAAAGGCGAACCGAAGGACCAATACACTAACGCGAAAGCAAAGATCAGCGAAGCTCCCCAAACCACGAATAGCCCGAGCAGGGACAACGGGCCGAAGATCGACAAAGCAGTCGCCCGGCGTTTCGGGTTTGAAAGGCGCTCGGCCCCGAAGCAGTAAACCCGCCAAGTGGACATGTAGTAAAGACGAGTGAGCCGGAAGCGGCGATCAACCTTGCGAGGCAGGACAAGAGTTTCAAAAATTTCCCACAGTACCAACCCTGTTAAGGCTCCGGCGACTAGGAACGTGAAGGCGTGCATGCGAAGTGTGAGGCTCCCATCTTTTATACCTTGCCGCCGAGGAACTACGGAGCGAACCTTGTCGTATTACATGAATGCGCTTCCTTGTGCTTTGTCTGTTTACAGCGGTAATCTTTATCCATGCACTCTCCGCGCAAGAGCCTGAAACACCGGCTATCTTCGGCACAACCGTGGTGCTGCCGGCCGGCTTGCATGGGACAATCTACTTTCTCCCCAAAGACACCACTGTACTGCCCGACTTCGAACGCGATGCCGTTCAGCGCGTCGGGGAAGTCTGGACCGATGCATTGAATATTCCGCCCCGCCACTGGCGCTCCGGCTTTCCGGGTCTTACGGCCCGCTCGGAATGGTTTGCGATTGACTACAAGGGCCGCTTCTGGATCGACAGACCGGGCCGTTACACCTTTGCTTTGATTTCAGATGACGGCTCCCGGCTGTTCCTGGACGACACGCCCGTGATTGACAACGATTGCCTGCATCCGCCCGATCTGCGCACCGTCGCTGTGCAGTTGGAAGGAGGTGTCCACCAAATTCGAGTTTCCTACTTTCAGGGACCGCGCGACTGTTTAGCCCTGGTGCTTGCCGTTACCGGACCCGATCAGCCCTGGAAAGTATTCAGCACCAAGGAATTCAAACCTCCGTCGAATCCGGAGGATTGGCGCTATTCTGCCGCTAACTCCGTGACAGTTGTGCCGACGACGCCCAAGGAAGCCTCGCTGGATATGGATCACTTACTGCAACAGCTTGCCGACGCTGATCCCAACGAAAAGTTTGCGGCTAAATCGAAAGCCGGTAAAGGCTGCCTCATCCCGCCAGTTCGCTCATGCAGCAGGTAGTTCTGAAAATTTATGATTGCAGCAACCCGAAAAACCCGGTCAGGTCGGGAGACCATACAGAATTTTATTTAAAACTGTTTCCACCCTGCGTGCTCCCACTTCCGTCAGAGCGGCCTACCGTGGCGTTTTATTGTCGAGTTCCGGGTGGGGTGTGTTAAGCCATTCACAAGCATCGTTCCGGTTGCTCCAGACATGCTCAGCCGAAGCAACGATCCGTGCTAAACGTTTTGTGGGAGTTTCCGCCACGAGATTAGCATACCGTTTTTTCGGCATAAGTTGAGCCTGCTTGATTTCCGCGTAATCGCTTCCGTAACTCCGCCGTGCAGGAGCGGTGGCATTTCAGGCAGAGTGTGCGCAAATTGGAAAGGTCGCATTCGCCGCCGCCTTCCGCGACAGGCATAGTATGATCGGCGTCCCAGAGCGATTTGCGTTTTCCTAACCGCCAGTCTTCGAGAGCCCTCATCTTAGCGGTTCCGCGCAGGCGTTTGATGCGCGCCCACTCCGCGATGCAGTTCAGACCGCAAGCCGCACAGACTCCACGGTCGCGTTCCAACACTCGCTTACGCAGGTGGCCGGGGTCGGTGCGCAGTCTCCATTCCTCCACGCACCAATCCGAACAGAAGGAGCGCCGGTTTGGAGGGACTTCCAGATTGCACCAGCGGCACAGCGCCCGGTCATTGGCGCCGGTGGGAAGCTTGCCGAGATTTGCCCGACCGCCCGGCATGGCGCGTTGTGTGCTCACGCCAACATGGTACAGAAGTCCGGTTGGAGGACAGTGATCTGGAATCAGGCTGCGTCCAATAGAACCCAGTCGTCTTCGCACACAACCAAGCCTTGTAGGACGGCAAGCAACTGCTCTCCGGCGCCTTCGGCGTTTGCAAATACTGCATCGAAAGCGGCTGTCGCCAAGGGCATCTGCTCAGCAGCACCGCTGCCGGAGAACGCCATGGACCATTCCGGAAACGCACGCTCGCTCACAGGACCGCTCTGTACGACAACTACTTCGCTGTGGCGCGGGTCACGCTGAATGACCTCGAAAATGCGTTCAATGGATGGCAGCGGGCCTTCCAGAACCTGCGCAAAATTCCCGGCGTTATAGAGCAAAGCGCCGGTAATCCCGATCCGGGCGTTGTTCGCGCGAGCGCTGGCCAGTATGCTTTGGAGTTCCGCAGTGACTTCGGCGTTGTTGCCTCCAATTCGATTGCGGCTGCAATAGACGAGTTTGTATAGCTTGGAATTCATCTTGATTTCTCTAAGTTGAAGATTGAGTTTCGGAAGGCGAGTACAATCGCGAGATCACTTTTGTGAGTTCACTTGTGGGGACCGGCCTGCCGAAGAAGTAGCCCTGCACCGAAGCGCAGCCGTCCGATTGAAGACGCTGGACCTGATCGGCGCTTTCGATGCCTTCAGCCAGGGTGCAGATTCCCAGGCTCTGGCCGAGCGCTGTGATGGCCCGGACAATAGCCCTTTGCTTCGGATTGTCGCCCTCGAACCCGGCTAAGGACCGATCAATTTTGATTTTGTCAAAGGGAAAGCGCGCCAGTTGGCTTAACGAAGCATAGCCCGTTCCAAAATCGTCCATGGCAATTCGCACATCCATGGAGCGCAGGTCGTGAAGTGTTTTAAGAACGGCTTCATCGTTGCGGAGCAGAATGCC
>CAXTWT010000138.1:0-11875 GCA_964247955.1 uncultured Bryobacteraceae bacterium
GCTACGATCCAGACAAAAAACAACTGGTGAACGGAGCCGAGATAGCGGATCATGGTGGCGGGAACCAGGAATACGCCGCTGCCGATCACGGTTCCGATCACAATAGAAATAGCGCTCGGCAGCCCGAGAACGCGTTGCAGGCCCGCAGGTAAGTTCCGATTAGACATTCGCCGCCACCGGCCTTCGTTCCCTTATCGCAATAGCGGCTCCGCAGCCGACCAGGAACGTCACCAGGGAACCGATCAGGACGTACCAGGTGTAAGCAACGTGTGAGCGCAACAGCAGCGTGGCAAGGAACCCTGCGCTCATGCCGAGAATGGCGGACCGTTGGCCGGGGCGTTTCGTCAGCACGCCTAAGAGGAAAACGCCGAGCAACGCTCCGTACAGGACGGAAGCAATCGACAGCCCCGCTTCGAGAACCCGGCCCCAATGACGGGCAAGGAGTCCGACGGCGAACAGAATCATACCCCAAGCGATCGTTGCCCAGCGGGCAAGTCGCAGATAATGCGCTTCGGTATGATGCGGGCGCAAGGGCCTTAGAAAGTCCATAATCGTTGTAGACGCAAGCGCATTTAACGCTGCGCTTAGATTTGACATGGCTGCCGCGAGAATCGCCGCAATCACCAACCCGGCCAACCCAACCGGCAGATGCGTCCAAATAAACTCAGGGTAGGTGCGCTCAGGAACAAGAGGAGCAGGACGGCCCGTATCCCGATAGAAAACGTACAGCATGACGCCGATGAGCAGAAATAAGGCGAACTGAAAAAAAACAACAGCCCAGCTCGCAAACAAAGCTCGTCGACTCTCCCGTTCATTTTTGGCCGCGAGCAAGCGTTGCACCAGGAGTTGTTCCGTACCATGACTGGCGCAAGTTAAGAAGCAACCGCCGAGCAGACCGGCCCAGAAGCTGTAAGTGCGTTTAAAAAAGCTGGCGGAGAGCGCCATGCGGAAATCGAACATTTGGAATTTGTGCGCCGCTTCGCCGACGGTCACAATGTGCGTCCAGCCCCCAGGAATCAGGTGAAGTATGAGAAAAAAGCTTCCCAAGGCTCCGGATACATACAGCACCATCTGGATGACATCGGTCCAAATTACGGCTGTCATGCCGCCCTCGAACGTGTAAAAGAGCGTCAGGGCCACGATGACCAGAATGGAAAGGACTTCGCCGGTGCCGAGAACGATGGAAACGACAATCGAAACGGCAAAAACACGGACGCCTTCCGCCAGGGCGCGTAATAACAGAAAAGTACCGGCAGTAAACTTTCGTACCCCAGGACCAAACCGGCGTTCCATCAACTCATAAGCCGTAAACATTTCGCCGCGAAAATATTGAGGCAGGAACAGGATCGAGATCACGATGCGGCCCAGCAGATAGCCGAGAATCAACTGCAAAAACGTGAAATTGCCGGCAAACGAAATGGCGGGCGTGCCGATCACTGTAAGAGTACTGGTTTCCGCCGAGACGATAGAGAAAGCAATGGCCCACCACGGAGCGCCGCGACCGCCCAGGAAGTAATCTTTCAGGCTTTTTTGGCTTTCCTTGAATTGCGCTCCGAACCAAGTGATGAACAGGAGATAAGCGGCAATCACTGTCAAGTCCGCAATGCGCATGGAAACGGATAATAGCACGCACTCCGGCGCGCTTGCAGGGAGAGTACGCGTTCGGGAACAAGTTTCTTCAAACCCGCATCTATATTGATAGGAAGGGTTGCGCCTGAGGAACGTATTTACTATACTCGGGCTTTCGTCGCTGTTGTGGCTGTTTTTCCTTCAGCTATTATGGTGTCGGGTAATGCGGTAGCAGTACCGGTTTTTGGCGGAGCCTGAAGCTCCGTGCGAAGATATCTTCAAGTTTCAAACGTAAAATCCCTCCAAGGAGGCTGTCGTGGAGTTTCATTTGATGAGAGCTGGTAAATCAATTGTGGCGACGAGCGCTTTTGCTCTCTTAACCAGCGTGGTCTCGGTCCCTGTGGTTCAAGCCCAGGACACGAACCAGCAGCAGTCCGCAGCAGGTGGCCAACAAGCTGCTGCGGGCACGAAGAATTGGAAAGATCGAGCCGAATACGATCTGTATGCCAAAATTACGCAGACACAAGATCCCGCTGCCCGGCTTCAGCTTTTGAATCAGTGGCAGGATAAGTATCCGCAAACGGACTATTCACAAGAGCGGTATCAATACTTTTTGGCTACGTTAAGTACGTTGGCGGCCAAAGATCCTTCTCAGCGCAAAGCGCTGATTGATAAAGCGGGCGATTGGCTGAAAGCGGACCCGAATAACTTTCAGGCTATGTACGCGATTGCCTTTAACGGTCCGATTTTAGGCGGGCAAACTCCACCTTCTGACTTGGTGACGCAGGTGGAAACTGCCGCGCATGGCGTGATTAGCGGGGCTGATGACGCGTTCAGCGCTGCGAAGAAGCCGCCGCAGGTCGACCAAGCTGCTTTTGATAAGATCAAAACCCAAGCGGTTGCTGTAGCTCATAATTCTTTAGCTTGGGCGGCTCTTTCCAAGAAAGATAACGCGACTGCCGAAAGCGAGTACATGGCTAGTCTGCAAGCAAACCCGGAGCAAGCTAACATTTCCGCCTTTCTTGGCAGAGCGCTGTTTATGGATAAAAAGGTGCCGGAAGCTTTGTTCGAGTATGCCAGAGCAGGCCAGTATGATGGGCCGGGCGCGCTCCCGCCTGCTGGTAAACAACAGGCCATGGATTTCTTTAACAAAGAGTACAAGGCTTATCACGGCAGCGACGAAGGCAAGCAGCAGCTTTTAGATCAGGCTAAAACTTCTCCTGTGCCGCCAGCAGATCTGAAGATCACGAACGCGCAGACGCTTGCCAACCAGGAAGCTGGCGAACTGCAGAAGCGAATTGATACCGATCCGGGATTTAAGGTCTGGTATAGCGTAAAGCAGAGCTTGCAAGACAAAGGAGATGCCTTCCTTAACGGGCCGCTTAAAGAGGCTGAACTGCCGGGAGACACAGTGCCGAGCAAGAACTTCACCGGAACTGTGATTTCCGTCGACCCCAGCAAGGTTACGCTGGGCGTTGAGAACCCCACCACGCCGGATGCCACGTTGGAATTCTCACAACCGTTGCCTGCTGCCGCTATGGACAAAATCAAAGTGGGTGACAAACTGGACTTTGCCGGTATTGTGGACAGCTACACAAAAGAGCCATATATGCTGACACTGAAGGACCCGTCTATCCCAGGCGTGCAAACAGCGGCTCCAGTGCGCAAATCAACGCGCGGAACACGCAAACGCTAGAAGAAGCATAAAAAGCAAAAGCCCCGGAGGGAGAACACTCTCTCCGGGGCTTTTGCTTTTGCCTGAGATTCGTCTACATCTTATAACGGCCCATATCTTCGTCGTTCAGGTTTTCCAGCCACTTTCGCAACTCTTCATTGTTCACCTTCTCCGAAACAGTGGTCGAGTTCTTGGACGTTTGCAAAACGCGATCATCCACATAAATGGGGCAATCATGGCGCAACGCTAACGCCAGAGCGTCGCTCGGGCGGGAATCCACGCTAATCAGTTCGCCATTGCGCTCTAGCCAGATCAGCGCGTAGAACGTGTCGTCCTTCAATTCGCTGACAACCACCTTTTTGATGGAGGTGTCCAGCCCCATAAGCAAAACTTTGATTAAGTCGTGCGTCATCGGGCGGGGCGTTGTCACTTTCTCGATTTCGAGCGCAATGGCGTTCGCCTCGTAGATGCCGACCCAGATCGGCAAAACAGCGTCTCCAGCCAGATCTCTCAAGACCACGATGGGCATGTTGGTCATCGGGTCCATCATGAGGCCGCGAATCTTCATTTCTACTTCCATGTTGTTTCCAGTACCCATACCTTTCAGCCTACTGCACAGAAACTGACCGGGTCGGAACGCGTTCGCCAGCCAGACTGTTCGGTCCTGCGCGCGTGACCAGCACGTCCGTATATTGGCCGACCAGGGTATGATTTTCCCTGGGCGCAGGCAGAGCAGGATCGAGGAAGTTCAGCGTTTTATGTTGGGCCGTGCGGCCAATCCATTGGCCGGTAGCGACGTTATAGCCTTCCACATGCACTTCCTCGCATTGACCGACGTATTTGGCGTTGCGCCTCATCTGAATGGCTCGCTGGCGCTCCTGAAGGATCAGGAAGCGCCGCGTTTTTTCTTCCTCGGGAATGTGGTCTTCATATTGCAGCGCGGGAGTATTCGGGCGCTTCGAATACTTGAAGATAAACATCGATTCATACTCGACTTCTTCGATCATCCGCACAGTGTCTTCAAAGTCTGTTTCGGTTTCGCCGGGAAAGCCGACAATGATATCCGTCGTGATGGCAATCTCGCGTTTCGCGTTCTTCATCCAGGCAATACGGCGCATGTAATCGTCACGCGTATACATCCGCTGCATGCGGGACAGAACACCCGTCGAGCCGGACTGCACCGGCAGATGCACGTGGTTGCACAGCACCGGGTTGGAGTCAATGGCGTCGATGATTTCCTTGGTGAAGTCGCGGGGATGAGAAGTCGTGAAGCGCACCCGGCGCATGCCCGGAATTTCGCCGGTGCGCGCCAGGAGTTGAGCGAAGTTCCAGCCTTCGGATGAAGGATCACGGTAGCTGTTCACGTTCTGCCCGAGAAGCTGTACCTCCGTGTAGCCGAGTTCTGTCAAAGAACGGGCTTCGCGCATGACGCTGTCGCTCGTACGGCTGCGCTCGGGTCCACGAGTAAAGGGAACCACGCAATAAGCGCAGGCTTTATCGCAGCCTTCGATGATGGTGATGTAAGCCCGATGCGGATTATCCCGGCGCGTGAACGGCGTATCAAACGTTTCCTCCGTATCCAGACTTAAGCCTGTCACGCGGCGCTGGCCAGTTTCGAGCTGCACCAGCATTTCGGGCAGCTTGGTGTAGCTGGCCGAACCGGCAACTAAGTTGACATGAGGGGCGCGCTCAAAGATGCGCTCACCTTCCTGCTGGGCAACACAGCCGAGGACACCGAAAATTTTATCTTTACCTGCGCTCTTTTTGAACTGCTGTAGCCGATGGAAGACTTTTTGCTCCGCTTTGTCCCGGATGCTGCAAGTGTTGTAAAGAACCAACTCAGCGGCTTCCGGCGTGTCCACTTGCGTATAGCCCTGCTGCAGCAGCGTGCCCACGACTTTTTCCGAGTCGTGCGCGTTCATCTGACAGCCAAACGTTTCGATGTAAAAGGTTTTCATTTCTTCTGTGCGGGGAGCGCGTTCAACCGTGCAGGAGACGCATAAACCAGCTAATGCCGAAGAGTGCGGCCATAAAGCAGCCGAAACAATAAACGCCGTACCGCAGGCGTTCCGCGTCGGATCGCTTTGTTACTAAACCCAGAATAACGCTGGAGAAAAGCGCCAGCAGAACCGAAATTTCAAAATGGTCGAGGTTGATGCGCATATTAATCTCTTTGCCGGGTGGCGATCTCGTAAGCATCCACGATGGCAAGAACGTTCAGGAGACCGGCAGCCACGAGGAATTTAGACCCGTAATCAACGGCGTGACCGGCTTGATCGGGCTGCGCATAGCCAAACAATGACGCGAGAAGATACAGGCAACCAGTCGCGGCATCACCCAGAAACCCGCCATATTGAATCAGCTTGGAAAGCACATCGCCGCCGCCGGAAAGTTGGGTAGTGGCGTTCAAAGTTCCTGCCCCATTGACCTCAAACCCATTACCGCCGGGCGTGAACATGGAGCCGTGCAGCAGAACCCCAACCAGAAACGCCAGAAGAACCGTTCCAAAGATGATGCCCGCCCGTCCGCGACGGCCCAGCAGAAAGTGGCCGCCTCCGGGGATGAGCCAAGCGGCAAGGATCGTGAGAAAGGGCGAGCGCAAGGGAGCGGCGTCACCGACAAGAGCGGAAGTAGCTGGCATGTCTGTCTATTTCAATTCTAGCGGGAGCTTTGACCCAAAATACGAAGTAGGGGTTTCGGAAGTTCCGTGAAGGACCGGAACTTCCGGCCTGCAAACTTCGGAAAGGGATTATCAGCGGTCATGATGCCGGACGGCTTGGTCGGCAATGATTCCTCCCACGCCTCCGATTAAAGCGCCAATCGCGGCCCCCCCTGCCTTGATCGGCCGCAGCGCCGATAACTGCCCCGGCCGCTGCACTCCCGCCGATAATCGCCACAGACCGCCCGTCATGATGATAACGGTCGTAATAGCCGCCATCGTAATAGCCACGGTCGTAGTAACCGCCTCCGTCATAACGGTTGTCGCCGTAATAGTCGTTTCGGTAAGCACGGTCTCGACGGTCATCGTGGTCGTTCCATCCTCGGCGGTATGACTGGCGATCCCCGGAATAACCACGATCTCCCCACGGCGCAGTCTGAACGTACCCGCCAGGGTTGTAAGCGTTTTGGTTGTAGCCCGAATAGTTCGGAGCCTGTCCCGCGCTGGCGAGGGGAGAAATAGCGAGTGAAAGAATGCTGACAAGAGCAACTGCTAGTTTGCGTTTCATAACTGCCTCCGCCTGTAGAGATGGAAACGCAGTGAGCGCAGTTGCCGCGCTAACGGGTATTTAACGGGACATCCCGCAAGTAAGGGATGGGCGCATCCCGTGAAGGCTTGTGAACAATAACTGTGTTCCAGCAGATCCCAAAGTTTTCGTTCGCTTCGTCCGATAAGCTCAAAAGGGTGAGAAGGCTAGGGCTTTATTTCGCGGTAGTTGTGGGAGCGTGGGCGCAAACGGTCACATCCATCACGCCGTATAACTTGTCGCATTCGACTTTCCAGGTCAGGTTTTCCGCTTCCGGGACTGCCTGGCGTTTTGCGCGCGGACGCATCGTCGAAGCTCCCGGCAGTTGTGCCGAAGGAAAGGGCGGATTTATCCAGGGCTTAGGCAGCAAGCCCGGCATGGGGCAGTTCAGCGGTCTGAAACCAAGCACGACGTATCAGGCTTGCGTGGAACTGTCAGCGGACAATGAGCACTGGACTCATAGCCCCGGCATCACTGTCACCACGGAACCGAAACCGGCCATTCATCCGGCGCGTTCCCTTCCGGCGGCTACCTTCAACACAGACTATCCCGACACAACTGAATACCGTGTCGTGAACGTTGCCCGTGATTGCCATGACTTGACAGAAGCCATGAACAACGCGGTTGACCTGCAACTGAAGACCGGAACCGTTATCAATATTCCGGCCGGCTCGGTTTGCACCGGACAGTTTCTGATTACCCGGCGTTCGCCGGATATAGTCATTTTTCACGCCGACGCTGTGGATGTCGCCCACAGCACGATCACGACAGAACAGGAGTACGCGGAAAACCAAGGGCTGATTTTTTCCACTTCCTACGGACCCGGCAATCTGTCGCTCCCGTCGCCGTTAGCTCTCGGCCATCTCTACACAGTTCACATTTCCGATCCTGGAAAACCAAAATCTTTTCAACTGCGGGACAGAACGGGCCAGATTGTCACGTTTGGGAATGCCGGGGGCGGAAATATGCAGTTAGTTTCCTACCCTCGCAAAAAGAAACCCATTATCATTCGGACATCCACACCTGATAGCCAATTACCGCCCGAAAAAACACGCATCAGCCCGGCATGGGTGAGCAAAATGGCGAGATTGCAAGCTCCGCCGGAAAATCGAGGCACTTTTCGGTCTGTTCAGGTGCTCTTCAGCATCAACGATACGGATTACGGCAACTCGGCCATGAATTCCGACATCCGGCTTGTTGGGCTTGAACTGACCTACGCACCCGATCCGAATGCTTACACCTCCATTGATCCCCCGGCAGGAGAGGAGCTTTTTGTTTCCACCGGTTTCAACCAGAACATCGTGATTGACCGCTGCTATATTCATGGCCTGCCTACGCCGAATCGCATGTATCGAGGACTCGGCTGGAACGGCATGAACGTCGCCATTATTGATTCTTACTTTGACAACATGGTCTTCTGGCGGCCTGTATTCGGCGGCCTCGGCATCAAGCAACGGGGACCTTCCGGCTTTACGATTGATCCCGGAGCAGCGAACTACGGCATCGGCAAAGCCAATCTTCCCCGGCCCACGACCGTGAGCACAAAAGGGACCGGAAGCGGCACGGCCTGGACTTATCTCAATGCCGCAGGAGCAGTAAACATTGCTCTGCCCCCCGGCATGACAGGCACATGCGCGGGCAATCCCTGCAAGGTCTTTACCACCGATACTACCGGAGCGACTCAATACTTGGCAGGCAACGGCGGATTTCCCAACAATCCCAGTGATTCGCTGCACTGGATTGATCCCGTTTTCAATGCAAAGCCAACTCCTGAGGGAGCGGTTTCCCTTTACAAGGATTTGCCGGGTCCTAACCCACAGGAAAAATTTAATCCGTCACCTCATGAGTTAAGCACTCGATTTTATTCTGATACGGATGGTTATATCGTAGGCGCCCGATTCTATCGGCTGGACACTGACAAAACCGCAGATCAAACGGCGAGTCTTTGGGACGATAACGGAAAACAACTGGCAACGGGGACGTTTTCCCGCCTGAGCGGCAGCGGATGGCAAACGATGTACTTCAAAGATCCTGTTCCTGTCACGCATGGCGCTTGGTACCGGGTCAGCTATCACACTCGCGGCCCGAACCCATTTCGGAACGGCTTCTACCGCAACTTTTCTTATACAGGCGGGGGCGGAACCCTGCACACCGCCGCAATGTATCACCAGTCAAACGGCGCGTGTTTCAGCAACGACGGCAGGGCAGCGCTGGACGATATGTGGCCGATTGACGCGGCGTTTCGCCCACGTGTCGGCGTACTGGGATGCTTGACATACTCAAACGGGAAAATTACGGCGAAAGCCGACAACTCCAACAACTGGATGATGTCGTCAACTTTATACAGCTCGGAAGGCTGCAACTGCATGATCGGCGGCTATGGCCCCGGCCCTTATATGGCTATCAACAACCATATCGAAGGGGCCGGCAATTTGTGGCACCACGATGACGGCGGCGGCACCAACTACCGGTCAGATTACACCTATAAACGCAATGAGTTTGTCATTCCCGATTATGCGTGGTTTGGCGGCCCTCACAGTGACGGATACCGCTATTCCATGCGTCAAGCGCTGGAGTGGAAAGGCGGGCATCGGATCTACATCGAGGGAAATACGTTCAAGGGCACTTTCAACGAGATCACCGCGTCCTCCTTTACGATTGCGGCGCACGGCATTACTACCGGGATCAGCGACATGCATTTGAAATTCAACGAGTTTGCTCATGTGCCGGGAGTGATTCAAGGCGCTCAAACAGGTGAGGACTTGGGACCACCTAATGGTCGCTTCTGGATGGAGCACAATCTGGTTTGGGATGTTGATCCGAACCGGCGCCTTCCCGGCATGCACGAGGCGAACGGCTGGTTTATTCAAGGCCCGAATGGGGCCGAGGATGTCATTATCGATCACAATACGGTCGTGAACAATCACGGCGGATTTGTGCCGACTTTTGTGTACGCTTTCGACCGTCGTTCGGAGGGAGTGCGGGTAACAAACAACATTATGTTTATCGATTCCCGCTATAACGGCGTGCAAATCGACGGCAGTGTGAATAATAACGAGAACACCTGCCGTCCTGACTCAACACCTTCCGGCGAGAAGACGGTCGATTGCATGTGGAATGATTACGTGTGGGATCACAACCTGATGATCCCCTTGGCAGCTGCGGGAAGCGACGCCGACCGGTCCACGGTGCGTGATGGCTGGCACAAAGCAGCGCCGAACAATTTCATACCCAAATGGAACAGCACAGCCCTGGGTAACGTGGGCTGGCTCGGCTTCACTGGGACAGAGAACTATCCTGATTTCCGCTTACGGCCCAACTCGCCTTTCGCGGTGGATGGACCCATGCGCGCCTCCGATAAAACTGACTTGGGGGCGGACATCGAAGGTCTTCGTGCGGCGCAAGGAGTGGTGTCGCAGGCCGATGCGCCGGCAAGCGAAATTACAGAATCAGGAGCGATGATTACGTTTCGCGCCCCGGACGCACAGGCTTGCCTGGTAGACTTTAGTGCAACGGATTCCACGCTGATTGGTTCGTTCACCCGCGCGAAGGATACCGGAGGAGACCGCAACCGTAAAGTAACGCTGTCCGGGCTTGCTCCCCGCACCACCTACTATTACCGGATTGATTGCGCGGCCCAACAGCCGACAGGCCAGTTCAAGACGAAATAGTTTAAGGATGTTTAGAACGGACAGCGAGCCGCACACTTGCCTGCCAAGCTTTGTCAGCGCGGCTCTTCGCTGTTTCGGCCCTTCAGTTCGGCCAGCAACTGTTCCACACGGTCTGATTTTTCCAGCGCAGCCAAACGCTGTTCGGCGCCCGGCTCGGCAGCCGCTAAATAACCTTGGCCCAGAGCGTCGGCTTCCCATACCTTGGACTGGGCGCGTTGCAGCAGAGCGTCGCCCTCAAACTCTTTCAGTTGCGCTGTTCCGGCGCGCGCTGCTAAACGGGCCCTGCGGTGTTGCGCGATCAGAAGCTCAGTTTTCGATTTGGTTTCGGTCATCTTCTGCTCCAGCCGGTGCAGGGCATCGCGCAAAATCTGTACCTGGTGGGACTGATCTTCAATCTGCTGGGCGAAGTTTTTGGCGGCGTTTTCATAAGTCAAGGAGCGCTCCAGCGCGATACGCGCCAGGTCTTCTTCGTTTTTGGAGATAGCCAGTTCCGCTTTACGCACCCAGTCGCGCTGGCTTTCGAGATTTTCCCGTTGCTTTTTCTCCAGCAGATGCTGATCCGCTATCGCGATGGCAACCTGGGTCTTTACCTGCATGAACTGGTTTTGCATGTCGAGGAGAAGCTGCTTCAGCAGCTTCTCCGGATCTTCAGCCTTATCGACCAAATCGTTCAGGTTTGCCCTGATGAGCGTTGTCACTCGATCCAGTAACGGCATCCTTTTTCCTTCCTCAAGGCCGGGTAGCCGAGCCGTTTGCTTTCCCATCGGAACCAGAGCGGTCATTAATTCCCCTTACCTTTCCTAATAACTCGGACATTTGCATTCCCGACAGCGTCTCGAAAAGAGCCGGAATCTGGGCCGCCATTTTAGTCATGTCGCCGGTGATTTTGTGCATGCCGGTTGCTCCGTTTTCTCCTGTAGACACAATAGTGATCTTGTCTACGTTGGCAAGCGGGGCCGCCAGCGCCCTGACGACCTCGGGCATGTTGCTGATGAGTTTATCTACTACAGCAGCCTGATTCCATTCCTGGTACGCTTCGGCTTTTACGTTCATGGCTTTGGCTTCCGCCTCGCCTTTCTTGGCAATAATTTCGGCATCCGCTTCACCTTGCAGCCGCGTGGCGGCGGCAGATCCCTCAGCCTCGGCAGTCACCTTTCTCCGCATCGCTTCGGCAATCATCTCGATCCGCTGCCGTTCAATTTCGGCAGACTTCAGAACAGTGGCGATCAGTTCCTTTTCATGGCGCAGGATTTCTGCTTCCTGCACCTTGATTTCGCCTTCTTTTTCCACTTGACGGACGCGGACAGCTTCTGTCGCCACCTGCTGCTGCATGATGTTCGCCTGAATATCGTACGACTTGTCCGCTTGCGCTTGCTGGCGCTTGATGGTCTCAACGTACTGCGCCTTTCTAATCTCCAGGTCGCGCTGGGCTTGGGCTTGCGCCGCCAAGGAAAGCGCTTCGGCGAGCACGCGTTCCTGGTCGGCTTGCGCTCTGGCTACAGCCGAGGCTCGCATGGCTTCCGCGCGCTTGATAGCCGTATCGCGTTCGGCTTCTGCCGCCGCCACATCAGCATCGCGCCGGATGCGGGCTACGTCGGGCCGCCCCATGTTCGTGATGTACTCGTTCTTGTCTCGGACCTCCTTGATCGTGAAGGAGATTACCTCCAGCCCCATCTTGCTCAAATCGTCAGCGCAGGTGGCCCGCATGCGGTCGC
>CAXTWT010000139.1:0-11843 GCA_964247955.1 uncultured Bryobacteraceae bacterium
GTCAGTGTTTTCGCTACGAACGACACTCATGTGGTCTTGGATATTAACGGCTACTTTGTGCCTGCAACGAACACGTCAGCCCTCGCCTTTTTCCCGCTGCCTCCCTGCCGCGTGGCCGACACGCGCGGAAGCTCCAGCTTAGCGGCCGGGGGAACCCGCTCCATTGCTGTTTCGTCAAGCGGCTGCAATGTGCCTGCCGTAGCGAGCGCTTATGCGCTAAACTTTACCGCCATACCTAAAAGCGGCGCCTTAAGCTACTTGACGGTTTGGCCTGATGGACAGCTTCAGCCGGTCGTTTCTACTCTCAATGCCCCGACCGGCGCAGTGACGGCCAACGCGGCAATTGTTCCTGCGGGCGCAAACGGAAATGTTGCCGTGTACGCAACAAACAGCACGGATCTCATCGTCGACATCAACGGCTACTTCGCTCCACAGGCGGCGGGTGGTTTGTCGCTGTATAATTTGCCGCCTTGCCGCGCTCTGGATACCCGCACGCAAGCAGGGCAGCAGCCCGTTCAGGGCCTAACGTCCGTTAATATCGCGACAAGCGGCTGCGGAGTTCCCACCAGCGGTGTCGGGGGCTACGTTTTCAATGCAACCGTGCTTCCGCAGGCTTCGCTCAGTTACTTAACTTTGTGGTCGCCCGACCAAGCGCAGCAGCCTGCCGTATCAACTTTGAATGCGTACGACGGCGCGGTCACTTCTAACCTGGCTCTGGTTCCCTCATCGTCTTACGCGGTGAATGCCTTCACGACCGATTCAACGCACTTGATCCTGGATCTTTTCGGCTACTTTGCTCCCTAGTCGGCAGAGAAAGACTATTACGGCAACTTTGTTATTCTGGAGTCTCTAGCAATTCTCTCAATAAGCCCTCAAAAGTATGTAATACAGGGCTTTATTTGCCATGTACATCAAAAAACAGCGCCTGTTGACTCCAGGCCCCACGCCTCTTCTCCCCGCAGCTCTTCACGCCATGATGGGTTCCGATATCCATCACCGCACGGAGGATTTCCGCAATCTCTATAAAAGAGTTCTCTCGAATTTAAAGGAAGTTCTCGGCACTGGAAACGACGTGTTGATCCTGGTTGCGTCCGGCACGGGCGGGTTGGAAGCTTCGGTTCAAAACTTTTTTTCTCCTGGTGATGAGGTTCTGGTCTGCTCGGCCGGCAAGTTCGGCGAGCGCTGGGTGGAGTTGACCAAGGCTTACGGCCTCCAGGCCACTGTGTTGAAAGCGGAGTACGGGGATGCGGTTTCTCCTGAAGCCGTGGAAGGAGCGCTTGCGCAGAATAAGAACATCAAAGGCGTTTTCGTTCAGGCTTCGGAAACATCCACGGGCACGCAGCATAACGTGAAAGCGATGGGCGCTGCCGTGAAAAAGACAGACGCTTTGTTTGTGGTTGATGCTATTACCGGGATGGGCACCATGCCGCTCGATATCGATGGTTGGGGTCTTGATGTTGTGATTGGCGGTTCGCAGAAAGCCTTCATGATTCCGCCCGGCTTGGCGTTTATCTCGGTAAGCGAAAAGGCGTGGGCAAAGGCGGATACGGCGAAAGCTCCGCGTTTCTACTTCGACCTGAAGCGCGAACGCAAAAACGCTCTCAGCGGCGAGTCGGCCTGGACGCCGAACACTTCTTTGCTGCTGGCTTTGGACCAGGCGCTCCTGTACATCCAATCCATCGGCATGGACAAGCTGGTTGAGAATGCTCAATTGCTGGCGCGCGCGACTCGCGAGGCAATGGCGGCGTTGGGCCTGCAATTGTTTTCTTCTTCTCCCGGCTCTTCGGTTACGGCTGTTCGCGCTCCGAAGGGAATGGATTCCGGCGTCATCATCAAAGAGTTTCGCAACCGTTTCAATGCCATCATTACGAACGGTCAGGGCTCGATGAAAGGCCAGATCTTCCGGCTGGCGCATCTTGGCTATTTCGATTTTCATGACCTGTTCGCGGTTGTGGCGGAACTGGAAATCATTCTGGCGGCGCAGGGGCTTCCGGTTCGTTTCGGTTCAGGCGTAGCGGCGGTCCAAAATGTTTACGCCGAAGTCGCGCTGCCCAAAGTGGCTGCTCTCGTTTAAAACGGTTCGTAATGAAAATTCTTGTTGCTGAACCGCTGGCTCCGGCGGCCCTGGAAAAGCTGCATACGCAATCCGGCTGGGAGATTATCGTAGCCGATCCCAAAACCTACGCCGCCCACCTTTCCGACTGCGACGCGCTTCTTGTTCGCAGCGCCGTCAAGGTTACAAAGGAAGTCCTGGAGAAAGCGCCGAAGCTGCGGGTGATTGGACGCGCTGGCGTGGGCGTTGATAACGTTGATTTGCCTGCCGCCACTGCCGCCGGTGTACTAGTGATGAACACTCCGGGCGGCAATGCGGTATCGGTTGCCGAACACACGCTGGCTTTGATGCTCTCGATGGCGCGTTCCGTTCCGGGCGCGAGCGTTTCCACCAAATCCGGCAAGTGGGAAAAGAAAAAGTTCCTGGGCAATGAATTACGCGGCAAGACGTTGGGCGTCGTGGGGCTGGGCAGTATTGGCCGGGAAGTGGTGAAACGCGCCAAAGGGTTTGAGATGCGCATTCTGGCGCACGATCCGTACGTCTCCTCGCAAAGCGCGCAGGATCTGGGAATCGAACTGGCTGCCTTGCCCGATCTGTACCGACAAAGCGATTACATCACGCTCCATGTGGCGTTGACACCGGAAACGGATGGTATGCTCAACGCCGAAGCGTTTGGGATGATGAAGCCCGGCGTTCGCATTGTGAATTGCGCGCGCGGCGAGTTGATCGATGTCGGTGCTTTGCAGCGCGCGATGGAAAGCGGGCAGGTAGCCGGCGCGGCGTTGGACGTATTTGAAAAAGAGCCGCCCGGCGAGATGCCGCTGTTTGCGCTCGAAGACATTATCGCCACTCCGCATATTGCCGGTTCCACCGAAGAAGCGCAGGAAATTGTCGGCATTCGCATTGTCGAGCAACTAGTGGACTACCTGCAAAACGGGGTTGCTCTGAACGCTGTCAACATGCCCGCGCTCACGGCGGAGCAATACCGCCAGCTTGGCCCGTATGTGACGCTCGCCGAGCGGCTTGGTTTATTTCTCAGTCATATTTCGACCGGCAACATCCGCACGATCCGCTTTACCTATTACGGACGTTTGGCGGACGGCGGCAACACGCAGATTCTGAAGAATGCCGGTATTGCCGGGATTGTGAGCCGCTCCGTTGAGTACCGCGTGAACCTGATTAACGCCATGCAACTGGCGACGCAGCGCGGTTTCCGCATCGTGGAACAACGCGAGCCGGGTCAGGCGGGCATGGACTCTCTTCGGGTTGAACTGGAAACGGACGCCGGGGCTTTTTCCGCTGTCGGGGCGGTGGTGCTCGATAAGCCACGCCTTTTGCAAGTGGAAGAAATCGCCTGTGAAGCGACGCTGGACGGCAATCTAATGTACTCCAAAAACGAAGACGTGCCGGGCGTGATCGGTTATCTCGGTACGGTGCTGGGCAGGAATGGCGTCAACATCGCGAACTTCGCCCTGGGTCGCGAAGAGCAGCGCTCCCATAACGGCGCGCCTTTGATCGCCATCTCCATTATTGAAACGGATCAGCCGGTGCCGGACAGCGTGGCTGCGCAGATCTTGGAGCACAAGGCGATGAAGCTGGTTCGCCGCGTGGCCATGAGCCGTCCTTGACGGCTTTACTGGTGCGTTGTGACGTTGTTAGCGCTTAGGTTGCGTCCCCAAATCAGAAAGGTCGCCACTGCCGCAACGATGGCGGTAATGACAAAAACCGGCAGCCATCGCTTACCGGCTCGGGCGGCGATAAAAGCGGCTATCGCTCCGGTGACAATGCCGCTGATGACGGACAGATAAAGAAATCCCATGTTGGTCGAGACCGTTTCCCATTGTATGCATCTTAGTATCTGATCTTTTGAAGGCTTTGCGCCCATTCCACAAAGGGAATGGAGCCTTTGTCCGTCATCATGCAGTGTCCGGGGATGGCGCGGTCTTGGGGCTGAAGATGCAGTTCGTTGTAGATGTAGGCGTCGTCAAAGCCTGCTTCGGCGGCGCTTTCGCGGGTACACGCGAAGTAGTAGGCTTGGGGCCGCGCCCAGTAAATTGCGCCCAAACACATGGGGCAAGGCTCGCAACTGGCGTACAGTTCGCACCCGTCCAGTTGAAAGGCTCCGAGCTTTTGGCACGCCCCGCGAATCGCCATGATCTCCGCATGGGCTGTAGGATCATGCGCGGCGGTAACAATGTTTACGCCGGTTGCAATCACCTGATTGTCTTTCACCACAACAGCGCCGAACGGTCCGCCCCGCCCGTTCCGCACATTTTCCACCGCCAGCGCGATAGCCTGTTTCATCCACTCTTCCCGAAGTGCCGACATACAGTACAACACTACTGTACTGAGCGGGAAGGGCAGATGCGTTTCCTGTTGACATTCAAATGAAGCTGATCTATCCTTCTGTTGAGGCCCGACAGGAGAACATCATCACCGATGGCGGACAGCAAGCAGGATGTGCTGCAAGGAACATTGGACCTGATGGTCCTGAAAACGCTGGACCTTTTGGGCGCAATGCATGGCTACGGGATCGCCATGCGCATTCAGCAAATATCGAATGACGCCTTGCAGTTGAACCAGGGAACTCTGTATCCGGCGCTGCTGCGCTTGGAGCAGAACGGTTGGATTCGCTCCGAGTGGGGCGTCTCCGAAAATAACCGCAAAGCCCGCTACTACTCGCTGACAAAAGCAGGCCGAAAGCAGCTTGGGGAAGCAAAAGAAAGCTGGGAGCGGTTCTCGGGCATCATGGACCGGCTTCTCCGTGCGACGGAGTAGAAGCGTATGCGCAAGAACATATCACGCTTATGGAGCACGTTTCGGCGCGGACGCCGGGAGAAGGAGTTGCAGGCTGAAATCGACTTTCACCTGCAAACTTTAACGGACGGATACATTCAGCGCGGCTGGAGCGAGAAGGAAGCACGGCTAGCCGCAAAACGCGATTTCGGAGGAGCAGAACAGATGAAGGAAGTTTATCGTGACCGTAGAGGGTTTCCGTTTCTCGAAAGTATCTGGCAGGACGTAAAACTTGCGGTGCGAGGGCTGCGCAAAAGCCCGGCTTTCACGCTCGTAGCGGTTGTTTCCCTGGCGCTCGGCATCGGCGCGAACACAGCCATCTTTTCTTTCCTCAATGCCGTGCTTTTGAAAAGCTTACCTGTACCGGAACCGGAACGGCTGGTGACCTTCTCTTTCTTTGAAAACGGCAAGGACGTCAGCGATGTTTTCAGCTTTCAGGACATTAATAAAATAGCAGAGCGAAGCGCTGTGTTTGACGGCCTGTTAGGACGTTTTTCCAGAATGGTGAGTTTATCCGCAAATGACACATCGCAATTAGTCATGGCCGAACTCGTGACAGGGCAGTATTTTCAAACGCTAAAAGTTGCTCCGGCTGTTGGTCGATTACTCACGGAAGAAGACGTCAGAAACGCTGTCGGCAATCCCGTTTGTGTTTTGAGTTATGACCTGTGGCAGACGCGCTTTGGCGGAGATCCCAAAATTGTTGACCGCGCTGTCTCCATTAACAGTCATCCGTATCGCGTTCTGGGCGTAACGAAGAAAGGCTTCTACGGTCTTGAACTACAGAAGCGCATGGATTTGCAGGTTCCGGTCACGCGAGTGGGAGATTTCATGCCGGGGCTTGGCTCGGCGAAAAACTTTGATTGGAGAACAGGTCTTACTTGGCTCAGGCCGATGGGACGCCTTAAGCCGAATCTGACGCGCTCGGAGGCGGAAAGCCAGTTGCGAACGTTGTACCGGCAAATTCGGCCTGAGTCTGCGCATCGAGTTCTGCAAGTGACGGAAAGCAAAGAAGGCTTAAACAACATGCGCGGAAATTTCGGCAAGCCTATTGTTGTGCTGATGGCTGTGGTCGCGCTGGTGTTGCTGATTGCTTGCGCGAACTTAGCCAATCTATTGCTGGCTCGCGCCAACGCTCGCGAAAAGGAATTTGCTGTGCGGTTGTCGCTCGGCGCATCAAGAGGCCGGTTGGTTCGGCAACTGCTGATCGAAAGCCTGCTGCTGTCATTCTGCGGCGGCGCTGTCGGCATTTTAGTCTCATTTTGGATCACCAGCACGCTTCTGGCGTTCCTCAATGTGGGTCGGCCGGCAATCTATGCCGTGCATGTTTCGCCGGACTTAACCGTGCTATGGTTTGCCCTGACGCTTTCGTTTGTCACTGCGATTCTTTTTGGCCTCGCCCCCGCTTGGCAGTCAACACGGCCCGACCTCCTGCCGAACTTGAAAGAAGAAATGGGCGGGAGCCAGCGTCACATCCATCGAGGGACTTTGCGTAAGCTTCTGGTTATCGCTCAGGTTGCCTTGTCGCTGGTTGTGCTGTTTGCGGCCGGCTTGCTGACGCGAACACTCAGTAGTTTGCAAACTGTCAATTTGGGGTTCCAGCCGGAAAGGGTGGTTGCTCTTTCTCTCGACACGACGATAGGCGGGCACTCCCTCGCGCAAGCTGCCCAGATTCAGGATGAAGTTCTACAGCGGGTCCGTCTGCTTCCGGGAGTGCAAGCGGCAAGTCTAGTTCTCTTTACGCCGCTGACCGGAGACTCTATGACAACGGACATCGAAGTGAACGGCTTCGCAGCGAAACACAAGGATGAGCTGCAAGCAAATTTTCACGCCGTCAGCCCCGGCTATTTTGCCACGATCAACCAGCCGCGACTGTTTGGAAGAGATTTCTCGGAGGCGGACACGGCAAAATCGCAGAAGGTCGCGATTGTGAACGAACGATTTGTTCAGCACTATTTCGCCGGGCAGTCTCCCGTGGGTCAACATATCAAGCAACAGCAAATGAATGTTGAGATTGTCGGAGTAGTCAGCAATGCGCGCGAAACGAGCCTGCGCAAGCAGCCAGTCGACACGATTTATGTGCCGGAAAAGCAGACTAATAATTCGGGCCCGCAGCTCCTGCTGCGCACACAGGTTGACCCGTCAAAGCTGACTCCGACCCTGTATGCTCTCGTCCGTAACGTGGACAAGAAAACGGTAGTAGCTTCGATACGCACACTGGATTCGCAAATCGATGCGGGTCTTTCTTCGGAACGCATTCTCAGCTATCTTTCCAGCTTGTTCGCGGGGCTGGCTACGCTGTTAACCGGCATTGGGCTGTATGGCGTGATGGCCTATGCGGTGGCGCGCCGGACGCGCGAGATTGGCGTGCGCTTCGCCATCGGCGCGCAGCGCGGCGATATCGCCCGTTTGTTTCTGCGTGAGAGTTTGATCGTTATTGCCGTGGGCATGATTGTCGGCGCACCCCTGGCTCTGGCTTCTGTTACTGTTCTGAAGAGCCTATTGTTCGGCTTAACGACGACGGATTTGCCGACGCTTCTCCTCAGCGTCGGAGTATTACTGATAGCGGGGTTGGCTGCTACCGCCTTGCCGCTGAGGAAAGCCGCTTATACGGACCCGATAAGCGCGTTGCGGTATGAGTGAAACGGCTAGGAAGTTTGCGTTCCCCAGGGTTTTGCTTCCACAATGCCCTTATAGCCGTTCTTCATGCGGTCTTGAAGAATGGCCCAGACTTTGGGATCGCACCCTCTCCATTCCATAACAGCCTTGTTGCCTAAGTAGGGCAGCGCGTCAACTCCGGCCTTGCTCGAAAAGTAGCCGCCCACCGTTAGGCTGCGGAACTGGTTGAAGAAGGCCATGCCGGGATGGTCGTCCTTTGCCGTCTTTTTCGGGTAAGCGATGCGGTCCAAAAGCTGCTTCTGGGTGTTGGCTCCCGCATCGACAAAATCTTTCCCGCACAGCTTATTGGATTCGCGGTCAATCCACATGAGGCCGCCCAGCATTTCGCCGCGAAAGTTCTGGGTTCCGTCCTGTTGGGTGCGAAACGCAATCCAATCATCCAGGTACTCGGGAACGCCCGCGACCGAGGCAGCCGGGCCGCTTTCATCGGCGGGAATAATCAGGTCGCAAAGGACGCGCACGGTCTGCCATTGGTGGTCGTCAAAGGTTTGGCGCTGGTATGGGCCTTTCGCCTGCTGCGCTCCGTCGGACCCGTTCCCGCCATGATTGTGCTGGTGGGCTTCGGCGGCAACAGCAACAGCCGGAACAGCGGCTCCGAGAATCTGGAAGAGATTGCGGCGGCTTACATTTTCAGACATGGACAGATCCCCCTCTTACACCTTGACGTTTAACTTCTTGACCTGATCGGCAATGTAGTCCGACGTGCGCCAGCCTAAAGCCGAGATCGTCAAAGTCGGATTCTTATCGGCGTTGCTGACAAACGGCGCGGCATCAGTGATGAACAGGTTCTTGACATCCCAGGCTTGGCAATACTGATTCAAAACGGAAGTTTTGGGATTGTCGCCCATCTTCGTGGCTCCCACTTCGTGAATGATTTCGCCGCCCCGCGCAATGCCCCAATTGTCGTCTGTATTAGCGCTGCGGGTGACGGTGCCGCCCATGTTTTCGATAATCTCTTTAAAGGTTTCCTGCATGTGCTTAGCTTGCAGGATTTCATCCTGGCTCCATTTGAATTGGAAGCGAAGCACAGGAATGCCCCACTGATCGACCACGTTCTGATCAATCTCGCAGAAACTGTTATCGTTCGGGATCATCTCGCCGCGACCGGAGAAATGCACGTCGCAGCCGTACAGCTTGCGGAGATTCTGCTTCAACTCGACGCCGTAACCGCCGCCGAGGAAACGTTCCGCATAGCCGCCTAAAGCGCCGCTGCCGGGCATGGAGCGTCCACCGCCGATTTCGATATGATAGCCGCGAGCAAACGGCATTTTTCCGGCCTTCTGCTCTTTGTAAAGCCACCACGGCATGTAGAGATGCATGCCGCCCACGCCGTCTTCATTCTGCGGCGGAAGATCCTGCATGATCGGCAGGAAACCGCTCACGGCGGAGCCGACCGTGTCCATAATGTAGCGCCCCACGAGGCCGGTCGAATTGGCGACGCCGTTCGGAAACTGGCTCGACTTCGAGTTGAGCATGATGCGCGCCGTTTCGCAGCAGCTTGCCGCCAGCACTACCACCTTGCCGCGCACTTCCACTTCCTTGCGGGTCTTCTTATCCACGTAGGAAACGCCCGTGGCGAGACCGTCGGAGCCGACCAGCACCTCGCGCACCATCGCACCGGTGCGCACTTCCAGATTGCCGGTTTTCAGCGCAGGCTTTATGTGTACACCCGGCGAGTTGAAGTTGGCGTTCACGCCGCAGGAGCGTCCGCACTGGGCGCAATAATGGCAGGCGGGACGGCCATTTAAAGGACGGGTGAGAATCGCCAAGCGCGACGGGATGCAGGGGATGTTCAGCTTGTCGCAGGACTTCTTAATCAGCAGTTCATAGCTGCGCGGAGCGGGCGCAGGCTGGAAGTTGCCGTCGGGCGTGTTTTCCAATCCTTCATGCGAACCGAAAACGCCGATCAAGCCCTCGGCTTTGTCGTAATACGGGGCGAGATCGTCGTAGGTGATGGGCCAGTCAAAACCCTTGCCGTCGCGGCTGTAGGGCTTGAAATCGTAAGGCCCCATGCGGAGCGAGATACGGCCATAGTGGTTCGTGCGTCCGCCTAGCATGCGGGCGCGCCACCAAGTCCACTCGGAGCCGGGAGCATTGGTGTAAGGCTCGCCGGGAACCTGCCAGCCGCCGACGGTGGTAGCGTCGAAAGCGCCCCAAGGCTTTTCGTGCGAACCGGCCCCGCGATGGGGAACCTGGTACGGCCACTCGAACATTTTCGTATCCTTGGTGCAGTCAAACCAGTCCCCGGCTTCGAGCATGCAAATTTTTGCGCCTGCCAGCGAAAGCACATGGGCAGCGACGCCGCCGCCCGCGCCGGAACCGACGATTAGAACATCATACGTCTTGGGAGAAGCCTTAACTTGGGCCATACTGGTAACTCTTCTTTGTACCACTTACAAACTGAGTAAGGAAAGAAACTAACAGTTTACTGCTATTGCAGGAACCACTCAACTGATCTTCGGGAAATATCAGCGGGAATTGTGTGCGGACCCTCAAACTCGCGGTACTCCACGGGGAAACCCTGTTCCTTCAAGAGAGGGACGATTCTGCGGCTGCAGGGACCGATGGGCAGAACATTGTCCTGTGTTCCATGAGAGACGAAAATGGGCATCTTGCTTTCGATTTGCAGCGGAGCCATAAAGCCGGGTGAGAAGGCAATGATGTGAGTAAAAAGCTGTCCGTTGCTGAGACCGAGGGACAGAGCATACGAGGCTCCGTCCGAGAACCCGCCCAGAGCTATGTGCGTCGGATCAATACCATAGTGGTCAAACACATGGGACAGGCAATCGTCAATGAACGCCACATCAGGACCATACTGGCTTTCGGCGATGATGTCCCAGGTTGTTTTGCGCGATTCCGGCGCAAGTAAAACCATCCCGTTGTCGTCGGCATAATCACGCAAAAGATGAAGACCGTGTTCGGCGTTTCCGCCCGCGCCGTGAAGCATGACGGCAAGCAGCGCACCGGTCTGAATTGTCCGAGGCGCATACAGCAAAGCGCCGCGCTTATTTCGTATGGGGAGACGCTCTAAACCTGCTGTTCCCCTTTGTTGCGGCTCGTGCGGTCTGGCGGAGAGCCGGGCTGTACCCAACGTGCGCGACCTTTTGGAAATAGCAGGCATGGAACTGTAGTCTTACCTTTTGCGCGGTTCCCGGCCGTAAAACAGATCCTCAATCGCCCGGTCCGCTTGTTTCCATTCTTCCTCGGTGGGCATAGTAAGCTTCCCTTTCAGCGATCCATAACCGCGATCCTTGTCCCTTGGTTCCGGCGCTTTCGGTTGCGCCGGCACAATACGAACAAGTGGTTTGCCGCCATCGGTAATGACTACATCTTCGCCTGCTAGAGCGGCCTTGATGAGTTTCGACAAATCTCTTTTAGCCTGCTTAATTTCAACTTCCATGCCGTTTCCTTTTCCCACAGTACAACTACAATGCAGATGACATCGCAACGGCCAACAATGGCCGCCGCCAGTACATGACGGTCGTTGGCGTCGGGTAAGCTGAGTGCTGGAATCAGAACTTCATAACCCGTCACCAAGCAGTTGCGGGTTGCCGTATCCATCTTGTCGCGTGTGCGCTCCAAAGCGGCACGGTCTCGATGCGGCTCCTTCTTTAATAAGTTCTCGATCCACTCTCGATGAATGTCCGCTGTCCACTTTGCCTTGTATAAGTCTGTGACTGCCAGTTCCAGAAGCAGATCGCGTATCGGCGCTGGATAAAGCACATTGGCATCCAACAGCGCCGTGTAGCTGCTCATGGACGGCCATAGCCCATGTCAGTTTCCTGCGCTTCGGCTGTCAGCTCCTCCAGAATGGCTGTCCGTTCGCGGTCAATTCGTTCTTTATAGGCCATTACGTCATCGATCAAAATCCGGCGATGCTTGCCCACTAAGCGGTACGGAATTACCTTTTCAGCGAGAAGCTTGATCACAAAGGGGCGAGATACGTTCAGAATGTGAGCGGCCTCAACGGTGGTCAACTCAGTATTCTCAGGAATGATGGTGACGCCACGGCCAGCCGCCATCGTTTCTAAAATTTCCATGAGCAGCGAAACTGCACCGGCAGGCAGTTCAATCGGTTGCTCTTGTCCGGCTTCCATGACACGTAAGGACAGTGATTTTTTGCGACGAACATAAAGGGACAAACGTTGACCGGAAACACGGGCCAAACTTGCTTCTTGTGCGGTCGGTGCTGATTGACGATGTGCGTGTGCAGTCATAAGAACTCTCCTGCTACATTGATTCTAGCTGCTATATGCATTAGATGCAACAAACGAAATAAATGCAGAGTGGAAGAATTTCTTGTGTGCGTCAGAGT
>CAXTWT010000140.1:0-5974 GCA_964247955.1 uncultured Bryobacteraceae bacterium
CGTCGAGGCGCAAGTGGACTTCCATGAGCCGCGCACTTTTGTCAGTGTCTTTCTTTCTCAAAGTTGTATTTGCCCTGCGCTCTCGTAAGGAAACTTATGACCCGACTTCCATTCGCATTCTTATGAGTGGCCATTTACTCAGCCCGATGCAGATTGGGGTCCGAAAAACAAGCCGGTGCTGCCCACTGGTACACGGTCTCGAAGACCCAATCGACCTTCGCAGTCACCGAAGACAAACGATCTCGCACAGGGTAACCAAGCTATCTCGGAAGCTTAATCGACTAGTGCTTCCGCCGGTTTCAGCGAGGACTCAGCCGGGAAAGGACGATAGGGCTGCCGCGTGACCCAGAGCCGGTGCAGCAAGACCGACAACTTACGAGTGACGGCGGTAACGGCTCGCTTTTTCCTGTTGGCGCCGCCTCGGCCGGGAGAGCGTCAAAAAGTCGGGGGTCAGTCTCTGCAAGTGATTCATTCCCCGTGTAGCGGACCAGCTACGCCTCTGGTCCAAACCGTAGGAATTCCAATCAATTTGCCGTTCAGCAATCACCCGGAGGGTCGATTGCTTGTTGATTCAGCAAGTTGCGATGTCCACCCCCGACTTTTTGACGCTCTCCTATAACCAGGTCCCGGCAGGCGCGAAGCTACGGCTTTTCGGCTCAGCCTGCGCCAATATCCCTGCGGGCAAGAGCCAACAAGAGCTGATTCATCTCGCGGCGACCTTGATGCCGGAGCAACTTCTGACTGAACGGCTTACGGATTATCGCCGCTGGTGGAACAACTCGCGGTACGAGGTCGAAGAGGGCGGCCAGCCCCATGCGGGGTGATTGGCCTTCCGCCGCCGCCAGGCGCTCGTGGACCATGCTCATCAGCTCGGTTACTGGATTCGCTTCTACACCCTCGATGGCTTCACCTCCGGGAATAATCAAGGTTGGTTTCAGGGCTACAACTTTGGAAATTTTCCAGCTGCGCGTATTCGCTGCAAGGCAGCAATCGACGTTGGCGTCAATCTCATCGCTTCCGACCAGTATGAAGACCTGGCTGTCGTGATGCAGAACTCGAAACGGTAATCGGAAACCAAGGACATTCATCCTCAGGAGTGGCGCAAACGCGAAGCCGTCAGCAGCAGAACACCTCCTGCGACATAGACTCCCGTCGCGCCTCCAAGGGCAGCAGCTAAACCGATCCGCTGGGATAAAAAACCGATAGTGACGGGCGCTAGGCCACCGCCCACCAGCCAACCCGTCATATTCATGACGCCGGCGGCCGTGCCTCGAATTTCCGCAGGGATTACGTCATAGAGCGACGCGAAGATATTAGCGTCATACAGCCCTTTGCACAGGCCCCAGACTATGAGAGCTGCCGCCAGAAAACCAGGCGTGCGTGTTTGGCTGCACACAAAAACAAAGGGCGCGCCGCCAAACAGCGCCGCCGCTTGCAACGCTATCCGTCCACCCCGTCGTTTTTTCTGCATGGCATCGGCTAACCATCCTCCCAGTGGAGAACCGCACATGCTGGCGACCTGAATAAACAAAGTGGCGGAAAGCCCTGCCGCAGCGACACTCAAGCCGAAGCGGTCGTAAAGGAACTTGGGCATCCAGGAGAGCAGAACCACAGCCACGAAATTGGCGCAGCAAAAGCCGGCCAGCAGCAATAGGGCTACCGGTGATTGCTTGATACATCGCAAGACTTCCAGAAGATCGGGCTTAGAGTTTGCTTCCCCTTCCAGAACGCGCGGACGCAACGGCTCCTTCAAAAGCCGAAGGAGAACGGACCCAAGCAATAAACCCGCGCCTCCGAAGATCAAGAACGACCACCGCCAGCCGTAGCGTTCTCCGATCAGCCCGGCAAAAAATCCGCCCGTGATAGTACCGACATAGACGCTGGTTTGATGCAGGCCCATGGCGCGCGAGCGTGTTTCCGGTCCATGATAATCACTGATCATGGACATAGAAGCGGGATAATAAAGACTTTCCCCTACCCCTTCCGCTGCCATAAAACCGAGTAATTGACCGAACCCGCGCGCGAGCGAAGTACACGCCGCAATCAGGCTCCAGGCGTATAATCCACCGAGAACCGCCCGTTTCCGGGAGACTCGATCCACCAGGTTTCCCGAGAACGGGGCGAGCAGACCATACATCCAAGCGAATGAGGAACCTAACAGCCCCAGTTGCACGGGCGACAGATGCATTTCGCGCTCCAGCAGCGGGAAAAGAGTAAACAACGCGGCGCGATCGGCGTAGTTGAGGAAGGAGACGGCCCAAAGCATGGCGACGACACGCCACTTGTATGGAACAGACTTCCAATTATCCGGCAATCGTGCCTCAATACATCGGTCGCGCGCCTACGGAAGAACGCCACTTGTTCAAAGGCGTGAGGTAAGCCTCGGCCCCGGCGGCCAATAAATTGATTTCTGTCTGGGCCTGGAAAAACGTGAATCCTTCGTCCACGAACTGGCTGTATCGCCTCGCCTCAACCAGTGGTCTGCCGACCGCTTTACCATGTCTTCGAGCCGCTGCCACCACCTTGGCCATCGCTTCGAGCAGCAACGGATGGTCCTGCTGCCCACGCAGACCCAACGAAAAGGACAGGTCGCTCGTGCCGATAAAAAGGACGTCGATGCCCGGCGTGGCGGCAATCGCATCGATATGGGCGATAGCCGTTGTGTCTTCAATGTTAGTGACCACCACAATGTTCCCGTCGGCGAAATCATAATACCCGCCCGGCGCAGGCCAGCGAAAGGTCGCCAGTCCAGCGCCGGAGCCACGCAGGCCGGCAGGAGGGTACTTGCACGCCTCCGCCGCCACTTTGGCGTTCTCGGGAGTGCTGACGAAAGGAAAGATCACGCCTAAGGCTCCCATATCCATGACCCGTTTCGCTGTCCACAGCTCAACAACAGGAACGCGGATAAACGGCATCGCCCGAGAGCCGCGCGTAGCCAGAATCATGTGACGGGCGGTTTCCAGCGTAATGGGCGAATGCTCCATTTCGATCCAAAGGAAATCGAAACCCATCTCCGCCGCCTGGGCAGCGATCTCGACGCTT
The DNA here is from genome assembly GCA_964247955.1 of uncultured Bryobacteraceae bacterium. GTDB lineage: Bacteria > Acidobacteriota > Terriglobia > Bryobacterales > Bryobacteraceae > Bog-105. The sequence goes on from CAXTWT010000140.1 coordinate 3,043, forward strand.
GTGGTGGAAATCGTAATGCCGACCACCGGTTTTCCTTCACGCAAAGAGACGCGAATCGGATTCTCCCACGGAACAATGTTCTGCTCCGGCACTGTCATGCTGTTCTCACTTTCTGATCATCCAAACTTCCGAAACCTGACAACCACGCCCGTTCCCGCCCAGACCCTGCTCGCGGGTCCAGGCTAAATGAAGATCTCCCGTCGCGGTGGCTTCCCGAGGAACATCAAATTCTACCGGCTGAGGCGGCCACGACCGTTCCAGCAGCGGATGAATCTCGTACTTATCATTTGCCGTTAAACGGATGCGAATCCGGCGTCCATCTCCCGAGTACACGATGCGAATCCGGTACTGCGCCCGAGGGTCGAGATCCTTATATTGCATCCTGAGCGGCGCGTCAAATAAGGATTCGGCCCATCGTTTCCAAGCAATGGGAGCGTTCGCGCCGAACCGGTCCGGGTAGCTGAATCCGGTCAGCGCGGACGCTCGAAATTCCGGGTCCTCCACGCTGCCCGGACCCAAGATCAAGTGAGGACGATTGCTGGGATTGCCTAGCTCATCATAAAAGCCATCCGGCCCCGGATCGGTGCGCGTCAACAGTTTCTTGACGGCAAGCACCTGCTCATTGGCGGAGGAGAGTTTGCGAACGGCTATAATTTGCATGCGAAGCCAAGCTGCGTCTGTAACCGGAGTTTCCAATGTCTCCAGGTTCGCCGCCCGGTTGACCGCCTCGCCGCGATACCGATCCACGGCAAGCTGCATCTGGATACTCTGGAACAACGCTTCGCCCAGTTCTCTCACCCGAGCTTGCAGACGCGCTCCGGTTGGTTCGACCATGACGCGGTCCAGAACTTGTTGCGCTTTCTCCAGCAGGAGAGTAGGGTCCAGGCCGTTCGGCGGCGAGGAACTTACGGTCTGGCTGATGTCAAGCGGCTCGGCGGTCCAGCCAATCTCATGAACCCGGCCCAGAGTTTCCCATGCCTGAGCAACAGCGGCGTTTTCGCTCAAAAGCCGTTCGCGCAGGGCTGCATCGTAATAGGCGCGATAAAGCGCCTGTTGAAACCGCCAGTTTTGGAGCACGGCAGGCGAGGCGAGACGCTCTAAATCCTGGAAACGCGCGAGAGTGATTGTAACGCCCTCGTTCGTGGCGAGCGGCCCTCGCCAGTTGTTTTCGAGGTGCCGCAGACCTTGCGCGAAACCTTCCACGTAGGGCTGCCCCAGGAAATAACGGCTGAAATCCCGGAGCGCATCCATGACCGGCAGATCGGGATTCCAGCCGAGAGCGCTCCAAACAAACTTATTCACATCATCATTGCAGCCTTCCGAGTAGGTGAGAAAGCCAATCGTGTAAGGCGAGAAACGCCGCAGAATGTTGGCCTGGTCCTCGGGACGGGGATTAATGCACTCCCGGCCCTCGGTGAGCGCAAAGGCCGCATCCCAATTGGGAACCGGATACTGGCACTGAACGCTATGCGTGATATCCGGGTAGAATCGGATGGGGTAGCGCTTCGGCACACGTTGCCGCAGTTGCGGAAGGCTGACGCCTGATTGCGGCCCGAAAACGACGCCGTCCAACCAGGTAGCCGTCCGGCTGTCCTCCATGAGATGGAAAAAATCGTCCATCCATGTTTCTCGAAAACCTTGCGGCGAAAACCACATCTGCGCTTTCGGATGAAAGCGGCGAAGGCTAGCTTTTTGTTTTTCGAGAAAGGCGAACATCGCTTTCGGCTCCGTGTGGCCCGGATCGCCGCCCGGCACGAAAACGGCGTCAAGGCGCGGCAGCATCTGGAAAGTGCGCGCCCACTCTTGCAAAGCTGTTTCCACCGTCGCCGGATCGGCATAATCGGGGTCCATAGCCGGATACCAGACCCAGACATCCAGACCATATTCGTCGCAGATGCGCGACATCTCGATCATCATCTGTTCCGGCGAAAGCGGAAAGTGCGGGCTGTCGGGCGCGTCATCGGATCGGGGCGGTATCAGTTCTATCGCATTCGTGCCGAACATCGCCAGGTCACGGATGTACTGGTCCCACGTTCCGACGTTCCAGGCATCATAAGCATTGGTCTTGGGGCGATAACCGAGTTGATGCCCGCGAAGAGGGTACTTCGGGACGGTGGATAGATTCGCAAGGCGGGAATTAATTGAAGCAGCATTACGGCTGAACGTTGCCGTGCGCAACAGCTTGCCCGCGCCGAAGAGCAATCCTCTTTCGTCCGCGCCGATCAGCGCGATCCAACGTCCGCTTGCGTCATTGCCTGTTTGGATCACGAACCCCTCGGACGAGAGACGCTCCGCTGCTGTGATAGCGGAGTTGATTCGTGGTCCGAATTTTCGCGCAGACTCACGAGTGGCTGCGTAGATGGTCGCTTCCGGCAGGGGAAATAACTTTGTGTTTATTTGCCAGCGCAGTTGAGAACGCTTTCGCGCTTCCTCGGCCAGAACGGCGACAACTTTTCTTTCGCGCACCGTAGCATTGTCTGCCGTGAGAATGACACAGCTTTTCAGATCAAACTCATCAGAACCGGCATCGCCATGAAGCCAGGGTGAAAGAACGAAGGAGGTGCCGGCTCCTTTTAAGAAGCTTCTTCTCTTCATAGACTTCGATTCCTACCAGTGAAGCCGCAAGGCAAACTGGATCTGCCGGGCATTGGTAATGACGTTGGTGATGGTTCCCGCCGAGGGTGAGCCGATGCTGCCATTGGGCAGCCCGAAATTCGCACGATTTAGTACATTGAAAAACTCGGAGCGAAACTGCAAGCCGAATCTTTCCGTCAGGGCAAAATCTTTATCCGCGCCCAGGTCCCAAGTACCTAAGCCGGGTCCAATCAGGATATTGCGCCCCGCGTTGCCGAAAGTGTAAAGCGGGGGAGCTACAAAGCAGTGAGTGTTATAAAAGGCGTTGATCGTCTGCTGTGAACCAGGCAAATTACCA
>CAXTWT010000140.1:5984-11787 GCA_964247955.1 uncultured Bryobacteraceae bacterium
ATCACAAACCCGGTTCGGTCTGGTGAAAGTGCCGGTATTGGCGGTCGGAGTGGAAAGTGAAACCGAAAAAGTCGCTCCGCTTTGCGCCGTGACGATGCTGGTAATCTGCCAGCCTCCCGCCACGGCATCAGCAAAGCCGCGCGCGCTGCTCATGAATTTACGGTCTCGACCGAAAGGCAGTTGATAGACGGTGCTCAACGTGAACCGCTGGCCGTAGTTGAAATTGGAAAGACCGTAATCGGCTGATAAGTTGCGCGGATTCTGAATATTAATCCGTGACTCGCCGGACGATGAGTTGCCGCCCGCGCCCTCATCCAGGCTCTTGCTGTAAGTGTAAGCAGCCAGGAAAGACACGCCCGCGCTTAACCGTTTCTCAGCCGATAACTGTAGGCCGTTATAACTGGAAGGACCGCGAGGCTCCCAGGCGGAGATGGACGCCGCTGAGGGATAGGGCCGCCGGGCAGGAACAGCGCCGGGACCGGGATAAGCAACATTTTCATCCAGATTAAGGTTCAGGTGAGTGCCGCGAGTGCCCACATAACCGGCGCGCGCCACCAGGGACGGAAACAACTGGCGTTCGAGCGTGAAGTTCCATTGCTGGACGTTGGGCGTGAGATTGTTGGTCGGCTGATAAACCACTGTGGGCAGATTACTGGAGGAGAGCGTGTTCGGTATGCCGGTGGAGGTGCTTAAACAGGGAACCGTGGCGCTGCAACTGACCGCGTATTGAGCAGCGAACGGATTGTTGATGAACAGCCTGGTGGAACCGCCCGCCCCCACCTCATTAAAGTAAAAAAGGCCATAAGCCGTCCGCAGGACCGTTTTGTCTCCTATGCGGTAAGCTAAACCGATACGCGGGCTCAGATCGTGCTTCTGCGTTTGGAGGATGGCTGCGGAGTAGCCGTTCTGTCCGGCAAGAACCAAAGTGCCGGTTCCCAACTGAAAATCCGACTGGCGATTGTGGCGCTCCGTGAGCGGAGTGAAGAGATCATAGCGAAGTCCCAGATTGACGGTCAATTGCGGAGTGGCCCGCCAGGTGTCCTGGATAAAGCCGCCGTACTCGGTGTAGCTTTCGTAGGGAACGCCGCTGGGCGCTGCGGATTTGGACGAACTGACCGGCAGGCCCAGCAGGAAATCAGCGAATCCATTTCCGCCGGTTGAGCCGGCAGGATTACTGCTATAAATGCCGGTAAAGGAAAGCGATCCCGAAGGGGCTCCGAGTTGAAAAAAGCCGAACCCGTTATGAATCGCGCTGAAGCCGAATCGCAGCGCATGGGCGCCTTTCGTGTAAGAAACGGTGTCACTCGCCTGCCAAGTGTTTTGCGGAATGATCTCCGGTAAATTGCTGGAGCTATAGCCCTGATATCCGGAGATACTGAGCGACGCCATCGCGCCGGCATCGATTCCCGTGTTTGCCCCCTGTAAACCAAGTTGCTGCGCAACGTTGAAGCCTTCATCCAGGGGTGTGACCCGCAGCGCAAAGCGCGTGTAACCAAGCGCCAACTGATTGACAACAGAGGGACTGAACTGGTGAACTTCCTGCACCGTTGCTTGGTCGCTCGGAGCATGGTTTAAGCGCAGTGATCCGGCGGTAGCGGCTCCTTGCGCAAAAGCCAACGGATTGATAGCGCCATTGATCAGAACTGGTGTTTTCGGGAAGGTGGTGTCGGCGTCGCCATGCGTATACCGGACAAACGTGCTGTCATGCTCCGAAAAATTCTGATCCACCCGCACATCGTATTGATCCTGAACCTGCACGGCCAGATCATTAAGCCGCAAATTGTTTTTGATTCCCGGCTGATTGGGCAAAGGGATAATAGCCAGCAAGTTTCGGGCAACCGGGTCGATCCTGCCGGCGGGAATCACGTTTCCGGCGAATTGCTGGCGGGTGTTGGATGCCATATTGTACGTGCCGGGGTCATAGATCGTGGCAACTCCGCTGAAATTTCCATTCCGCATCGCTGCCGTCGGCTCGGTAACGACCGATGTGCTCGCGGTATGCAGGCGCAGTCCTTGATAATCCCCAAAAAAGAAGGTTTTGTTTCTGCGAATCGGCCCGCCGAGAGCGCCGCCAAACTGGTTTTGCTGAAACTGCGGCTTGCGAGCATCAAAGAACTGGCGCGCATCCAACGCGTTATTTCGCAGAAACTCAAAGGCCGAGCCATGAAATTCGTTTCCGCCGGAACGCGTAATGACATTAATCACCGCGCCGCCGCCGGCGAACTCGGCGCTGTAGTTCCCGATTTGCACCTTGAACTCGCCAATGCTTTCCAGGTTCGGAAAAACCTTGACGGTTCCGATCGACTGATCGCGGTCATCTAAGCCGTCAATCATAAACGTATTAAAACTTCCTCTGGAACCGGAAGCGACAATTTCAGCACCCGCCCGTTGTGTTTCATTGCCGTTCCCCTGTGTCCTGATCCCGCCCACAGGTCCCGGATTGGTGCCCGGCACGAGCAGCGCCAATTGCGAGAAGTTCCTGCCGTTTAAAGGAAGCTGTTGTGTAGACTCCTGCGAGATCACATTGCCGACTTCCGTCGATTCGGTGTTCAGCAACGGCGCTCCGCCTTCGACCGTAACCTCCTGCTGCATGTTGCCGACCTGCAGCTTGAAATCCTCCTGAATCACCTGCTGAATTTGCAAGGTGATATTTTTCCTCACAGCGGTCGTAAATCCAGGAACGCTCGCCTCAACGGAATAGACGCCGGGCTTCAACAAAGGAACAGTGTAATAGCCGTCCGAAGCCGTCTCTTTGGTTGTGGCAATGCCGGTTTCCTGATTCGTGATTTTAATTTGAGCGTTGGTTACAGCGGCGCCGCTCGGGTCAGTTACCTGCCCGGAGAATGTTCCGGTGGCGTTGACCTGCGCATGCAGTCCCGTTGTCAAGCACAACCAGGCAAATGCGGTCCACGTGGCCGCTCGAAACTTCCGCATGACTGATTCCTTTCATTCGATATCCGGCAGTAAACGCTTCAAGCGCGAACAAAGTTCTTCCTGTTCTTCCTGATCAAAATCGCCCAGCGGTTCGGCTAATGCACTGCCGCAAACGCCCAGTTGCGCCAGGGCGCTCTTCACTCCGCGAAGATAAGCTGTCGGAGCAGGTCCCACCGTATAGATTGCCGCTGCCACCCTGACGATTAAGGCTTGCAGCGCCTCCGCTTGCGGGCGGCGTCCTTCCGTTACGGCTTCATAAAGCCTGACGTAAAGACGTGGGAACAGATTGGCCCCTCCGCAAACGCTTCCGTCAGCGCCCGCATCCAGGGAAGCCATCATGATCTCTTCGGTTCCGACCAGAAGCGAGAACAAAGGATGGCGGGATTTCACGCGATTGATTGCGGCCAGGTAGTCTAAGTCTCCATTGCTGTTCTTCATGCCGACGATATTGGGAAGATCCGCCAGACGGTAAACCGTCTCCACCGTAAACTCGACATGCGCATGCTGGGGAATGTTGTAAAGAAACACTGGAAGCTCAGCGCGCGCCGTAAATTTCGAGACATAACGCACTAAGTCGTCTTGCGTGACTGAGTAGTAATAAGGAGGGCAAATCGCCACGGCAACAGCTCCGGCGCGCGCGGCATACTGCGCCAATCGGACGGACTCGTCGAGCGACGTATTCGAAACATTGATAATAACGGGAACACGTCCCGCCACGGACGCGCACCCCTCATCGATCACAGCTTTGCATGTCTCGGAGTTCAAACTGCAGAACTCACCCGTGCTGCCGAGCAGAAAGAGTCCCTGGACCCCGCCCCCCAAGACGCGATTGATCACTGATTTAAGTCCGGACTTGTCAAGATCGCCGTGATCCGTTAAAGGCGTGACAAGCGGGGGAATGATTCCTCGCAAGGGCGTCGGGAATTTGGTTTCACCGTGGTCGTCGCGCGCCAATGCAGAATGACTCCTTTCCGTTCAGCCTTTCTGCAATATATACAACTGTCGACAGTTTGTCTACTAAAAAATGCAATTGTCAATCAGCTTATACTAAACTCGTGAAGCGTAACGGCTCAGCTCCGGCGCCGCGTATTGATTGTTCCGTTCGGGAGAAGGCGTACCAGCTCATCCAGCATAAAATCATGCGTGGTGAGTTATCCCCCGGAAGCGCGGTCTCGGAAATACCACTGGCTCAGGAATTAGGCAGCAGCCGGACACCCGTGCGCGAAGCGCTCGGGCAGCTAGTGGCCGAGGGTTTGCTGGAACAGACTCCCCACCGGGGCGCGGTGGTCGTGCAATTGGGACGTCAGGACATTATCGACCTGTATGAGTTAAGAGAAGCTCTGGAAGTTTATGCGGTGGGGAAAGCGGCGCGGCCAGGCAATACCGCCCAAAATCTTCAACGCTTACAGAACCTTGCTGATGAAGTTCTTCGCTTAAAAGCAGAATTAAAAAAAGGGCTGAACGTGGAGCTGGACCAACGGCAAATGCACCGATTCATCGCCTGCGATCTTGGTTTCCATACGCTGCTGCTGCGCATGGCGGCCAACGCCCGCATTCTGAAAATTGTGAATGAGACTCGGCTGCTGATCAGAATCTTTTCCATTCACCGGCGCGGCCACGATGCGGCGACGCTCACCAAGATTCATAAGTATCATCGAGACATTCTGCAAGCGGTGACGGAACCAAATCCGGATCGGGCAAGAGCGCTCATGTCAGCCCACATTCAAGAGAGCCGGCAGGAGAGGCTGGCGGAATATGACCAATGGGAACATGAAGCCTCCCTGCGCGAAGCTATTCCGGTGTTCTTTGACCTGCACAGCTCAGAGGAGCCTTCCTGACTCTCCACATCGCTTTTGGCGAGAGAATTTTGTTGCGAACTTTAGAAATGCAAATTTGCTTAGCTCGACTTTAGCCATTGGTGAAACAGAGCGAGGCCGAGCGGCGGCAGGCTGAAAGCGTTCCGGCCAAAGGATGGATTCCATGCTCACCTTGTCTGTTCGCCTCGCCCCTGTGATCCACCTGTCAATATTCCTATATCATGGGACTGGCAAAGCGACTTATGTCACTGTAGCTCAACATTCTATTCATTCTCACGTGGGTACAATTTATTCCTTAATGGTGGGATTTGTGCTTATATAGTGAGAGCGTTTTCATCTCCGCTCTTTACCCGCTATGGCTCAACGGCCTGTTACTCTCGATTCTGTCCCGGATGAGGACTGGGACGCGGCGGTCCGGAAGGCGGCAGTCCTCGCGCCGTTAGCGGAGCTGGAAAGCTATACCACTGAGCAGATCGACAAGGCCGCCGTGTCCCTCCAACTCAGCCGACCCACAGTTTATCGGTGGCTGGCTCACTACAAACAGGATCGGGAAGCCTCCTCACTGCTGCCGGAAACACGCGGTCGGAAGCGCGGCTCCACCCAGTTAAGCCGCGCCCGGGAGAGAATCGTCCAGGAAGCCATTCGTGGCTTCTTGCTGTATCCCCGGCGGCCGTCTGTGGCTGCCCTCCATCGCTCGATTGCGATGGACTGTTTTCAGGCGGGAGTGCCCAAGCCGGTTTATCAAACTATCCGCGCCCGCCTGCAAGCGGCCCCTCCGCAAGAATTGGTCCGTGCTCGACAGGGAGCGAGGGCGGTTGCGGACAAGTTCAGCCCGATTCGGGGAAACGTGCAGGCGGATCGTCCGCTGGAGCTGGTGCATCGATGAGGAGCCGTTATTTCGTGTGATCCAACAGCAGCGTGCCCTGATCGCCGCCGCCCAGAGCAAGACGCAGAAAGCGCGCCGCCAAGCGCAGGAGCAAACGGCGCCGCGCCCGTATTTCCCTCCCCTTCACCGGATGAGGCAGAGACAGCGGTAGACCCTTTTCCGTTTG
>CAXTWT010000141.1:0-10206 GCA_964247955.1 uncultured Bryobacteraceae bacterium
TCCGGCAAGCGATACAACCCGGACACCCGCAAGCGGCGCATATCCGGTGTAAGCAATGTACTTTCCGTCATCCGACCAGTCGCTTGGAAAAACCGGACCACCTACATCGGAAAGAACTCGCGGCGAACCTCCATTCGCCGATACCAGGCTTAGGCGCATGCCCCACTCGGCAGTTCCGTCTGACCTAGCGAAAACGACAGTAGTGCCGTCGGGCGACCAGATTGGGAAGAAGTCTACGCTGCCTATCGTGACGGGTGAGACGGTCCCGCGCGTGAGATCCACGTTCGAAACGCCCGTATAGCCGGTGCGCGCATCTGTCTGATTCACCAGCAAGCGGGAGCCATCAGGCGAAGGCTTGAGCGCATAAAAATCGCCGGGATCGCCGATGCTACCGTGTTCTCCCCCGTTACGATCAAACCAAGTCAGTTGGTAACGATAAGGAGTTCCCGGCATAAAGGTCAGAAAATCCTTTTGGGAAAGCGAGAACAGGCCATACCGGGTGAGCGGCTCAAAGTCCACTTGTTTTGCAACCGTCACAGGCTCGCCCATCAGCCGCAAGTCCTGGGCCCTCAACTCCTGTGCCGTGAGCTGTCCATCGCGAAGAAACAGCAGCCGCAGAGCATTCGGCCCGGATTGGCCTAAAGTCGCCGATGTATTGGCGCGCAGGAGGCGCACTCGTTCCTTCGGCTTTGCAAAGCTAGTTATCAGAATGGCGGAAAGCGCTGGGTCGCCATTAAGAGCCAGGTACGCAAAACGGTTCCCATCGGGCAGCAACGTGGGCCAAAGATGGCTGACTTCGCCTCCCGCTCTGTCAAGCGTGGTCCATTCGACGGGTTTGCCTCCCTGACTCCGAACGCATAAGAGAGAGCCCAACGCGCCTGGAGCAAACACGATATCTCCGTTTTTGTTCCAAGCTCCACCACGGCCTAGCGGCGTATCGGCCACAGCGCGAGGTTCACCGCCGGTTAGGTCAATAATTTTGAGCTTCCTTTCTGCGAAAAAAGCGATGAATCTGCCATCCGGGGACCAGAACGGATAGGATGCGTTTTCTGTTGCGGGAAGCACATGCTCCTCAAAGGATGAGGAAAGCGACCGTAGGTACAAGCGCGGGACTCCTTGAGTGGAAGCCGCCATCGCCAGATATGCGCCATTCGGCGAAATCGCAAAAGAATCTATTACCGAAGACTTCGGCGGAAGAATTGAGGCATAGAGCGTCGGGGGTGAAGGGTCATTACCCTTCCAAAACCGGGCGAGGCCGACCCCACTTAAAAAAGCACAAACCGAGGCTGAACAAAGCGCCAGGAGTGTACTGCGTGCCCATCTTTGTTTCACTGTCGGGGTAGGATTAGTTTGGGCTTCAAACTCGGGTACGTATGTGCCGCGAGGCAACACAATGCGCACCTCCCCGCCGGAGCCATCTTTGGCGTAATGCAGATCCAACTTACTGCGCAACCGCGATGCTTCTACCCGGGCAATGGGATCAACTCGGGGATCAAAGTTCTGTTTACGTCCTAAAGCCCCAACGCCGAGCGCATACTCCTTCAACTGGTCAGCACGTCCGGCCAGTGTCTCCGTGACCAGGAAACGGAGCAGATTGGCGGAGCGGCTGGAGTTGGCGAATGTCGAGCTTGCCAAGATCCGGTCCAACTCGGCAAGCGCCGCTTCCTTAAGTTTTTGGGAAGTCATCTGCTCTAGTTTTCGGCTTTGTAACTCTTTGATTCTAAAACGTACGTACGCGTTCCGTTACCGTTTTTTGCTTGCCGCAACTCCCGCGAGCCCTGCAAAGTAGACAGCATATGAAGAAACACGCCACAACACGTCGTCATTTTTCCGCTCAGCTCGCATCGGCGTTGTCCCTCAGCTTCGTAGCTGGAGCGGAGGACCCAAGTATCGAACAATACAAACAGGCTGAAGCGCGATTATTCCGCCGGGACCACGTCCTTGCCCGATTTGATTATTTTCAACTGCAAAAACCGGCGCTCAAACTGCGCGTTCTTCAGGCAGGAAGCGGCGAGCCGCTGGTAATGATTCACGGGGGAGGAGCGATGGCTGCGCAATTTGCGCCGCTGATAGGCACGCTGCAAAACAGTTTCAATATTTATGCCCCAGACCGTCCGGGTTGCGGCTTGAGCGACAAACTGGATTACACGGGCGTTCCCATTCGACAACAGGCCGTGGATTGCATGACGGGCCTGTTCGATGCGTTGCGCTTACAGAAGGCCGCGATTGCCGGTTGTTCTATCGGGGGCTATTGGGGGCTCGTTTTCGCCTTGGCCGCTCCAGAACGAGTATCCAAGCTTATCCTTTTAGGAGGACCGGCCGCTTCCGCACCAAAACCATTTCGCCATGCGCCTCTCCGCTCCGAGCAGCCGCCACCGACCTTTGAGAGTATCCGGGCTGAATATCGCGTGCTGATGGCGAACGGTGATCGCGCTTCAAACGAGATGATTGAGGCTTCACTAGCGGCTGCCAAGATTCCCAGCGCCGCCCTTGCGTGGGACAGCATGGTGAAAGAAGCTGGCCGTGAATTTGCCAATCCGATGAGTTATGCGCTTCGTCCCGAACTGAAAAATCTTAAGCCTCCCACGCTGTTCCTGATGGGCGATAAAGACATGGAAGGGACGCCCACGCTCGCTCAGGAGATGGCGTCACTTGCTCCTAATGCCCGCTACCAATTCGTGCCGGACTCCGGTCATGTTATCTGGCTGGATCAGCCGGAAATTGTCACGAAATCGGTCTGGAACTTTTTAAAAGCGAGCTAATCCGCTTACAGTCTCTACTTTGTCGAAGGAACAGCACCCGCCGCTTTCGCCTTGGCGAAATCACCGGCTTTAAAGATGCTGATCTGCCCCAGGCTGAGATACTTGCGAAGCGTGTTGTTTACCCGATCGGCAGTCAGGCTGTTAACTGCCGCTTCCAGTTTAGCGTCCCACTGCATGGTGCGGTTCCAGTAAGCCTCGTTTGCCAACCGACTGGTCAGTTCGTTATCCTGCCCCCGGCTCACCTGTCGCGATTGCAGCCAACCCGACTTTGCCGCCGCAATCTCCTCGGGGGTAAAGCCGCTTTGCAATGCTTTAGCGACTTCGTCTTTGAAACTGCTCTCGACCTTGCCCATGTTTTGTGGCGCGGTAATCGCATACGTCAGGAATGTGCCGCCATCCTCTTTCGTGGGCACTGACAATTGAGATCCAACTCCATAGCTGAGTCCTTCCTTCACGCGGATACGGGTCGCCAGCCGCGAGTTCAAGAATCCTCCGCCCAACATGTAGTTCGACAACAAGAGCGCTGGATAGTCCAGGTTGTCATCGTCCATCTTTACCGGCGCTACCGCCACAAAGGTGGCATTGGCCTTATCAGGAGTTTCAAAACTCTGATTCACCTGCGGAACGGATTTGTAATCGGTAGTCACGCGCTGATAATGCGCCTTGCTCGTCCAGCCGTTGAACAATTGTGATACCTGCTTTTGTACTCCTTCCGCATCCATATCTCCTATCGCCGCAAACTCCGCCTTCGACGCACCGTAAAATTGTTGGTAAAAGTTCTTGACGTCTTCCAGCTTCGTCGCTTTCAAATCGGCAATCTCTTCGTCAATGGTCGAGACATAACGGACATCGCCCTTCGGATAAGGATGCAGATGGCGTTCGGCGCTCAGTTCCGCAATTGTATTGGGTTCTGTCCGCTGGCTTTCCAAAAAGGTAATTTGCTGTTGTTTCAGGGCTTCAAATTCACTTTCCGGGAAAGACGGCTGCCGCAGCACCTCCCCGACAACTTGCATCACCGCCGGAAAATTCTCCTTTGTTGTCTGAACGGAAACCGTAGCGCCGGTTGTGCTGCCGAAGACCCGCACCTGCGCCTTCAGCTTGTTCAGCTCGTCCGTAATCTGCTGCCGCGTGCGCTTTTCCGTTCCTCGCATCAGCATGGCTCCTGCTAGGCTTGCGGGCGCGTCCTTTTCTCGCAGGTTATTTTCATCGCCGAAGTGCAGGCGCAAAGTCGCATTCACCACGCCGCCGCGCGTCTTCTTCGAAATCAGCGCCAGCTTGATCCCCGGCTGCAACTCGCCCCGCACCGTGCGCTTATCGATGTTCGCCGGGCTGGGGTCGAACGCCTCGCCCGCTGCCAGAACCTCACCGCCCTTGTAATCCTTCACGAGCGCCTGAATATCCGGAGTCTGGGGTATCTCCGCGCGTTCCGGCTGATCGGTCGGAATAAATAACCCGACCGTCCGATTCGACTCTTTCAAATACGTTCGAGCCACACGGTCCACATCCGCCGTTTTGGCGTCCCGAATCCGGTCGCGCGTGATGAACGCCAGCCGCCAATCACCGGCAGCAATATACTCGCTCAGAGCCAAGCCGACCCTTTCCGAATTTCGGAGCAACAAATCGAATCGCGTGTCGAACTTCGTTTTGCTGCGGCTGACTTCCTCCTCGGTGGGCGGCGTCGATTCCATGTCGTCCATCACTTTCAAAAACGTGTTCTGAAGGTTCTGGAGGTCCGCTGTTTTCGGACCGGCAGCCGTTAAGATGAGCATGCCCGGCTCGCGCGTATCGCTTGTCTCATCGGCCACCATTCCGGCCTTCTTTGTTTCCACCAGGGCCTTATAAAGCCGCCCGGAAGGAGCATTCGAAAACACGTCGCCGAGAATCTGCGCCAGCGCTCCATCTGGGTGCGCCAGCGCGGGCACATGCACGCCCGCCATCACAACTTTCTGATCGCCCACGCGGCGCAGCGTTACCGTGCGTTCTCCATCCTGCACCGGTTCTTCCGTATACGTCTTCTCCAGGACCCGCATCGGCTTCGGAATAGCTCCGAAATACTTGGCAATGAGCGCCAGCGTTTGCGCCTCATCCACTTTTCCGGCAACCATCAACACCGCATTATCCGGTTGATAGTACTTGTGATAGAACGCTTGCAGCCTGTCAATCGGAACATGCTCGATGTCCGACCGCGCTCCAATGGTGGACTTGCCGTAGTTGTGCCACAGGTAAGCGGTCGAAAGAACACGCTCTTCGAGAATGGCAATTGGGCTGTTCTCGCCCATCTCAAACTCGTTGCGGACTACCGTCATCTCGCTGTCCAGACCCGTCTTGGCGACATACGAATGAACCATCCGGTCCGCTTCCAGATCCAGCGCCCAATTCAGGTTGACATCGTTCGTTTGAAATGTCTCAAAGTAATTCGTCCGGTCATACGAGGTAGTGCCGTTCGGCCGCGCCCCATGCTCAGTCAACTCTTGCGGAATATCTCGATGCTTTGGAGTCCCCTTGAACAGCATGTGTTCCAGCAGGTGCGCCATGCCGGTTTCGCCGTAACTCTCATTCCTCGATCCAACCAGATACGTGATGTTCACGGTCGTGGTTGCCTTTGTCGGATCAGGAAACAGCAGCACGCGCAATCCGTTCTGCAAGTCGTATTCCGTGATGCCCTCCACCGAAGGCCCCCGACTGATGCCCGCAGGAAGCGCAGCCGAACCTGCTGCCGATTGAGCCTGCAAAACACCGCAAACAGCGGCAAAACCTGCTAAAAACGTACGCAAATAAGGACAAAAACCCATAACCAAAAACACTCCGTGTAGGCGCAAACATTTGGACGCGCCGGTCAGCAAGGGGATAGATTTGATTATCCCAGAAATTCAATGAAGTCCTTTGTGATTACAGTAAGGAATGCGCATTCTGACGGTTCTGTTCATTCTCGCCGGTACCGCCTTTCCCCAAAACTCTTTCACCATTGAGCAGATTATAAGCGCCCCCTTCGCCAGTTCCCCCTTGGCTGCGTCGAAAGCGGCTCGGGTCGCCTGGCTGCTGAACGAACGCGGCCAGCGCAACATCTGGGTTGCCGATGCGCCTGCCTGGAAAGCGCGCAAAGTCACTTCCTTCGACAAGGATGACGGCCAGGAGATCGCGGAGTTAGCCTGGGCGTCCGACGGAAGTTACCTTCTGTTTGCGCGCGGCGGCGATTTTGAAACCGGCGGCGACAACCCCAACCCGGACCTGAGTCCCGGCAAACCGGATCAGTCCATCTGGACCGTCCCAATGGACGGTTCTCCCGCCAAAAAGCTGACGGAAGGCCATGAACCGGCGATTTCACCAATGGGCGATACCGTCGCATTTATCCGAAGCGGTCAGATCTGGACGATGAAGCCGTCCGGTGCGGATGCTGTTCTTACTGTTTCGCAAAAGGGAAGCGCCAACGGCCTGCGCTGGTCTCCCGATGGTCAGCAGCTTGCCTTTGTCAGCAGCCGCCGCGATCACAGCTTTATCGGCATCTACACGCCGAATACTAAGACCCTCCGCTACCTTGACGCCAGTGTTGACCGTGACTCCAATCCCGTCTGGTCCCCCGACAGCAGCCAGATTGCCTACACCCGAACCGCCACCGTAAGCCGCATCTACGCTTTCGTTCCACACCGAACGGGAGAGCCCTGGTCTCTTCGCGTCTTCAACTTCAAAACAAACACCGCGCACGAGCTTTTTCACGCCGACCCCGGTCCCGGCAGCCTGTGGCATCCTGTCGCCAGCGAATCACAGGTCTTTTGGAGCGCGAATAATCACCTTGTGTTTCCGTGGGAGAAAACCGGCTGGTGCCATCTATACAGCATCTCGGCAGAGGGCGGCGCGCCGAAAGAGTTGACTCCCGGCGAAGGAGAAGTCGAACACGTAGCCCTGTCGCCCGACGGTAAAACGGTGTACTATTCGACCAATATCAGCGACATTGACCGCAGGCACCTATGGCAAGTGGACCCTGCCGGACAAAGCGCCCCCCAACAAATCACAAGGGGAGAAACCATCGAATGGGAGCCTGTTCCGGTTCCTGATCGCGCTGCGCTGTTTTACTTGTCTTCCAGCTATAACGAACGCGCTCACGCCGTTGTCCGGACCTCCGACGGAAAAACTCAATCGTTAGCTTCCGAAACCGTGCCGAACGACTTTCCAAAGGCACTGCTGGTAAAGCCGCAAGCCGTAATGATCACAGCAGCGGACGGCCTGCCCATTCACGGGCAACTCTTCTTGCCGCCCGGAAGCGGGGCAGGGCAACACCGCCCGGCGCTCATCTTCTTTCACGGCGGCTCCCGGCGGCAGATGCTGCTCGGCTTCCACTACATGTACTACTACTCCAATGCCTACTCGCTCAACCAGTACCTTGCCAACCAAGGTTATGTGGTTCTGTCCGTCAACTACCGGAGCGGCATCGGCTATGGACTCAACTTTCGGGAAGCCATTAATTATGGAGCAGCGGGAGCCAGTGAGTACAACGATGTCATCGGGGCCGGTCTGTATCTCCAATCCCGACCGGATGTTGACGGAAAGCGCATCGGCGTATGGGGCGGCTCGTATGGCGGGTACCTCACTGCCTTGGCTTTAGCTCGTGCTTCGGATCTATTTGCCGCTGGGGTCGATTTTCACGGCGTTCATGACTGGAGCACAGAAAGGAACTTTGATGTAGGCAGCACCGCAGGAGGAGATCCCGAAGCGCAGCAGGCAGTACAGGAAGCAGCCCATCTCGCCTATCAATCATCCCCTATGGCCTCCGTAAAAACCTGGCGCTCGCCCGTCCTGTTAATCCACGGCGACGATGACCGCAACGTAGGCTTTGCGCAAACCGTAACCCTTGCCGAAGCCTTGCGCCAACAGCATGTTTCCTTTGAAGAACTGATCTTTCCCAACGAAATTCACGATTTCCTGCTGCATCGGGATTGGGCAACAGCTTATAAAGCCACAGCCCAATTCTTCAACAAACAACTACAGCACGCTACTCCATAAGATAAAGGCCCGTTAAGGAGGCAGCCATTACCTTTGCGCCTCCTTAACGGGCCTTACTGCAAGCGGAAGCTTATTACTTGCCGCCCATTTTGCTCTTATCGTCGTCAATCATCTTTGTGTGTTCCTGAATAGCAGGCAGATACTGGGAAGCGAAGCTCTTGATGTCAGGATCTTTTCCGCTGTTAGCTTCTTTTTGAAAAGCAGCTACGACTTTATGATGATCCATGCTGTTAGCCGCAAGGTAGTCCTTATCGAACTGATCCCCACTTTCGTTTTGCAGCTTCGCCGCCAGCGCTTTATGCTTTGGGTCCGTTTCTGTCGGCAAAGTCATACCCTTTTTGCTGGCAATTTCTTTCATGGAATCGGTTGTTTTCGTGTGATCGTCAATCAGCTTTTGCGCCAGCTTCTTAACGTCGTCACTATTAGATTTCTGTAGCGCCATGTTGCTGACCTGAAGCTCAGCTAAGTCAGTTTGGGCCACCATCATGGCAAACCGTTTGTCAGCAACTGGAACCGCCATGCCCGATCCGCCCATTCCGCCCATTTGCGACCCGCCTGACCCGCTGGACCCACTCGATCCACTTGACTGCGCAACTCCAGCCTGTGTAAACACACTAGCAGCAGCTAAAGTAACAATGCCTATTTTTGAAAAATTCATATTATCTCCCTCCATTAGATGCATATTTTGCCTATTCGCCTTACAAGAAAAATTCCGGGCTTTCGGATAGCTTAAGTTCGTCCGGCGTATGCTGCCTACTATGAAGAGATCAGCCATCTTACTGACCCTTACGGCTTTGTTCCTCTATACAGCACTGGAAGCTCAGGCTCCGCCCGCCAATTATGACGAAACGAAAGTAGGAAGCTTCACACTTCCTGATCCGCTCACGTCGAATAACGGCAAACCGGTGTACAGCGCCAAAGACTGGAAGCAGCGGCGATCCGAACTCCTGCAAGCATTTGCCTCAAACGTTTATGGACACAGTCCGCAGGCTCCCAAACAACTGAACTACCGAATTTTCGAGAACAAAGCCAATGCGCTGAACGGCAAAGCGGTTCGCAAGCAGATCACGATCTACTTCTCCAATAACAAGAATGGCCCAAAAGAAGACTTGTTGTTGTACCTTCCTGCCAATGCGTCCAAGCCGGTTCCCGTGATCTTGGCGTTAAACTTCTCCGGGAACCACTCGATCATCAACGACCCCGGAGTCAAGCTCGCAACGATTTGGACAACCAAAACCCATGAGCGGCTGACAGCGCCCGAAAGTTCACGGGGCAGTGCGAAAGGCTTTGAAGTGGAAAAAATCCTGGCGCGCGGTTACGGCTTCGCCACGGTTTATTACGGTGACATTGAGCCGGACTTCAAAGGTGGAATTACCTACGGCATCCGTCCTTTATTCTTCCAAGCCGGGCAAACCGAGCCGAAGCCCGACGATTGGGGCGCTATCGGAGCGTGGTCCTACGGCATGAGCCGCGCCATGGACTATCTCGAAAAAGACAAAAATGTTGATGCGCATCGCGTGGCTGCCATGGGGCATTCCCGCCTGGGCAAAACAGCGTTATGGGCAGGCGCAATGGACGAGCGCTTTGCCATGGTGCTGGCCAGTTGTCCGGGAGAAGGCGGCGCTTCCCTGGCGCGTCGTAACTACGGCGAGACGATTCGCCGCTTAGTCGATGTCTTCCCGTACTGGTTCGCGGCCAATCTTGCGAAGTACGCCGACAATGTCAATCAATTGCCGGTGGACGCCCACGAACTGATCGCCCTCAGCGCGCCGCGCCCCATCTACATTACCGGCGCGGAAGAGGATCAATGGGCTGACCCGAAAGGCGAGTTTCTCGCGTGCGTGGCGGCAGGCCCGGTTTACCGTCTGCTGGGTGCGCAGGATCTCGGCACAAATCAAATGCCGCCGCTGAACAAGCCCATCATGCACACAATCGGCTTCCACTACCGCACAGGCAAACATGAGGTAACTTCCTTCGACTGGGGCCAGTTCCTGGCGTTTGCCGACATGCATTTACAAAGCCGGTAATTAGCAGTGAGAGCGATTGGTGCAAACTCTCACGGATCGAGGCTGGCCAACCCTCTATCAGGTATTACATTCTGTAAAGTGTAAAGAGTACGCAATGGAATCCGCACTCAGTGTAAAAGGGCAAGCCACGATCCCGAAGGCCATTCGAGATCATCTTCATCTCGAACCGGGCGAACGAATCAAATTCTTCGTGCATCCGGACGGTAGCGTAGCGATCCTCCCTAAGATCCCTACATCGAAGCTGAAAGGCATCGTCAAGGCTCGCCGGCGATTTTCCCTCCATGAGATGGAGACCGCAATCGGTGAGAGTGCCGTCAGCAGGCAGCGTACCAGACACCAATGATTGGTCTGGATACCAACGTTCTCGTGCGCTACCTCGCACAGGATGATGCGATTCAGTCACCGCAGGCAACTCAGAT
>CAXTWT010000141.1:10306-11782 GCA_964247955.1 uncultured Bryobacteraceae bacterium
AGGAAGCGTTCACGGCAATGATCGCTCTCAAAACAGGAGCCGGTTCCTTTTCGGACGCGCTCATTGGGGCATTAGGCGCGTGGGCAGGATGCTCGGCTACTCTTACCTTTGACAAGAAGGCGAAGCGACTGAAGCAATTTAAGCTTCTCCAGGTCTCCGCAAAGGGATATCAATTCCGGTTTTGCCGTATATTCGCGGAAGCCGCTAACTTCCGTATGGCCCGTCACTCGGGAGCAAACTGCAAACTATAAGCCGCAAAATCCCGAAACGTGACATGGGCAAGAAATGCTATCCGCGTGTTCGGGTTGGAACCGGCTATCTAAATCGGTGTCTAAGATTTTAGATGCGTCTGATCTTAGGGTTGGTTTTATCATTAGGCGTCATGTCTACGGAACGCCCTCAGATGTTTCCGCCTGGAAGCCTCGGTCGCGATGCTGACTGGGAGCGCTTCATATTCGACCAACTCTCCAGTTGCCTTCGATCATTCCACGAGACCTCGATTTGGCAGGCTTCCCAAAAGCACGCGCGAGGAGCAATTTACCGCTTTATGTGGCTCCGGAGTTTTCATCCTGCCATTTCTGTTCGCCTGGATATTGCCGCCGACGGAGCCGCTATTTTAACTACAAAGGTCTCAAACGGCTGTTGCGATTGCGCACCGCCTCCGGCAGATATCAAGCAGAAGCTGTTTCGGGTACAAACTATTGCAAAGAGGATCTCCATGGCGCAGGTTCGCCGTTTTCTCTCGCATGTTGAGGCGGTCCAGTTCTGGACACTCTCCAGTTGGAAGGACTCTTTTCCGGGCCCGGACGGGGCGAATTGGGTTATTGAGGCATCCGACAATGGACGTTATCAACTGGTTGACGCTTGGTCGCTGCCCGACGGAGATCCTGTGAACGTTCTCGGAAGGTTTATGCTGTCCGATATTGCTGACCTGCACTTATCAAAGAACGAGGTGTATTAGCACCAAGCGATTCGGTAAATGACCAACTACGCAATTGGGAACCTAGATCAGTACGGTTTTACACAAATCGTTCTCACCCTTCATAAGCGGCTTGCATTACTGTTGAGAAGCGTGACTCAACGTTCTGCTTGCATACTTCTTCCATATCGCCCCGTCCGCCAGCATTTTGATAAACACGCCGCCCACCACCGAGCGGGCCTGAAATCCTTCCTGCTTGGCGGATACCGTGTTGTACCAATCCGTCAGCGGCACCCGACTCGGCGACTCCTGCACAAAGCTGTAACTAGGACCGATGATCTTCTCGAAATCAGAGCGACCGTCGGCAAGCGTTGCCGTCCAGACAATCCAATCCAGCTTGGTGTAATCTTTACGGCTATCCAGCGGCAGCCCGTACTTATTCTCTTTGGTCAGGTAGAACTTCATCTCCGTCTGCGCAATCTGCGGCGGGAACACGTGCAGATCCAGCAGCTTGTCCCAGACAAGGTTATACTTCTGGCTCCAGGTGCCCGGTTTAT
>CAXTWT010000142.1:0-11776 GCA_964247955.1 uncultured Bryobacteraceae bacterium
CGGAACAAAACGTTAACCTTGCAATCTCAATTTACAGAAACGATGTTACACGAACCTGCGACCGCTAACGCTGGCAAGGCCGGCTTCGAGTTTTCGCATTGGATTCCGGCGCGCATGGGAGGACCGCGATCGGTCTTCAACGGTAACTACGTATCGCAGGCTTTCCATTATTTGACCGATCCCTTCAGGTATCCCTCGGGTTGGCGAGCCTTAGGACCGAAGCTCAATCCGGCACTTCAGCAGCTTCTCAGGATTCCTTGGGTTTACGACGGAGCGGCGGCAGGTGCCGCATACGGAGGCGCATCGGTCGCCCTCAAGAAGAGTGGTGGGTGTTAGAGTCAATCCGGCTTGATCCAAAGGTGAACGAATGAACGGAATTGAGGTCGAAACTGATCTGTTTGAGTACGGGGCAGTCAAGCCCGATTCCATCAACCCATGCTGCTTTGGTGAGGATTTTGCAGCATGGTTGCAGGAGCGGCTGCAGTCACTTACGGGCGATACATACAACTTTTCGAATCCGATTCAAGAAGACTATGGCTGGGGATTCTGGGCTTCGCGATCAGGCGATCGATTTTGGATCGCGGTCTCATATGTCGGTGACGGACCACAAAATGGTCCTGCACAGTGGATTGTATCCGTCGAGCAGGCGGGCACGGCAAACTTCATCCGACGTATGCTTCACAAGCCCGATTCTTCCCATTTGGTAGAGCTCAGGCATAGTGTGCAGCGCGCACTTGAGGGCGACGATGCCATCAAGATACTCCGAGAATGAGAATTGAGGGATGGAGGCACATAAAATCTGAGAGCTTACCACCGGTACGAATTTAATAGGCCTCCATCCCTTTTTGTGGACCAAATCTCAAGGCCGCCTTCCGGGTAGCCCATTATGACCGCCCCACGTCCATGAACTGCTACGTAACGGTCGGGTGCGACTGAGCTAATCTTAAAAACCAGGGTCGGTTCGAAAGTGCGCTTCCGAATCAGCCCGCGGCGCACTCTGCGCAGGAACATAAACTCAAAGCAACAGCAAGCTCGGACAACGATGTTTCTGGTCATGTAGCCCATCGTAGCCGTAAAACGCATGGACTCATCGCTTCATTGCCGGTGAGCTGTTGCTGCCTCAACAAAGGTTTACTCGCAGATCACGGGATAACGCATAAAAAGGCAACTTAGCTTTGCGGCCAGAGTTCCGGGCTGAGAGTTGAGTCAGGCAGTCTCGTATGCAATTGACGCAACTGAGGGAAGCTGGAAAGTCCCAAACCCAAAATTTCTACGTTCGCGCACTTGCGACGGTTATTCTTCCCAGGGTTGAGAAAGGGCGATGCCTTTGGCGCGCGATAAACGCGCAGGTTATCGCCGCAGTCGCAGCGGCAGGCATCTAGGGTTTTCCAACTTTAAGATCAATGACGCGCAGGTCGGTGTCGCGATCGCGCAGGCTCAGCACGATCTTCCCTGTGCCGTCCGCCACGAAACTGGCTCCTCCATAGGTGCGGCCTTTCCAGGGGCCATGGGTCATTTCGCCCACCAGATCCACTCCCACAATGGGACACTGCAATTCGGCGGCGCGCTTGCTCACTAAAGTTTCGAGCGACTTCGCATGTTCCGGCCACTGCTCCTTGGGGGCGGCCCAACCATAGGGAACTAACAGCAAGTCAGGATGCTGATGTTTCAGCCGCTCAAAATGCGAATCGACAAATGTATCGGCGCAGATCAACACGCCAATACGACCGAACTCGGTTTCGACGACGCCGATATCTTCGGGCTTTCCTTCTGAATAAGACGGCGACATTAACTCCGGCAGCACGTTAATTTTTCTGTGCTTCGACAGTATGCGTCCTTCACGACCGATGAGAAGCGCCGAGTCATAGAGACGATCGCCGCTCTTTTCGTCCATGCCGATGGCGATCATCAGGTGGTATTTGGCGGCGAGCGCGGAGAGCCGCGCGCTGTCCTCGCCCGGAATCGGCGCGGCAAGCTGGTGCGCTTCCGGGTTTTCCCAACCTAAAATTGACGATTCAGGAAACACCGCTATCTGGGCGCGGCTTGCCGCCGCATTCGCCAGGGCGTGATCCATGCGCTGAAAATTGCCTTCCCGGTCGCTGTCGATCACAAGAATCTGGCAAACCGCCACTCGAACCGTTTTCATTTGAGGCTGCGCTAACGCTGACCAAGCCGACATTAAGGCGAAGAAACAAATTTGCCTAATAAACACGATTTTTATTTTCCCTGTAGGGTCCAGCGGATGTGAAAGGCGCGTATATGTGTTTGCAATTTATTGCCTCACAGGCAAAACAGTCCGCGAACTTTCGGGAGCATCCAAAAGATAGATGTTTACTGAACGGCCGCGCATGGGCACGGTGAGCCGGCCGCTTTTTACAATGAGGCTCTGATCGCTCAAAGCGTTTTTCCAAGTTGCCCCTTCAGGCGCGCCCAAATCGCGGGCGTCCAGCGCCACCGACTCTTCCGAATCGGCGGCGTGAATCACCGTCACTGCTTTTTCGGCTCCGTAGAATCGCTCGAAAGCATACGTAGCCGGACTCCCGAACAGACTGCGTAGTTTTCCGCGCTGCAAGGCCAGCGATTGCGATCGCATTTTAGTAAGCTTCTGAATTAAACCGATCAACCGATTTTCGGCATCTGTTCTGCCGCCCGGCTCGAAGGCGTTGCGCGTATCCTCCGCCCAGCCGCCCGGGAAATCGCGTCGATTGTCGGGATCGCTGCCGCCTTCCATTCCGATCTCATCGCCGTAGTAGATCATCGGTGCGCCCCGAGCCGTAAACAGAAAAGTGAAAGCGCGTTCCAGGTCGGCCGGTCCTTCCTTTGCTTCCGACCGGAAGCGCGATGTGTCGTGGAGGCCGATGAAGGTCACTAAATTGGACGGGTCGGTGTAGTTGAAATCATGAGAGAACACCCGTTCGAGTTCTTCAGCCGATCCGTGAGCGGCAAAGGTTTTTTGAATAGCGAAATACAAGGGAAAATCGAACACCGTGTCGATCCCGGTGTCGATGCCG
Organism: uncultured Bryobacteraceae bacterium; assembly: GCA_964247955.1. Classification (GTDB taxonomy): domain Bacteria; phylum Acidobacteriota; class Terriglobia; order Bryobacterales; family Bryobacteraceae; genus Bog-105. The sequence continues at coordinate 3,012 of CAXTWT010000142.1, forward strand.
TCGCGGTCCTTTCGACCGCCCTGAAAAAAGCCGGTGAACTGCAGGTCGTCGCCATCCCATGCTTCTCCAACGATGCGCACTCGCGGGTAGCGCTCGTGAATCGCCGCGCTCCACGCTTGCCAAAAGGCGCGCGGGACATAAGGAACCGTGTCTTCCCGAAGCGCATCGATCCCGGTTCGACCGATCCACCACAACGTGTTTTGAATCAGGTAGCGGGCCACTTCAGGGTTGTCCTGATTCAGATCCGGAAGCGAGTTCCCGAACCATCCATCGAGAACGCTCCGCCGCAAGGAAGCACCCGCCAGCGGATCCAGTAAGCTGGGGAGCTGCCACGTCTCGTTTATATGTTCGCGTTGTGTGCCATGAAACCAGTCCGGCGCGGGCGGATCGTCCAGCCATGGGTGCAGACTGCCCGTGTGGTTAGCAACCTGGTCCTGAATCACCTTTATGCCAAGCCGATGGGCATCCTCGACCAGAGCGCAGTATTCATCGAGCGTTCCAAAATGTTCTTCGACGCCATAAAAATCAACCGCCCCGTAGCCGTGATAGCTGGACAGCTTCTCGCCGTTGTACTCATCATGCGGGCCGATTCGATTTGCATTGTCGTAGATCGGCGTCAGCCACAGCGCGGTAATGCCGAGGGACTTCAAATAAGGCAAGCGCCGGCGAATCCCGGCAAAATCGCCGCCGTGATAAAAGCGGGTGTTCGAGCGGCTAAAGATTCCCTTGGAAACTTCCGGGTCGTCGTTGCCGGTATTTCCATTGGCGAAGCGGTCGGGCATCACCAGATAAATAACGTCCGCATCGGAGACGCCCGCGAAATGGTCTTTTTCCGACAAGCGCGGAGTGAGTTGAAAGGGAACAGGAGAGTTTCCGCCGGGAGTTGTCAGGCGCAGTTGAACTTGGCCCGCCGACGCTCCGGCAGGCAGTTGCAGGTCAACCCAAGCAAAGGTTCCCCGTTCGCTGACGCGTGTTGCCCCGGTTCGGAACCGCGGGGATGACGAAACAAGTTTGCCGCCCGTCAGATTCTTGCCCGTCACCATCAGCCGCAGCGTTTCGGCTTTGACGGGCGCTGCCCAGTCAGGCGGTTCTACCTTAGTGATCAGAGGCGCTTCCAAGGCGAACAGTTTGGCTGCTGCGGCGAGAACGATGCTGGTTCTCGCCGCGAAGGAACGCCAATGGCGGAATGATGGAAACATGAGATCGCCGGGAAGCTTTGCACGTAAAGTCTAAAAAGATAAGCGCAGCGCGAATTCAATCTGCCGTTCGCTCGACAGAACAGTGCTGTTGATTACCCCGAAGGTGCTGTCGGAAAGGTTCCCGTCGGGGTTGTTGAACCGCGGATGATTGGCGATGTTATAGAACTCAGAACGGAATTGCAGTTTCAGGCGCTCATAGATATCGAAGTCTTTGAACACCGAAAGATCGGCGTTGATGTACTTGGGACCGATAAACGCATTTCGGCCCAGCAAGCCCGGCCGCAGGGGTACTCCGGCGGCATTGTCAGGGGGCGCGACAAAGTCGCTCTTATTTGTGAAGAACTGCTCCGTGCGGTCGGTTGTCGCGACCGCGCCGGTCAGATCGGGCCGCAGGGTCTGGCCGTTGGTCGTGACGTTAAACGGCAAGCCGCTGGAAGCAGTGAAGATGCCGTTCAATTGCCAGCCGCCGAGCAGGGCATCCACTGGGCGGGACCAATTGGACCCCATCCTTTTTCCTTTGCCGAAGGGAAGTTCAAACAAAGAACTGAGCACCAGAACGTTTTTCTGATAGAAGTCAGACACTGATCGTTCCAGATGACGATTCCCAACATCCTGCGGGCGGGTGCCGTCGAAAGCGCCGGGGCTGTCGTCAATCGATTTTGCAAACGTATAAGCTGCCCGAAACTCTAATCCCGCTTTCAGCCGCCGTTCAAATTCCACTTGCAGGGAATGGTAATTCGAGTTGCCGACATCGGCCTGCACCTGCACGGTTCCCAGGTTCGGATAAGCCTTTGCTCCCGCGGCGGCATTAAAAATTTGCTGGTTCGCGTCATAGTAGGTGGTCAGTTTGCGCCCGATCGTCCCCACGTAGCCGATTCGCAGAACCCCACCGTCGAAAACTTGCCGTTGTAATTGCAGGTTCCATTCGTTGACGTGAGAATTATGATTATTGAAGAGGTCGGCTACGACGTTCACGTTGGACGGATTCGAAAAACTGAAGCCGGGAGGAATGCCGCGGCTCGGTAGTGCGCCGGCCGCGGCAAGCGGGTCCGAGCTTCCCGTCGGAGCCTGGCCGGCCAACGTAAACCGGTAGCCTTGCGCATAACTGAAAGACTGATTTCCGCTGAAAGGAGGGTTCTGCGCAAGCTGATTATCGATGCCGCCGCGATCAATGAAATAGAAAGTGCCGAAACCGCCGCGCAGAACGGTGGTGGCACTGTCATTCACTTGATAAGCGAATCCGATCCGGGGCGCGATATTGCCGTAATTGTTCCCGACGAGCGACGCGCCGTTTCCAAGATTATTCGCGGGCGAGATCAGCGAGCCGGTGCCGAGGTCGAAGTTCGTTTGCCGGCCAAACTGCTCCGAGGGCCAGGTCAGTATGTCGTAACGGACCCCCAAATTGAACGTGAGCCGTTTGTTTACTCGCCAATCGTCCTGCGCGTAAAAGCCGTCTTCCCAGGAGCGTGTTCCGAAGTAGCCCGTCTGCGATCCAATGGAATAGCTATCGACGAAGCCGGCGAGGACGTCCGAAACTTCGTAGCCGGTGGATCCGGCGGCGCACCCGTCGCCGTTGCCGGTGCCGTTGCCGCACAAGAGGAAATACCCTTTGCCGTTTTGCGGACGGAACAGATTCACCTGCCGCCAAATGGCGTTAGCGCCGATTTTGAGGGAATGAGAGCCCTTAATCCAGGTGAAGGCGTCGGAGATTTGATAAGTATTTTCCGGAACCAGGTAAGGACCGCCATCGCCGGTGTACTCCAGTTGGCCGTTGTAGCCGCCGATCAGCGCGCCGCCGCCCAGCGTGGGACTGACGTTAGCGTTCGGAATACCTAATTGTTGAGCGAGGGGAATGTTCTGGAAAGGCGGAAAGTATCCGAGAAAGCTGCGCTGCCAGGCTCCGCGAAACTCATTTAATACAGAACCCGAGAAGACATGAGTTTCACCCAGCACGAATCCGCGCGGCTGGCTGAACTGGGTGCCGGAGCCGAAGCCGGCGGGAAGCCGCGGAGGCAGACGGGTGGTGCTTGTTTCCGAGTCGTCGCCGTAGCTGAGGCGGCCGAACAGGGTATCTTTGGTGTTTGCGACATAATCCACTCGGACGTCGAAATCATCGAAGTTCTGCGTTTGATTGCGTGAAATTAAAAAGTTCTGCTGCACGCCGGGCGCATTCGGCAGCGGATAAGCGTTCAGGTAATTAGAACCTGTTGTAACGATGTTCGCGGTTGGAATGACGTTTCCCGGATAAGGCTGGCCGGTGGCGACATTGCGTATCACAATCGGACTTGACAGCAGGGAAACGGCGGGATTGAGCAGTTCCGAAAAATCGCCGGAGCGCATCCTTGCCGTGGGAACGGATGCCCGATCAAGCCCGAGCGGTTGAAATTGACGCAAGCCCTGGTAATCGCCGAAAACGAAAAGCTTGTTTTTCAGAATCGGAAATCCGAGCGTGCCTCCGAACTGATGCCGGCGAAACTCGGGTTTGGAGGAGTCGAAGGTGGGCCGGGCATCGAGCGCCGAATTGCGAAGAAACCAGAAAGCGCTACCGTGAATGTCATTGGTTCCCGATTTCACCACTGTATTCACGATGGCTCCTCCGGCGCGCCCGAACTCCGCCGGAGCGATGCTGGTTTGCACCGAGAATTCCTGAATCGCTTCGGCTGGCGGAAAGAAAACAATGGTGTTGACCAGAGACTCGTTGTTGTCCACACCGTCGAGCAGGAAATTATTGGCCTGGGGGCGCAGACCGTTGACCACCAGGGCGGACCCGCCTGAACTGCTGTTTCTGAACGTTTCGGCCTGATTGCCATTACCCGTCTGCTGCCCGTTCGGCGAGCCGCGCGTAACACCTGGCACAAGGGTTGCCAATTGAGTGAAATTGCGTCCGTTCAAAGGAAGATCGCTGACCTGTTTTCCCTGGATTGTGGTAGCAAGGCTGGAATTAGCGCTATCGAGGATAGCCGCTTGCGCGGTCACCTCGACAACTTCTCTGGTATCGCCGGGCGAAAGAGTCACCTTGAGATCGGCAACCTGCCCTGGATCCAGATGAACTGCTTGAGAGTACGTTTTAAAGTTGGCAAACTCACCGGTCAGTTCGTAGTCTCCCGCGACCAAGCCAGGGAAATTAAAAGCGCCATCGGCGGCGGACGCCATTGAAACGGTTCTTTGGGAACTCGTATTGGTTACGGTGATCTTCACCGCTGAAATTGTCGCGCCTGACGAATCGAGGACCGTTCCTTGCAGGCGGGCAGTATCGTTCTGAGCGTTCAACGAAGTAGCCGCGAAGAAAACAAGGAAGCAGAAGCGAATCCCACCGAGTTTACGCATTCGATTATCTTTCCCAACGCCCTCCCCGCACCGAACTGACGGCCGCAGGAGAATTCCGGCATTTCTGATATTCTTACTTACAACGGCAGCAGCGGAGCCGGACCAGCATACAGGCTACAAAACAGCTACATCATATATCCTGTTTCGTTTAAACACTTTAGGCGCGGTGTTAAACCTCGTTACATGCATAAACGCGTACCTATTAACCCCGAACCGGCTTTTCAGGCGGAGCCGGACCGCCTGCTTGACAAACAGGCGTGCCTCCAACGAGTGCTGTCGAGTCCGGTTCTTTCCGGTTCCGAGGTGCTGGTCAGCCTGCTACGGTATCTGGCTGAACGAAGTCTGCGCGCCCCGGACAAGCAGATAAAAGAACATCAGATCGCGACGGAGTTATTTGACCGGCCCGACTCCTTCGATCCTCGAACGGATTCATTCGTTCGAGTGCACACCAGCAGACTTCGAGCCAAGCTTTCGGAGTATTACGAGTCGGAGGCCGGGCGGCATGACCCTTGGAGGGTGGAAATACCGAAAGGCAGCCACTCGGTTCTGTTTCAGCCGCAGCCGGCGGCCGCTCCGGCTACTGTTTTGGAACCAAGAAAAGACGCTGACATAGCCCGGAACAGGACCAAATTAGTAGTGTTGGCGGCGAGCTGCTTATTGCTAGGATGCCTAATAGGTTCAGGGTTGAGTTTCTTCCTGAATCGGCGGAATGAGGGTGCGGGCGAGATTCACGCTCCGAGTTCCTTAGTCCGGTTTTGGAAAGCGGCCCTTCACTCGAAAGAAGATCCGCTGGTTATATTCAGCAACGCGCAGTTCGTGGGCCGCCCCGAAACCGGGCTCCGTTATGCCCGACCGGAAGAGGTGGCCAGCACAAATCTTGAGGCTTACACAGGGTTTGGCGAGCTTATCGCTGTTCATGCGCTGGATGATGTTTTTTCTCAGCTTCATCGCGGGTTCATTCTGAAGCGCGCGCATCTGCTGAATTGGGACGAGGCGAAGAACCGCGATCTGATTTTCATCGGCTCACCCTCGGAGAATTCTCCTTTGAAAGAGCTTGCTCTGGAAAACGACTTCGCGTTCCGCCCTTCTCCGGGTCCGGTCCGTCCGGGAGACCTCGGTATTTTCAATCTCCATCCCCGCCCAGGCGAACAAAAGGTTTACTTTGCGACGGCGACATTTCCAATCGAGGAGGATTTTGGTCTCATCGTGATAGCCGATGCTCCCAATCCCAGCCAGCGCGTGGTTCTTCTCGCAGGTACGACAACTTACGGAACTGAAGCGGCCGCGGAATTCGCTTCGAATTCGAGCGATCTTGACCAATTGTGGAGTTCAATACCCCTAAGCGCTTCTACTGAGCCTCATCATCTGTCTGTTCTGCTCCATGTCAAAGTGCGGCGCGGCGTTCCCCTCATCATCAATATCGAGGCGGTCAGAGCGGCCTAAACGATTCCGGCGCGGAACACTTCCCAGGGTGTTAGAAGAAAGCTACTTCGTTTCGCGCCAAGATTTCAAAGTCATGGGTGGCCTTGAGCCGGTCGATGCGTCATTGCTTCGGCAGTCAGATCACGGTGACTTCCCGCATGTTCGCTAAATTGATGGCCGGAGCAGATAGAAGACCAGCTTCGGCTTCTTAGGAGAAGATATCGCTTTGCGTGGTTTCAGCGGCTTCGGCGAGCCGCACCTGAGTGAGACCGCAAACTTTACGTATTGTGCTGAGTTATTCTCTAAAGCTGGTGGTTCCGTATTTCCGGCTTGACATTGCACCCGCCACTGTAAAAGGCATTTTGCATTGCTCCGGTGAGCGTGATTAATGCGTTACACGCATGTTCTCAGAGGCGGCATTCCTGAGTCAGTTACGGTTCCTGAAAACGTGTAAAAGGATTTGACAGATTTTCAGGAGGACGGTTTTTATGGCGCGTTCTGGATAATGCGATCGAGCGTCTCAAACAAGAAACCCTTATCAGGCGCCTAATGGAAGTCCGGGAACCTGGGTTAGAGATTTCTCTATCTCGGCGTCAAATCCGGGAGGGAGGCACATAAAATCTGAGAGCTTACCCCGGTGCTTACCCCCGATACGAATTTAATGTGCCTCCGTCCCATTTGGATCAGCGCTTGATCGCATGCAAAGTAGAGGTGCAACGCCCTCAGTAATAGAAGACATCATTGCGAACGGCACGAAATCGCCCGGCAGTTTACCCAGCACGATCAAATATTCGACCTCGCAAGCGGATGTTGTAACAAATGCCCGAGGAGACGTGATAATGGTTATTGTGAAAGGCGGAAAATGAGCGAAGCTATCCAGTTAATCGTTTTTTCCGGAACCGAGGGCCGATTATCATTTGAAGTTTTCGGCTACGAGCGCCCGAACGCTTCGGATGAATATGATGCCAACTGGTTAAATACCCGTGTGCTCATTGAAGTGGCGGCTTTTTCCGGCAGCTTCCGAGCTTCTCTCACAACGTATGACTTTGAGCGTTTAAATGCGCAACTGAGGAAGCAGTTGACCGGCTATCCGGTCGTATCAAATTCGAAAGCGCAGAGGGCGACGTGTCGTTTTCCGTGGAGTTTTCCGCTCGCGGTCGTGCGACCGTATCAGGGGTTTTAAAACCGGAAGGTTTGGAGAAGGACGCCCTCAGTTTCGGCTTGGAGACTGACCAATCGTCACTGTCGGGAACTGTGCAGCAACTCGCTACGGTCGTGCGAAAGCTCCCAGTACGAGGAGCCGCATAGCTGCTCAGGTCCGAACGGTGCTTCGCACCGGCTTGATAGGTAGATACTGCACGATGTCGCGGCCATCGACGCCGACCCGTTCCAGGAACTTCCGGCAAGCGGCACGCATCGATGGCAAGCTTGCCGCAAACTCTGAATGGGCATCGATTTTGCCTAACTCGGTGCTGAGAAAACGCCGAATGTCGAGAACCGAATGCACACAGTGGGAAGGCACTTCCAACTCATCCGGGGCATAAAAGACACGGCGATCTTCGAGGAAGGCAATCACGCGGCGAGCAGCCGAAATCTCCAGCTCGGAGGCTTCCTACGACAAGCCGCCGAGCGGCGTCGAAATACCAGTGAGCCGATTGGCGATCTCAGAGAACTTCAACGGTAGCACTCCTTGCGGTCGCGAACACGGTGAATGGTAATGGTGTCCTCGGTCTCGTCGAAGAACACACGATGGTTGCCGACACGCAAGCGAAGCAAGCCTTCAAACTCTCCTTGCAATGGCTTCGCGCGGCCTTCGCCGGTGTCGGCGTAGCGGTGAATGGCTTGCAAAATGTTCAGCGCGGTCTTCTGCTCGATAGCTCGAACCTCGCCCTGCACGTTGGGACGAAGCGAATCTTCTTCAAGCTGTATCAGTCCACTTCACGAACTTGATCCATGGTGAAGCTGCAGCCCGCCACCATGTCCTCCAGCGACAACCCACCATCCGGGTTCTGACGGAAGTACTCGCGTGAGCTGCGGATCGCCTCACGATCCTCTTCGGTCAGCTCGTCGTCTTCGTCGTCGATCATGACTTCCAGTAGATGAACGACAGCGGCGAGCTGGCCGGGGCCGAGCCGGTCAACTAGCTCGTGAGCGTGCTCTCTGGTGTTGGCGGCCATTGCGTCCCCCCTTGCGCGCCGGTTCTGCGCGTAGGCGTAGCGGCGACTAAAAAATTTATCAATCGAATAACAGCCCGCTGGTCCTTCTCCGGCAGCGCAGTGATCATCTGAAATCTCTTCCAGAACCGTTTGTTCTCTGGATCATCGGCAGGCTCGACGCGCGGCTTGATGCCGAGCAGTTCATCGGCTGAAACCTGTACGCCTTCGCGAGTGCAATGACGACAGAGGCGGGTGGAATCCCATCATCGTTCTCGTAATACGAAATCGACCGTTGCGTGCTGCCTGCGGCTTTCGCTAGTTGCACCTGAGCATACCGCGCGCTTGACGGATAGCCGTGAGGCGCGGACCGAAACTGGTGTCCTCCTTCTTTCTGCATGGCATTCCACAAGCGATTGTAAAAGCGAAACCGGGATGCGTCGGGGAGGCCTCGTTAGTCAATATACATTCAGTGTATACGCTCATGGACGGTATCTGAGCTGCCAAAGACATACAAAAAGAGTGCATACCCACTTGACAGGTTTTTCGTAGAAAGGCGGTTTCGAACATGGCGCGCATCCCCGAGGCAAATTTAGAAATTTAGGGACGGAGGCACATAAAATCTGAGAGCTTACCCTGCTGCTTACCCCCGATACGGATTTTA
>CAXTWT010000143.1:0-248 GCA_964247955.1 uncultured Bryobacteraceae bacterium
AATCCGGGCAACAACCCTAGCATGCCAAGAGGCGATGGATGGGAACCAAACCCGTCAGAACCAGGCGATTTTATCCGTAGTAAGCCAGATGGCGGCTATCAAACGCTTCATCCTGATCTCGGCGGGCCTGGACAAGCAGCCCCTCGTGAAGGACCGCATTGGGACTATACGGAGGTTGATGCAAATGGTAGGAATATTGACTCTGGTAGGATTTATGATGACCCAAACAGCATGAATGGGCTGTATGT
>CAXTWT010000143.1:296-886 GCA_964247955.1 uncultured Bryobacteraceae bacterium
ACTAAGTAGATTGTGAAACTTTAAAGCTGGTGGTTCCATAAAACTAAGTGATCAACACAGCACTTAGAGTTATCACCAGCTTACGAGAACATTAATGGAAAATTTTAACTTCTATGTACCAGTGTTTGGAATATGGTTTTGACGCGAAAGCATTTATCAGGTTGCAATTATCTAGTGCGACCGCTTTAGGCGCGGCACTATGCCGACTGCCGTTAGAGATGGGTCGCGTATTTGCCTTTTTACCGCCATATCCAACGACTTGGGATTTACTAAATTTCGGCCTATCGCTGAATACCCTCTACCATCACCAAAATAATCTCGTTGATTGGGAGTATCGTGATAAAGAACAAGAGGCTATCCTACATTTTCTAGGCCAGGGGAGAGGTTATAGAGCTATTGTGTATCTTGATACACTCTCTTCTGGGTTGGAGAAAAAACACGGTAATGGGTTCGGCCAAACCTATCTTTATAGAAGGTACTTGAATAATTCTGAGGGCAAAGCACTTATTAGCACAGAAGCCTATTGGTCTTTGCCAGAGATTATTCCGGAAACGGAAATTCACGGCGTGATGACCCACATGCGCGGATCG
>CAXTWT010000143.1:915-11743 GCA_964247955.1 uncultured Bryobacteraceae bacterium
CCGACTATGTGGCGTTTTGGGAAATTTTTCCAATCCGCTGCCTCATCTTGCCGAGAACGGTGATATGACGCAGACAACCCTGGACGACATCGCAGCACGAACAGAGTGGATTTTGATGGCAGCCTATGATCGCGATGCTATGTTGATCTGGAGTCGCACCACCACTCCAGCCTAAGCAACTAGCGAATTTTACCGGTGGATGGAGATCATGCTGGTGGACGCGTAAGCAGCAGATTATAAAGGAAACCCTATTGTCCCTCACCCGATGGACGGGGAATCGGCTGATCGAGGGGGATGGGCTTTCCGAAGTCAGGAGTGCCGTCTGCTTTCCACGTAAACGGCTGCGCTCGCGGCGAGCGGCGAGGACCACAGCCCTGATGAGATTCCGAGTTGGCGTGATAAATAATCCAGTCCTGCTTGCCGTCGGGAGACGTAAAGAATGAGTTATGGCCGGTGCCGTAGGCGTGTGCTTCGGGAGATTCCGAAAAAACCGGATGCGGCACCTTCTTCCAGGACTTGGGGTTAAGAAGATTGCTGTTTGCAGAAGCGACCTCTTCTCCCAACGTGTAGTAATCCGTCCAGCAGCCGCTGGCGGAGTAGATCAAAAACAGCTTATCGCCATGCTTCAGCATCTCCGGGCCTTCATTCACATCCACATGCGGCATGCCGTCGCCGGGAGTGTCTCCGACCTTTTCCCAGGGGTACTGCGGAGTGGAGATGCGCACGCGACGACTGCCCACGGTCCAGGGGTTCTTGAGACGCGCGATATAGATGTTTTGCGTGCCGTTTTCATCGCCTTCCCATCCGGCCCAGATAAGATAAAGCTGTCTTTTATTTTCAAAGACGGAAGCATCGATGGCCCACTTATCGGTGGGGTCAGCCAATTTATGAGGCGTAGCGCTCCAGGCGCCTGCGAGCGGATCAGGCGAACTGTTTTCGATGACCCAAAGGCGATGAGTCTCGTTAGCGCCCGCATCGGCGGCGAAGTAGATGTACCATTTGCCATTGATAAAGTGAAGCTCAGGAGCCCAGATATCGTGTGAGTAGGGGCCTTCAGCGGGAGGAGTCCAGACGATTTTCCGCTCGGCATCTTTCAGATCCGCCATGCTGCGAGTCTTTCGGATCGTCAGATTTCTCGCAGTGGTGTTCATGTAATAGTAAAAGCCGTCATGAAAGATGACATAAGGATCAGGACCTGATGGCAGAAGCGGATTCGTAAATGTTCCAGCCGGTGAACTGGAGGGCAGAGCCGTCCCTGTTTGCGCAGGAGCAATGAAGGGACTTAAAGAAACAGCACAAAAGGCAATGCAGATCTTCATCACATCCAGATCATGTCACAAAATAGCAACCGCCGTTTTACTATTTTTGCTCTTCCTCCTCAGCTTCCCGCGCCTTTCCATTCAGGCGAGCGCGAACGGAAGGGTCACTTACACAAACGTCACGGAGGGGAGCGGAATCCGCTTTCGGAACAACAATTCGCCTACGCCGGAAAAGTATCTGATCGAGACTATGACCGGCGGGGTGGCGTTGATCGATTACGACGCTGACGGCTGGCCGGACATCTTTCTCGTGAACGGCGCCAAGCTGCACAGCGGGCAGAAAGACGAGGAGCCGCTGGACAAGAGTGCGCCCGAGTATTGGAACCGCTTGTACCGGAACAACCATGACGGAACATTCACGGACGTAACAGAAAAGGCGGGAGTACGCGGCAGCGGATACGGCATGGGCGCGGCGGTCGGCGATTTCGATAACGACGGGTTGGATGACCTGCTGGTGACCAATTACGGAAGCGTGATTCTGTATCACAACAACGGGAACGGCACGTTCACGGACGTGACACAAAAGTCCGGCCTGAAAGGAGAAGGCTGGATGTCGAGCGCCGGTTTCTTTGATTACGATAATGACGGCAAGCTGGACCTGTTTATCTGCCGATACCTCGATTGGAGTTTCGCAAAGAATGTGTATTGCGGCTCGCGGGTGGAAGGCGGACGGTCTTATTGCCACCCGGATAATTTCAAGCCGATTTCAAATTACCTTTTTCACAATAACGGCAACGGCACGTTTTCGGACGTTAGCGCGAAGAGCAAAATTGCGGCCAGTCCGGGCAAAAGCCTGGGTGTGGCCTTCGCGGACTTCAACGGCGACGGACGGCTTGATATCAGCGTTGCCAATGATTCATTCCAGCAGTTTCTGTTCCTGAACAACGGCGACGGCACATTTACCGAGAACGGCTTAACAGCAGGCATCGGCTACACGGACGAAGGCAAGGTGTTTGCCGGAATGGGCACCGATGCCGCTGATGTGGATGGCGACGGCAAGCCGGATATTGTGTCAACGGCTCTTTCGAATGAAACCTACGCTTACTTTCACAACAACGGTGACGGCACCTTCAACTACGACACGAATGTATCGCGGCTAGGCGAAGCGACCAAACTGCTCGGCGGCTGGGGAACGCGAATCTTTGATTACGACAACGACGGATGGAAGGATCTGTTTTTCGCAAACAGCCACGTGATGGACAACGTGCATAAGGTGCAGCCGCATCTGGAGTACTTGGAGCCGCTTCTATTGCTCCGGCAAGTTAACGGGAAGTTTGTGAATGTGTCGGCGCAGTCGGGAAAAGTGTTCACGGAGAAGTGGGCCAGCCGGGGCGCGGCGTTTGGAGATTTCGATAATGACGGCGATATGGACGTTGTGGTGGCGACCTGCGGCGGTCCGGCTTATATCTTGCGCAATGACGGAGGGAACGAGAATAACTGGATTGCGCTGGACCTGCGCGGAACCAGAAGCAACCGGGACGGGATCGGAGCGCGGGTGAAGCTGACGGCGGAGTCAGGCCGAGTGCAGTACGGCGCCGCAACCACGACCGCCAGCTACCTATCAGCGCAGGACCGGCGTGTGTTCTTTGGGCTGGGTGGAGAAAAAGGGATTCGAGAAATAGAAATCAGTTGGCCGAGCGGCGCGAGACAAATGCTGACACGCCCGGAGATGCGGAAGATGTTGACGGTTATAGAGAAATGAATGCGGATCTCCCGAGAGCGGGCGCTAAAGAATGTGTACAAAGAAGTCGAACGGCACAGCATAAAAATCATTACCGATGCGGACCCGGAAATTGCGGAATACATGGATAATGCAGCGGTTCGTCAGGGCGTACGTCCTGAGGACATGCACGCGATCACACTCGGTACTGACACCATTCTGATACGTAAGCAGTACGCAAGTGATGTAAGGATTCTGCGGGAGGAACTCATTCACACTCAACAGCAAGTTGAAGGTTTATTGATTGACCCCGGACGAGACATGATTGCTGCCATGGAGTTGGATGCGCGGTATCAATTGCTGCAGAATAAGGATAGCTGGGCTTTGACAGATGAGGAAGCTGCTGAAATTGAAAGAGAGATTATAGCTATAAGGCAGAAAGGCAGATATTGACTAGTGATTATTGAATCCATCCCCAAGGCTCTACTAGAACGCAATCCTGACCTGCCTGCGATTACCGCAGCCATTGAGGAATTCAAAGCTCGCAAACCAGTCACCCAAAAATCTGCAAAAACTGGTCAACTTATGGTGGTTGAGGAAGATGAGAGGTTAGGAGTTCTAGTCGTTATCTGTGATGGTCGTGTAGTGTACCGCTCTCGTTCCACAGGGAAACTGAATCCTTCTTAAACAAACAGAATTCACGCGCTGAACAGCTCTTGGGAAACTTCACGTCGCAAGCGTTCAGTTTCAGCAGAATCGTCGCTCTCCTGAAACTGCTCAACTTTGCGCTCGAATTGCTGCAATCGCACTCTTGCCAAAGCCTCAATTAACTGTTTAGCGGCTGACGAGTGGTTGAGTATGCCAGTTAAGCTTTCTTGCGTTTTTAATTGCTGTACCGCTTCGGTAAGCACCCTGTTATCGAGAGTTTGCACGGCTTCGGTAATGTTGCTCATAGGAACCGTGATTGAACCATCGGTTGCACCGTTCCAAATTCCTATATTGCGCACTTGCTTTCCGAACCGCTGGACCAGACGCTCCGCTTCAGCACCGTCGATAACAACGGTTTGGTTGTTACGCTCGATTTCTTCGAGGAACTCAACAAGTTGAATCACTGGTAATTTCAATATAAATCAATCGTTCAGACAAAATAAATCGGCTGCATTCCGGGGAATGCAGCCGACAAGTTGAACAACGGGGTTAGGGGAAACTTAGAAGTTTAAACGTAAAGTGAATTGAACAACACGCGGCGTGTCGATCGTATTGTTAACCACGCCGAAATTGCTGTCGTTTGGATTAGCATCGGGTATCGAAAAGATGTGACGGTTAAAAGCATTCAGAAATTCAGCCTTCAATTGAAGAAACACTGATTCAGTGAAGTGGAAATTGCGAATCGCGCTGAAGTCCTCGTTGTAGTAGTTTGGCGCACGCGCATAAGGCGTGTTGCGAGGATAATTTCCGAACGTATAAGCGCCGCCTCTTGCCTGCTGAACAGTTACGTTGCTGTTTTGACTAACGCGCAGCGTATTAGGATCTGCGAACGCGCATCCGGTTTGACCGGCGTATTGGCAAGTTCCTGCAAAGTATGTGTCAGTGAATGGATTAAAAGTTCCGTTCAGCACGGAAGGGCTAAAGGGAGAAGTTACGCCCGGCACTTGGTTGAAGCGAATACAATTATCCCATCCCGGAATGCCCTGAGCACAGCCGAAAGAAATCGGAATGCCGGTTTGATAACGCAGCACTGCGCCTACCTGCCAGCCACCAACAATAGCGCCGGCAATGCCATGGTTCAGGAGTCGCTTACCCTTACCGAAAGGCAATTCATAGAGGGGTGCTGCCGAGAAAGCATACGGCACATCCTGGCTACTCAACGCTTTCTCGTTTTGCAGATTGCCCGGATTTTGAATTTGAGTGATGCCGCCGTTAATTCCCGGCAGAATGCTGTCGGCATCGGTGAGGATTTTTGCCCAGGTGAACGAAGTTTGCAGACTCAGACCGTTGCTGAAACGACGCTCCAAGGTTGCCTGCAGCGAGTGGTAAGAGGATTGACCGATGTTCTGAAGCGTATCCATTTGTATGTAGCCATATTGCGGGAAAGGCCGCAGCGCATGCTGCACACTCACGGTATTGCCCCAGGTGTTAAAGAAATTAGCATAGGGGACGCTAATGCCAGCCGTGTTTGCGGTGAGAGTCTGATTCAATACTCCGCCCAACGCAAGATCCTGCACCGGAATGTTATTTAGATTCATGAGGGAAGAGCGTAGATTCTGCGCCCGTTGCCCAACATAGCCGAGCGTAGCCACTGTGTTTTTTGAGACCTGGCCTTGAATCTGGAAGCTCCAATTCTGGATGATACCGGGTTGGCCGAAGCGCAGCTGAATATAGTTGGGGTTGCCCGCATTCACAAGAGAAGGGTCTGTAATGGGAGCAGGAGTAAATGCTGGGAAACCAGTATCCCAACTAAAGGCGGGATTGAAACCATTAGGGCTAGTAAAGGTTGGAGTTGCAGTATAACCCTGCAACTGATTGCCGCCAAAATCCGTGTATTGGAGAGGAGAATAAAGGATGCCATACCCGCCACGGAGAACAAATCTGCCGCCGTTTGGATTATAGGCGAAGCCCAATCGTGGACCAACATCGTGGTATTTGGTATCAGCCCAGCGTGTGTTGCAGTTTTTGCAGGTGCTGCCAAACACCAGCGCGCCCGGAATATTATTAGCGGCAGGATTGGGCAGGGTAGGGCTGAAGTTTGATGTATTGTTGTATGACTCGATTCGGGGAACGTCAATGTCGTACCGTAAACCGAGATTTAAGGTCAGATGAGACGTAGCTTTCCAGTCATCCTGAACAAAAGCAGCGTAGTATTGAGAAGTCCAACGAGGAGCATGAGCTTGGACTCCAGCATTAGCATTATCCACATTGCCCAGAAGAAAGCTGGCAATACTGTTGCCGCTCGTGCCGTTGAGCGCCTGATTAACGGCAGTTTCAGAGCGCGCGAAGTTGTAAGTACCTGTAGCGTTGTCTGTCGCATAATTTCCAAAAAGCTGATTACGGAAATCAAATCCGACAGTTAGGCTGTGCTTACCCTTGACCCAAGTAATAGTGTCGTTGAGGCGCTCCCCATTATCAAGATTATCGTCGGCGTTGGCGCGGCCGACGGCAGGCGTTCCCTCGCCAATATTCAAGATGGGAAAATTAGCGCCGTTAATACCGGAAATACCTAGCTTCTGAGTCCAACTATAATTGCCGGCCAGGGCCTGCAAAGCGCCGGTAGTATAGTTTATGCTGTTGGTGCGATTGTATCCAATGACCAAGTGGTTTAGAACAGTGGGCGAAAAAATATAATCCCAACCGGCACGTGCGTAATGAGTGATGAAGCTTTGGTTCCAGCCGTTCGGATCAAGCGGCGGGGGAAGAGTGTAGTTGCCATTGACATAGCGCTCGTTATCGCGGGTATCGTATGTGGCAAAGATTTTGCTTTTATCCGAGATGGTTTGATCAATTCGAATGGTGTAGGTGGTATTGTACAGCGGCGTGTTGCTCGTCAAAGAGTAATTGATTCCACTCGCCTGTGCCGGAATGTTCGGAGCTGGGTAAAGATTTAACAAGTTCTGGGTAACTTTGGAAATCCTATTAGCCGGGATTTGATTATTCGGGAATGGAGTCCGGCAGGGCAGCCCATCGGTTCCGGTGGTGGTTGTGTTAGGATCGAAGATTTCTCCCGCGTAAACGTTGCCGCCGCCGGGACAGTTACTCGTGCCAATCACTTTGTTCGTGAGATTAGCGGAAAAATCTCCATTGCGTTGAGCGGCTGTTGGAACAATGCTGGTAGCGGTGCCGCCGATGTTCTGCCGGTACTGCTCCCAATTAAAAAAGAAAAACGTCTTATTGCGCCCGTTGTAGACTTTCGGAATCCATACGGGGCCGCCTAGGTTGAGGCCGTAATCGTTTTTCTTGTTGATAGGACGGGGAGCGCCGTTGGCATTATTAAAAAAGCTGTTGGCGTCCAAGTCATCATTCTGGAGAATGTCATAGGCAGTGCCATGAAAACTGTTGGTTCCGGATTTGATTGTGAAGTTCTCGACTCCGCCCGTGGTGCGCCCGTAAGTCGCCGGGATCGTGGAGGTGAGAACGCGAAACTCAGCAATGGCCTCTACAGAGGGAGCGGCTTCGTCAAAGGAGGAGCCATTTTCGCTGCGAAGGATGCTCACGCCGTCCAGTAGAACTTCGTTGCCAAAGTTCTGTCCTCCGCCGATTTTGGAAATAAAAATTCCGTTGTTGCTGTTTGCTGTTCCCGGACCGGATGTTCCGGGAGCAAGAAAAACGAAAGCTTCCGGCGAGCGCATCGCTCCAACTCCGCCAAGCGCCAGCGGCAGTTCGACAATTTGCCGCGTTGTAACCACAGTTCCTATATCGGAGCTTTCGGTTTCGATACGCGTAGCGTCGGCTTGCACGGTAACAGTCTGCCCAGAGCTACCGACGTTCAAGGTAACGCTTAATGTTGTTGTCGTACTGATTGTCACATTCACTCCCGATTGCGTTACCGAATTAAATCCGGTGCGGGAGACAGTCACATCGTACTTGCCGATCACGACGGAGGGAAAACGGAAGTTCCCGCCCGATTCGCTGGTCGTGGTATACGTACTTCCGGTTGCCTGATTCTTGGCGACCACTTGGGCGCCTTCCACAGCAGCGCCGCTTTGGTCGAGAACCGTACCGGCAATAATTCCTTCGTTAGTCTGAGCTTGCAGGGGCAGCAAGCACATGCTGGATAAAACTGCGCACAAAGCAATAATTCGTTTGAAAGGCATAAACCTGAGACAACCTCCTGATCAACTTGGACAATGAGGGCAAATCAATTCCACCCTGAGCAACACTGAGTTGAATTATATACCTAGTACGAAGATGAAAGTACTGGGGAAAACTTCTTAAGTGTTACAAGTTACAATCTGAGCGGCGTAGTTCCATGTCAAAACTTAGGTTCGGGCTTGCTTTACCGGCGTGCGCCATTGTAGTCGCAAGCGCGCTTCCGGCGCGGCAATCCGGAGGGGCGGAAACGGCGGTGGAGAGCGCGATTCAGGCAATTCAAGGAGGCAATTTTTCCAAAGCGCGGCAAGTGCTGGAAGCCGAATCGTATCGATCTCCCAAGGACGTCGCGATCTGGAACCTCCTGGGTATCACCCGGACAGAGATGCATGATTTAGCAGGGGCAAGAAGCGCCTTTGAACATGGGTTGCAACTTGCGCCAAACTCTTTGCCTTTAAACGAAAACGCCGGACTTTTGTTTTTTAAAGAAGGGGATTACGCGACAGCAAAAAAGTATCTAACAAAAGCGGTCGAGGGGGGCAGCCCCAATCCGGGCGTGAAGTTCAGCCTTGCCGCAGCGCGGCTGCGTACCGGAGAACCTGCGAAAGCGTTGGAAGAACTGAAGTCGTTGGAAGGGCAGCTTGGCGGAGTAAGCGATTACTGGGAAGAGCGTGGGAGAGCGGAGTTGCCTGTTGATCCTGTTATCTCAGAACTTGATTTCGCGCAGGTTCTGCAAGTGTCACCGAACAACTTAACGGCACTTAACGGCGCCGCTGCCGCAGCGGAAAAGCAAGGGTTGGATGAAAAAGCGCTGGCGTATCTGATCCGGGCCAAACAGGCAACCCCAAATGACGTTTTAACTCTCACCCACTTCGGGGCTGTCTGCATCCGGCGGGACTTGGGACTGGACGCCAAGGATGCATTGGAGAAGGCACACACGTTGAAACCTTCCGACAACGCAGTTCTTTTTCTGCTGGCGCGCGCCAACATCTCCTTGCAAAACTGGCAGTCTGCAGCCGACCTTTTGACTGAGTTTATTCATCGAGTACCGCAATCGGCTTCGGCGTATTATGCAAGAGGTTGGGTTAATTTACGGCTCAATAAACGGGCCGAAGCGCGGATGGACTTCCAACAATGTTTAAAACTCCAGCCTGATCTGGCGGGTGCCGGAGTCGAACTGGCGCAATTGGATTTTGAAGATGGACAAGTCCAAAAGGCTGAGAACGAAGTGAAAAGGGCGTTGGGAACAGATCCGAAAGATGTAAAGGCAAATCAGTTGATGAGTGATCTCTTGCTCAGGCAGGGCCGGATCGATGAGGCGCAATCCTATATTGAAAAGGCGGTGGAAGCAGATCCCAAATCATCAGCGGCTCATTATAAGCTGGCTGCTATTCTGACTCGCAAGCACCAGGCGGAGCGCGCCGCCCAGGAGCGATCAACAGCAACAGCGCTGGCGGAAGAAAGCAAAAAGGAAAGCAAAACGCAACTGCGGCTGGTGTTGCCGGATACAGGAGGGGTTCCATGAGAAGACAGATTTCACTGCTTTTGTGCGTGCCGCTGCTCGCCTTAGCGCGTCAGAATGATGCGAATCAGAACAAGCCGCCCCGACCGGCCATCATTCAGATTCATGCGGAGCGAAAAGCGAAACGCGAGATTCCACGCACGATCTTCGGCACGTTTTTAGAACCAATCGGAAACTCCACTTATAACGGGCTGTGGGCGGAAGTTCTGCAAAATCCCAGCTTTGAAGAAAACCTTTGGAGCGTGCCTAATGTGGAACGCATGGTGCGGGAAGAGCCGGAACTGAGCCGGGCTTCTGCGTTGGGCTTGCCGCTGCCGTGGGAGCCGTTAAACGCCAGCCAGGGCAACCGGTACGAACCGCGCTGGGGTGATGCAGCCAACTCATGGCGATCCCTAGCCGTTTTGGGCGTGCCGGAGCAAGCTACCGGGATCAAGCAGAAAGTGTTTCTTCCCACACACCGCGAGTTGCACTATACCGGCAGCGTTTACCTGAAGCATCTCAGCGGGCCGAGCGCAGTTACCATTTTTTTACAGGTCCGAAATTACCCCGATCAGATTTTAGCTCGCACTACAATTGACGCCGCTGCAACCGATTGGAAGCAGTACGCTTTCACTCTCGATCTCCAGCCGGGAAAGCTACAGCCGTTGCAGCCGGTGGACTTTGTCCTGCAAATGGACGGCAATGAGCGCGTTTTGGTTGACCAGGCAAGCCTGATGCCCGCTGACGCCATAGACGGGCTTGACCCGGACATGGTGGCCTTGGCGAAGAGCATGAACACTCCCCTGCTCCGCTTTGGCGGAAACTTCACCTCCGCTTATCATTGGCGCGATGGGGTCGGTCCCAGGGACAAGCGCGTGAGCGCTCTTAACATTGCGTGGGGCATCCCGGAATACAACCAGTTCGGCACGGATGAGTATCTCCGCTTTTGCGATTTGATTGGAGCGCAGCCGCAAGTTGCCCTGAACTTAGGAAGCGGAACACCGCAAGAAGCCGCTGACTGGGTGCGATATGTCAACGAACACTGGAAACAGCATAACGGCTCGCTTTGGGAATTGGGAAACGAATTATGGGGCAACTGGAATCTAGGCTATCCAACGAAGGAAGAACTGCTGGATAGAACGATCCAGTTCAGCCAGGCGATCCGCGCCGTAGATCCGCAGGCGCGCTTGATTGCCACAGGGCAGGACCCGGATGTTTACCAAAACTGGAACGCGATCCAGCTCAAAGCTCCGCCGGGCACGTTTGATTATCTATCCACGCATTTCGTGGTAACAACCGACAAAGCAAGCGGGAACACGACGCCCGAGGCGCTGGCCGCTGCCACCTTCGCGCTGCCGGTGGAATTAGGACGCCGCTTGCGGGACGTGCAAAAGCAAATCGATAAGGCAGAAGGCTACAAGAATAAAGCGCATCTCGCATTTACAGAATGGCTCTTCTGGTGCTGCGATAGCGGCAACACGAAAGCTCCGAGCTTCACCAATATGGGCGGAGCTATCGCGGCAGGCGGCTTTCTTAACATGTTGA